>NZ_LHPH01000009.1:0-147455 GCF_001298125.1 Pseudoalteromonas porphyrae | reverse complement strand
CCTCCACCGCCGCCTCCAGAAAAACCACTACCACTGGAGAACCCCGAACTAGTCGTAGAAGATGAAGCGCCTAAATTACCAGTGGCCGAATAACTAATGCTCTCTAACGAATTAACAAATTCTGACTGAGCTGAAAAGCTACCCAAAAACCAAATAGGCTTGTACCTGAATGGATTAAGGTTATCAGAAGATGATCGTTTCTTACGTGCTTTCAGTTTTCTAAATTGTTTTCTTTTCATTTTCTGAACATTATCAAATCGACTACACCACACTTTTTGAAGCTCTAATGAAATAGCATATGGTAACAACGTTTCATATTCCGATGCATCGAGTAAAAAATCATCCTCAGGTTCTTTTTCGGCCTCTATATATTTTTTTATCTGTAACGCACTGATTAATAATTGTCGGCCATAATGGGTGGGAGCGTAATTTAAGTGCGCTGCTGACAGACAAAAAAGTATTAAAAAAGCGCTCGATAACGACAATAATGGTAAAAAGTAGCACAGTAAACCAACCCATGGGATCCATACAGCACCAATCATCAGCGCTTTATTTTTTATTTGTGACGCAGGCTTATCTTTATCTTTATCTTTATCTTTATCTTTATCAAAAATGCTTTCGTAAATGGCAAACCATAAAATAAATATGGGAAAAGTCATCACTATCACCAGCGGCCCCCACAGTATATCAATCCAATCTGATACGCCTAAAACCGATTGAACGCCGACAAACATACTCGATAAACCAACAGTAATGAGTGTGTACTTGAAATTCCAGGTAAAAATTTTTGCGTCTTTTGCCTCAGCTCTCAACGCTGTACTAAACAACTTAAAAAGCTGACGGTTTGGTTCTCTATTATCGCTACTAATAACGTAACAACCACCTTCATTGATAACCCAATCAAGTACACATTGCTCATTTTTTGGCAGGGCCTTATTAGGAAAGTTGGGTTTAACCGTTAGTAACAATGAATGTGAGTAATATCGGCCAACAACTACCGTCTCAGTACTCAACTCTTGAGTGTATTTTAAGTCTAAATAACCTTTAACTCCCAAGCTTACACAGGTTGATGTAAACTCTTCGATTGAGCATTTCATAGAAAATCCATGCTTGGTGATACCTCGGATCAGCGCCGGGGAAAGTTCATTTGGTATTTTTACTACTTCTAAAAGTTCAACATTTTCATCAGGATATTGGCCGAATTTACGCCAAGACCAATAAATAAAGCTACCGACTGCACCTAAAAATATTATGGCTATAACCCACTCGATAAACTCCAATAAAAATATAAGATAAAACAGCGATGGTTGTTCTATTACACCTTTAGGTAACGCAATCACAATAGTCATTCCCTGACTCTGACCTAGAACAGTCTTAGCAGTAAACCTAAACTCGTTTTGTTTTGGATTCTGGGCAAAGTAATCGCTGCCTTTTTCCCGATAAGAACCTGTATACGCAAGCCACTGCAATGCACGTGACTTTTCAGGTAGATTAACTACAACCTTTGACTGCTCTATTGAGGTTGCCCATTGATAAGGTATCGCATGAAATAAAAGCTCATCATGATTTTGAAAAAACCTAATTTTATCTGATAGCTGATAAGAAATAACAAACTTAGCTTGCCCTAAAGCTAATTTTTTAGTTGGATCTCCCACTTTAATAATGGCCTGACCTTCTGAAAACGTCACTAAATAAGGGGTGGGTTTATCATTTAAGTGAGCGCTTAACATTTTAAAACCAGCTAGATACTGGCCACCATATTGACCTTCTAATACTAATGGGACTGCTCTATAAATACCGTGTTCAAAAATATAACCGCCTGCGATTAAATCAAACTGCTCTGTAATTACAAGATCGCCATTAGGTTTAACATCTATCGTTACATAAAGCCCTTGTGTTGAGTCTAATGCTTTGACTTGCATGCAAAATAGCGACGTAAAAAAAAGCAATAAAATTATGCTTCCTTGCAAAAAACACTTCATTGTAAATTAATTCCTTATAAATAACGTTTATCTATTCATTAGATATTTGATGTACCAAAAATTCGTTTAAATGCCTTTTCATCTTATTGAGCAATTTAATAGGCCCTGCATCGAACATATCATTATGGCGTGCATTAGGTAAAAAAAACTGATCCACAGGGAAACTTGTAAGTTCGTCTGCGGTGTATAATACCCCCGTATCAGCAGGATAATCACTGCCGCGCAGCGTTAAAACCCGAATGTTTTTATTGCGAGGTAATAACATACGGCGATGATCTAAGGTGATCACATTACTCACCTCATTTGGGTAGATAGCTGCGTAGAGTGCAGATATATCACCACCATTTGAGTGACCAAATAAAGTCAGGTGGCTAAAATCATACGCCGGATATTTAGCGGATAATTTCTCAACTAAGAATTTCAGAGTGACTACACCACGATGCCAATTTTCTATTCGCGTTGCCATGTAGGGAGGATTAGAGTTAAGCGCAGGATCATTTTTTAGTTCATGAGCTACAGCAATGCTTAAATAACCCTTAGCTGTAAAAACATCTACCGCAAACTGATAGTCAGTATGCGCAATCCCATAGCCAGCACTAATAAATGCCACTGGGCATTTTGTTTGTTGGCTGCAGTGCTCGTTATATGCTGGTAATGAAATACTGATCGGGATGACGCGAGCACGCGCTTTATCAACAATCACTTCGCTGTTTGTTGCGGAACTCGCGGTTACACTGACTATGAGAAAACAGAAGCTCACAAAGTACTTAAAAGGTAGTGGCATTAATTTGCCTAGCTTATTTTATTTAAATTACAAAGTACTTTAAGGCTTTGAATATTAATTGCAATAAAACGAAGTGCTAAGAACAATTAACAGTCTTAAAGAAAGAAATAATTATTTTAAATTTATGCGATAATAGTGCCATTGTCCTAACGTTTATTTAGAAAAGAACCTATCCATGAAATCATACAATAGCATCGAAGAACGTATCGATATTTTACAAAGCAGAATTGAAGCGTATAAAGCTGAAATCGAAACGCTAGAAACAGAGCCAAAAAATAATAACGAGCGTATTATTTTTAAATTTATTGAAACAGGTAGTACAGGTAAAACTAAAGATTTTGTACGTGAGTTAGGTATTAAATCGCCGCGTGATAGCTTGTATTCGTCAGGTGATGTATCAAAACTAATTAAAGATGGTGCAAGTGATATTACCCCTGCACTACTTGATATCGCCAGAGCACTTGCCAGCGCACGAAATAAAAATGGCCCTGCCTGCTAATTCAGCTCTAAATTAGCCGTGTAATAACGGCTAATCTACCAGCTCGATATCCAGTCCACTGAGTAAATTTAACGCTTCAAAACGCTCAAACTTCGCATTACTAACATTATTATTTTTTATATCAATATTAAAATTCGTCGCGCCGACAAAGTTTGCTTTATTCAAATGTGTTTGATGAAACAGACTATCTCTAAAATCAGTGTCACTAAAATTACTAGCCGCTAAATTAGCGTGTCTAAAATCAACATCTTTCGCAAAACAGCCTGTCATAGTCAGCTCTTTTAACACTAACTCATAAAACGAGCTATGACTGAGCTGGCAATTTTTAAAACTCACCGATGATGTAAGTGCTAGTTGCGGCCAATTTACCTGCACCCATTGAATACTATTGAGTTTACAATCAACAAAGCTTACGTCTTCAAGCGCGCTATAACCCCAATTCAAATCGCTCAAGTTACAGTTAATAAATTCGCACTCAATAAAACGACAATTACTAAACTGGCTGTCACTGAAATCACATTCAATAAACTGGCACTGCTCAAATTCTATGTTACTAAAACGTTGTGCGTTGACAGCACATTTTGAAAATTGCTGATCGTAATAGTCTAACTCTTTAAACACTAGAAGGCTTAACCTCTAAATCGTTTTTTAAAGCAAGAACCGCAATATAAATCAACCCAAAAAGAGGAATAATTGATAATAGCCCGCCAATTACAGCAACGATAACCGGTGTTGTTGTTTTTCTTTTACCAAGGCGATAACTTATCCATGCAAATAATGGGATGCATACTATAAATACAAAAACCAAAAATTCACCAAGCAACGTCGCATTAATATTCATTTACTGTCCTTAATATATTTCTTAATGAATTACCCCGCGCTAAGGCTTTTCGCTTCGAGAAGCAGAGTAGAGTATCTAAATTAGCCGAAAGTCAAAAACTGTTACGCCGGGAAATTGAACCCAAAGAGATTAAACAAATTTTATTACACCATAAAAAAACCCTTAAGCCAACACTTAAGGGTTTTTAATCAATTGCGCGGTTAAGTGCTAATTAATAACTTATTCTGCTGACTTTTCAGCTTTTTCAACAACACTAATTGCCAACTCTGACAATGAGTCTACATTGGCTTTGCTTGGTGCGTTGGTTAATAAACACGATGCTTGTGTGGTTTTAGGGAAAGCAATCACGTCACGAATGTTATCAGTGCCGCACAGTAGCATTGCTAAACGGTCTAAACCAAACGCAAGACCGGCATGCGGTGGCGTACCGTATTTTAGTGCTTCAAGTAAGAAACCAAACTTATCTTGTTGCTCTTGTGCATCAATGCCTAAGATTCTAAATGCCGCTTCTTGCATATCGGCGTTGTGAATACGTACCGAACCACCACCTACTTCGTAGCCATTTAATACCATATCGTATGCATCTGAAATAGCCGCTGCAGGGTTTGCTTCAAGTTCGCTTGCGTTCACATCTTTCGGCGCAGTAAATGGGTGATGAACGGCATGTAATGTGCCTTCGTCATCTTCTTCAAACATTGGGAAGTCAACAACCCAAAGTGGTGCCCAGCTATTAAGATTTGTGATTTCTAAATCAAGGCCAATCTTAATGCGTAGTGCGCCCATTGCTTCATTTACTGTGTTGCGTTTATCAGCACCAAATAAAATGATGTCGCCAGTTTGTGCGTTAGTACGCGCAAGTAGTTCGTTGATAACGTCTTCATTTAAGAACTTAGCGATTGGTGATTGTACGCCTTCAGCGCCTGCACCGCGATCGTTTACTTTCATCCAAGCAAGACCTTTCGCACCGTA
The DNA here is from genome assembly GCF_001298125.1 of Pseudoalteromonas porphyrae. NCBI lineage: Bacteria > Pseudomonadati > Pseudomonadota > Gammaproteobacteria > Alteromonadales > Pseudoalteromonadaceae > Pseudoalteromonas > Pseudoalteromonas porphyrae. The sequence continues at coordinate 142,380 of NZ_LHPH01000009.1, read as the reverse complement.
AATACCGATGAACTTAGTGTAATCATCAAGTTGCTTACGTGAAAGCGAAGCGCCACCTGGTACAGTTAATACTGCAACACGGCCTTTTTCATCATTTGCAGGGCCAGAGAATACTTTAAACTCAACATCTTTTACTAAATCAGCAACGTCAATCAGTTTCATTGGGTTACGTAAATCTGGCTTATCAGAGCCATATAAGCTCATTGCCTCAGAGTATGGCATGATTGGGAACTCACCCAAATCGACATCTAGCAACTGCTGCCACATTTCGCGGATCATTTTCTCTGTCATACCACGTACTTGATCAGAGCTCATGAACGAGGTCTCTATATCTATTTGGGTAAATTCAGGTTGACGATCAGCACGTAAATCTTCATCACGGAAACATTTAACGATTTGATAATAACGGTCAAAACCAGACATCATCAATAATTGTTTAAACAATTGTGGAGACTGCGGTAATGCGTAAAAGCTGCCTTTATGAACGCGACTTGGTACTAAGTAATCACGCGCACCTTCTGGTGTTGCTTTAGTCAGTACTGGTGTTTCGATGTCTAAAAAGTTATTTTCATCAAGGAAGCGACGCACAAAGCTACTTGCCTTTGCACGTAATTTAATACGGTCACTCATTTCTAAACGACGAAGGTCTAGGTAACGGTATTTTAAACGACGCTCTTCAGAGTTTACCTGATTAAAATCAAGCGGTAATGGCTCTGAGCGGTTGATGATAGTTAAGCCGGTGCCTAAAATTTCAACTTCACCCGTTGCCATATCTTTATTGATTTGGCTCTCTGGGCGTGCACGAACAACCCCTTTTAACTGTACGCAAAATTCTTGACGTAACGTATTCGCTGTATCCATTAAGCCTTCAACTTCAGGATCGAATACAACTTGTACTAAACCTTCTCTATCGCGTAAATCGACAAAGATAAGTCCACCAAGGTCACGTCGTTTATTGATCCAACCACATAATTCAACTTCTTGATCTACGTGTGTTTTATTTAGTTGTCCGCAGTATATAGAGCGCATAGTATTCCTGTCAGTGTAAAGACCAATAGCCGCTTCCCCTAAAAATTGCTGTTTTGGAGGGAGATAAGCCACTATTTATAAATCATTTTAGGCTGGGTATTATACCCAAGTTACCTCAAGATGCGAGTGTCGTTGGAATTAAACTTACATGAAACGCTGCATTTTGTCATTTGATCTAACCTGTATCAATGCGACCTAAAAAACCACTTCTATGCTTTGAGTTTACAGATTTGATATACTTGCTAAAACACACAATTTTATAGCCATTTTATGTTGTATTTAGGGTGTCCGCAGTGGTCAAGTACCGCGTGGAAAGGCAATTTGTTATCTAGTCACTGTAAAAATGCTGATATGCTGCGAGAATACGCGCGTACATTTAATTCAGTTGAGGGTAATACCAGCTTTTATGCCGATCCAAGTGCCGAGTCACTGACACGTTGGATTGAATCAGTGGACAGTGATTTTAAATTTACCTTTAAATTTCACCGACGTTTTAGTCATGAGTTACAGCTTACTCATATAGATGACGCGCTCAGCGCATGGTTTACCTTATTTGAACCAATATTGCCCCACATTGGGCAAATAATGCTGCAATTGCCAAGTAGCTTTAGCCCTCAACAGCTCCCCCTATTAGCGCAATTTATTACCAAACTCCCTAAAGGCTTAAGCTACGGCGTTGAAGTTCGTCATCCTGAATTTTTTAAAAAAGGCGCAGCCGAAATTGCCCTTAATCAGCTATTAATAGCAAATAACATCAATCGTATCGCTATGGATACCCGCGCATTATTTGCAGTCAAACCAAATACCGATGCGCTCATTGATGCCCAGCAAAAAAAGCCACATTTACCTGTGCATGCCATTGCGACTGGCAGTCAACCTATGGCTCGTTTTGTGATTGCCGATTTAGAACACGACTATAAAAGCTATTACCGACCGTGGCTGAAAAAAGTGCAACAATGGCTTGATGAAGGCAAACACCCGTATGTATTTTTTCATACTGCAGATAACCGTCAAGCGCCATTATTAGCCCGCGAGTTTTGTAAAGATTTGGCTTATGAACACCCGGTACTAACCCCTTTCATTGGTGAAAAAGAAGCCAGTCAAGCAAGTTTATTTTAAATTCCGCTAAAATATAATTAACAATAAAGAAGTATTGAATGAGTGATTTTAAACGCTATTTTACCGGCTACCCAGAGCAAATTGTCAACCAAGTCATGGAGCTTATTGACAATGATAAACACGGCGCATATTTAACCAAGAAATACCCTCGCCCTCACACCATCACTAGCGATAAATCGTTATATGCTTATGCCACCGAACTTAAAAAGCGCTATTTAAAAAACGCGCCCCCGTTTGGCCGCGCCGCATTTAAAAAGCAAGGCGATATGGTCACTAATGCACTCGGTACTCACACCTATCGTATGCAAGGCAAAACCCGTAAACATGATTTGGCCATAAACAGTGACTTACTGCGCGCGCCCGAGGAATTACTAAAAGCCCTAGTTGTACACGAACTAGCCCACTTTAAGGAAAAAGACCATAACAAAAGCTTTTATGCCCTTTGCTGTCACATGGAACCCCTATACCACCAGCTAGAGCTCGATTTACGAATATTTTGTGTGTTAGTAACGCAAGGAAAGAATCCATATTTAAAGTAAACATTATTGCCCACGACAAAAAGTGGCAACTCCATTGATTTTGCTAACAAACAAATCTACTGAGTAACCGTAAATTTAGTTAAACCAATCAATTGCCCAGATTCGGTAACAACCTGTACTTGCCACTTACCAACTGAGTTTGCTGGGAAGTTTACTTTATGTGTCCATGCTCTATAACCTTGCTCTCGTCCGCCTGTAATATTTAATGCAATACGGTCAACAACATTATTGTTAAGTAGCCAAACATGAAATACTTTTTCATTTAGCCCTCTCGGCGCTTTAACCGCGGTCCAGCTATACAAACCAAGCTCATGCAATGAGTAAGTATCTAGTTGCTTGATACTCCCCACAGGTTTGCGCTGTTCCACATCAACTTGGTGAGATAAAGTGATATCGGTTAATCGCAAAGCCGCTGGCGGCACCCAACTGCGTAACTGCCATAAACCCGCACTTAAAATGCAAAGCAGTAAAACTAACAAAGGAAAACGCCACCATCGAGCATTAGGCATCAAGTTACCTAAACTAGGTAGAGTAAAAATAATTGCGGTTATTAATGCGACTCCTAAGCTTTGGCTTGTAGTGAGATTAAGTAATATTGGCAAAGTGACTAAAATAACCACAAACAATGCAAAGTTATGAAATACCGTAAAGAAAATGCTGTGTTTAGCTAATTTTCTATAATAAAGCGGATCAACAACTGATATAAACGCACAGAGTATGATTAGTGATGTAAAAATAGCTTGCGGATGATTCCAAGAAGTAACAGCAAGAAAAAAGGGTAAAGCAAAAAACAAACTTTCTTGTTGCACCATTTGCAAAGCAAAACGCATAAAATTAGGAGAAACTGCTACGCCAAAGCGCTGCTCCACTTTATCCCGCAGCCAGTTATCTACAATCAACCATATCCAACTAACTAGCAGTAGTATGGCTATAATTTGCGAGAATGACTCTTTACGCTCAACCAACACATAACTTGCTACACCACTACAAAACGCAAATACCGCCAATAAACCCGGCCGCTTTTGCATCATCATAATAAATTTTGTGATTAAATTTTTAAAATAACTCATTTAATAGAGGATCCGCATAAGTCTGTATAATTTCAGCTAGCACCACATCTTAATATATACATGAAAGTATTACATTTTTTGTTGTTAAAATTAACGAAGAAATAACTATTGCTATCAAGCTTGTTAACGATAACTACGTGAGATCTCTTCACTCACCCAATGCAGCAATTGTTTTATTGCTTTTGAAAGCACCTGGTTTTGCCGCACAATGTAACCTAAACTCGTAGTTGGAAACTGTGGTAAGGCGGTGACGGTGGTGGTTAAATTTGCTTTACTTAGCAGTGAAAACTCCGGCACGATTGCAACTCCAAAGCCCGCTTCAGCCCAATCAATTTGTGCATCCACACTGCCCACTTCCATCACCCGATAATTTGGTAAATTTAAAGATGGCAAAGCACTATCGAGCAAGTCTCGGGTTCGCGTATCATGGCCTAGTAAGATTAATGTTGGCGGCTCAGTCAGTGTAATATTGTTATCGTTTTTGGTTTGTTGCCATAACTTTAGATGATTACCTAATGCACACCATTTTATCTGCTGTAATTTCGTAAAATGCAGCGGCTCACTTTCTTTTTGGGCAATAACAAACCCTAAATCTGCCTCAGCACTTTTAACCAATGCTGACGCTTGCGAAGACGTTGTATTGAGCAAAGTAAAGTCAATGCCCGGAAACTGGCATTTAAACAACTGAAAAGGCTCAATCAACAATAAACGAGAAATTATATCACTGGCGGCAATTGTCAGTGTGCCTTGGCGTAGTTCATTAATCGCATTTAAGTCAGATTGGCAAACTTGTAATTCCCATAAGGTTTTTTGTCCAGACTCTAATAGCCGTAAACCTGCTTGGGTCAAACTAAAGGGATTACGTTCTATCAATTTTACCCGTGTCATTTTTTCTAGTTGCTTAATATGCAAACTAACATTGGGCTGTGTCATATGCAGTGCGTTGGCGGTTTTACCAAAATGTTTTAGTTCCGCTAATGTGACAAAGGTTTTTAACCAATGAATATCTAACATCTTGATGACCTTAATTATCTAAAATCGATATGAAATTCTTATCAGGATAATAATTATAATTAATTTCTCTTATTTAGATAGTGAGCATACCATATTCATTCAATCAATTTGGAGATTAAATTATGCCGTCAATTGTTGTTGTAGGTGCAAACTGGGGTGATGAAGGCAAAGGCCGTATCGTCGATTTTTTAGCAGAGAACGCATCTGCAAGCATTCGCTTTCAAGGTGGTAACAACGCCGGTCATACCGTTGTAAATGAGTTTGGCACGTTTAAACTACACCAATTACCAAGCGGCATTTTTAATCCAGATTGTATTGCCGTATTAGGCCCAGGTATGGTGATAAGCCCTGCTGCATTAAGCGAAGAAATCGCTGAAGTTAAAACCGCTGGCGTTGAGGTAAAGCTGAGTATTTCTGATCGTGCAACCCTTTGCTTGCCGTTACACGCCCTTGAAGACACCCTCGAAGAAGTACGTCTAGGTGACGCCGCTTACGGCTCTACTCGTCAAGGAATTGCACCCGCATACGGCGATCGCGTAATGAAAAAAGGCATTTTAGTTGGTTGGCTAAATCAACCTGAGGTTTTATTAGAGCGCATTCGGTTTATGCTGGATTGGAAAATGCCGCAGCTAAAAGCCCTATACCCAAGTTGTGATTATTCACAAACAGCAGAACAAATAACTCAGTGGCTGTTAGACGTCACTACCCCGTGGCGTGAGTTTATTTGTAATGTAACAGAGCCTTTAAAAGCCCTGCAAAAGCAAAATGCCAATTTATTGTTTGAAGCACAATTAGGCGCAGGCCGCGATTTAGTTTACGGCGAATACCCGTATACTACATCATCAAACGTTACTGCCGCCTATGCAGGAATTGGCAGTGGGCTGCCAGCTTTGCACCCTGAGCGTGTTATCGCTGTGGCTAAATCATTTAGCTCATCTGTCGGTACAGGCACATTAGTTACCGCCATGGCAGAGCAAGACAATTTTCGTGAAAGCGCGAACGAATATGGCGCAGTGACTGGCCGCCCACGTGATATGGGTTATTTTGACGCAGTTGCCACCCGTAACGGAGTTGAATTACAAGCTGCCACTGAAATTGCATTAACTAAAATTGATTGCCTATCTGGCATGAAAGATTTAAGAATATGTGTTGGTTATGCCGGCGATCACAGCGAAAACCCTATTTGGCCACAAACAGCAGCCTTAACGCCAATCTATGAAAGCATGCCAGCGTGGGATGAAGATATTACTGGTTGTCGTACCTTCGACAGTCTGCCTACTGCAGCGCAGCACTATGTAGAACGCATCGAAACACTGATGGGGGTACCTGTAAGTATGGTGTCTGTGGGCCCAGAGCGTGAGCAAATGATTATTCGCTAATATGTATAAATGGGTTTCATTTAGAAACCCATATTACTAAAGTCTTGGATCCAGATTAATTAAAAAGTGGATTCATACTTAAATCTAAAAGCGCAAGGTACACTCGCGCTCTTGTTTTTATACTTACAGCTTTAAAACTCCGTGACTTTACAGCCCAAGCTCTGCCATAAAATCGTCATCAGCGTCGATTGCTTTTGCATCATCCGCAGCTTTCGCTTTTTCAGCTTTTTGCTTTGCCTCATTTTCAATAATATCGTCAGGATCTATAGCCTCTACGATATCAAAATCATGCAATTTGATAAATTCAGTTTTATCCATCGCTAATTCTAAATAAAAGATATTTTGCTTAGCGGTGGTAAATGTCACTCGCCGTGCTTGTGGTCTATCCATAGTGGTATCAACAGATATTTGCACTTGCTTGTTGATGGCCATCATTTTAGGTTGATTTTGGGTGATAGAAGTATGTAGTTGCTCACGCACTTTTGACGTAAAGTCACCCACAATTTGGTTCATTAATTCACCAAGTACATTTGATACATCATCAGATAAATGACTGTGGGCAATCTCATTTTCAGGCATACCCATATTACGCATATAATCGTGATAAATTTCCATCGCAGCTTGCGAAGTGAAGTTTGTAATAACTAAACCAGTAAACCCACCATCGAACAATACAAAACAGCCAATGTCTGGACGCATACAGGTACGCGTTATTTTTTGTACCATTGCTGAGTAACTAATGCTGTTGCCGCTGGCTGAAGAAAGTACTCCCGTTACGGAGTGACAAAGAGTGGCCAATATATCATCTGTGCTTATTACTTTACTTTTACTCATAAACTTCTCTTTTTATACTTGTTATTCATTATTCTAGCCAAGCTACTGAAATTATCACTGACTATCCAGTATAAAATGCTAAAATAGCCCTATTATTTTTCAAGAGACTGTTTGTGTGAACATAAAAGACAGTATTTATGCCTCTGAGCAAGCCGTTAAAGATTTTAGCTTTGACCAACATGTAGTAGAAGTTTTCCCAGATATGATCCAGCGCTCTGTGCCGGGTTACGCCACTATTGTAAGCACCATGGGCAAATTAGCGGGTCAATACGCACAGAGTAATTCAAACTTATATGATTTAGGCTGCTCGCTTGGTGCGGTTACATTGAGTATACGCCGTAATATTCGTACCGATAACTGCCAGATTATTGCGGTCGACAATTCAGAGGCCATGGTTGAACGGTGTAAACTGCATTTACACGGCTTTCGCTCAGAAGTCCCTGTTACAGTAACGCTTGGCGATATTAACGAGTTAAATATCGAAAATGCATCAGTCGTCGCAATGAATTTTACGCTGCAATTTATACCACCAGCACAACGCCAAGCGGTACTTGAAAAAATATACGCAAATTTAAAACCCGGTGGCGTATTATTGTTAAGCGAAAAAGTTAAAGGTGAAAATGAGCAATGCGATAATTTGTTGATTGATTTACATCATGACTTTAAACGCCACAATGGCTATTCTGAATTAGAAATAAGCCAAAAGCGCACGGCAATTGAAAATGTAATGCGTCCAGATACGCTAAACGCACACCTTACACGGCTCAGTGATATTGGTTTTAGCCAAACTCAAGTATGGTATCAATGTTTTAATTTTTGCTCATTAGTAGCAATTAAGTAATTTAGGAAATATTTAATGTCTTCATGGTTTAATCAATTTTATGCTGCCATTGCGCAAAGCCCTCTTAGCCATTGGCTCGAGACATTGCCTAGTCAATTAAAACATTGGCAAAACGAGGCCAGTCACGGTGACTTGCCTAAATGGCAAAAAGTGTTAAAAAACCTGCCAGAAGTAACGACCAAACATGTAAATATCACTGATAAAGTGCAGATTGGCGCACCCGGCGAAATGACCGACGGCGAACAAAAGCAAACAATCCATTTATTAAAACGCATGATGCCGTGGCGTAAAGGTCCTTTTAGCCTACACGGCATTGAGATTGATACTGAATGGCGCAGTGACTGGAAATGGGATCGTTTACTGCCACATATTGAGCCTCTTAAAGGGCGTACAGTATTAGATATTGGCTGTGGCTCGGGCTATCACTTATGGCGTATGCGTGGTGAAGGCGCTGAGTTTGTGGTCGGCATTGACCCTTCTGATTTATTTTTATGTCAGTTTCAAGCTATCAAACATTTTAACCCTGATGAAAACGTCCATTTATTGCCACTTGGCGTTGAAGCTCTCCCTGAATTAAAAGCCTTTGATACTGTATTTTCAATGGGTGTACTTTATCACCGTCGTTCACCCATTGATTTTTTAGCCCAACTAAAGGCACAACTTCGCCCAGGTGGTGAATTAGTACTTGAGACCTTAGTTATTGAAGGCGATGAAAATACAGTATTAGTACCGACTGACCGTTATGCAAAAATGCGTAACGTGTGGTTTATTCCAAGCACGGCGGCTCTTAAGCTATGGATGGAGCGTGTTGGCTTCAAAGATGTGAAAATTAAAGACTGTGCAATTACAACACTTGAAGAACAACGTAAATCAGATTGGATGGAAAACGAATCGCTTATCGATTTTCTCGATCCAAATGATACCACTAAAACCATTGAAGGCTACCCAGCCCCCTTACGTGCAATTCTGACTGCAAAGGCTTAATACAAAAGGGACTAAGTTTTAGGTGCTAGGAACTACCTAGCACCTGTTAGCTAAATCTATTGTGTCATTATACGGACAACTGTCCTTGTCAATAATAGTAAACTTACTATTTGAACTAGCCGCGCCCTTGCAATTGTTGTAAAATACGCGCGTTTCTAAGCAACCACATGCAACTTTTTTGAGGAAAACCTGTGAGCGAACAAAAACAGTCTCTAAGTTATAAAGACGCGGGCGTAGATATCGATGCCGGTAATGCACTTGTTGAGCGTATTAAAGGCGTAGTTAAAAAAACGCGTCGTCCAGAAGTTATGGGCGGAATCGGTGGTTTTGGCGCACTTTGCGAAATCCCAGCTGGCTATAAACAGCCAGTACTTGTTGCAGGCACAGATGGTGTTGGTACTAAATTACGTTTAGCGATCGACCTTAAAAAGCACGATACTGTTGGTATCGATTTAGTTGCTATGTGTGTAAATGACCTTATCGTTCAAGGTGCTGAGCCGTTATTCTTCTTAGATTACTACGCAACAGGCAAACTTGATGTAGATACTGCAGCAGATGTAGTAACAGGCATCGGTAAAGGCTGTGAGATCTCAGGCTGTGCATTAATTGGTGGTGAGACTGCTGAAATGCCGGGTATGTACGAAGGCGAAGATTACGACATGGCTGGTTTTTGTACTGGCGTAGTTGAAAAAGCAAATATTATCGACGGTACTAAAGTAGCTGCAGGCGATCAGCTTATCGCTCTTGCATCTAGTGGCCCTCATTCAAATGGCTTTTCTTTAATTCGTAAAGTACTTGAAGTATCTAACGCAGATACAAGTGCAGAATTTGAAGGCAAAACATTAGGTGAAACACTACTTGAACCTACACGCATATACGTTAAACCATTGCTTGAGTTATTCAAACAAGTAGACGTACATGCCCTTTCGCATATTACTGGTGGCGGTTTTTGGGAAAATATCCCACGCGTATTACCAGAATCTGCAAAAGCAGTTGTCAAAGGTGATAGCTGGCAGTGGCCTGGTATTTTCAACTGGTTACAAGAAAACGGTAACATCACTACCCATGAAATGTACCGTACATTTAACTGTGGCGTAGGCATGGTATTAGTTGTTCCGGCTGACAAGCTTGAGCAAAGCTTAACGATTTTAAAAGATCTTGGCGAAAACGCATGGCACCTTGGTGAAATCCACGATGCTAAAGAAGGCGAAGAGCAAGTAGAAATCCTAGGCGGCCGTGATTAATGGTCCCTTCTCGTCTAGTAGTCTTAATTTCAGGCAGTGGCTCTAATTTACAAGCCATCATTGACGCCTGTAATAGTGGCGAGATAAACGCAAACATAGCGGCTGTTATTAGCAATAAAGCAGACGCTTATGGCCTTGAGCGAGCGAAACAAGCGGGCATAGCAACAGCTGTGCTTAGCCATAAAGATTTTGACTCGCGCGAAGCCTACGATGCGCAATTAATGAACGTTATAGATACTTTCGCACCAAATCTAGTTGTATTAGCTGGTTTTATGCGTATTCTTACTCCTAGCTTAGTGCAAAAATTTAAAGGAAAAATGTTGAACATTCATCCTTCTTTGTTGCCTAAGTACCAGGGGCTGAATACCCACCAAAGAGCTATTGATGCAAAAGATGACGTTCATGGCGTAAGTGTGCACTTTGTTACTGAAGAATTAGACGGCGGTCCAGTCATTCTTCAAGCCAAAGTTCCAGTGCTGGCAGATGATACTGCTGACACATTAGCAAAACGCGTGCATGCACAAGAGCATATAATCTATCCTTTGGTGGTCAAGTGGTTCAGTGAACAACGACTTACTATGGAAGCAGATTATGCAGTTCTTGACGAAAAACAACTTCCTGCACACGGCGCGCACTACCCAGAATAAAAAACTAAGTGCCTTGCTATTATGTGCGGGCACTTTATTACTTCCTACTAGTTTAATTGCTGGTGACCTTACTCAATATGAAGCAAGTTATGATGTCCTCAGAAAAGGCGAAAATCATGGCAAAGCAATTCGTACTCTCAAAAAACTCGATGATGACACCTATGAAGTCACGTATCACAGTGATATTGAATGGATGATTTTTTCCGATTCACGTAAAGAAACCTCTCGTTTCATTTACGGTAATACGAAAATCACACCGCTCAACTACACGATGGAACGCAAAGGCACAGGGCCTGATAAAGATTACGCTATCGAATTTGATAATGAAAAAAAGATAGTTAACAGCAGTCAAAGCAAATACCCTCTCGATTGCGAATGGACCGATGAATTTCAAGATTCGTTGTCATATCAAGTACAAGTGCGTGAAGAACTAAAAATGGGTAAAACCAGCTTTTCATACCCGCTAATTGATAAAAAAGGCAACCGTAGAGACTACAACTTTGAAGTTGTAGGTAAAGAAACTATTTCATTACCTATCGGCAATATTGAAGCAATTAAAGTGAAACGTTTATACGATAACGATAAACGCCAAGCTCTTGCTTGGTTTGCCCCTGAAATGGATTACATGCTGGTAAGAATGTGGAAAGGCGAAAAAGGTGTAGAACAATTCGAAGTGCAGCTTAAATCGTTTACTGTAACCAGCCCTGTTGCTTTACCTGAAGAAGTAAAAGCGAAATAGCACCAGAGTAAATTTGTTTCTCTATCCAAGATGAAACGCTCAAGTATGATAATTATAACTTGAGCATTTCATCTTATACCCACATGAGTTAAATTCAAACGTTTGAACTGACGGCTAAATTAACTCACCCATTTTGAATAATGCAGACTCACCAGGCTCCATCTTTTGCCACCGCTCATCGTTTGTTAAAGGGCGAGTCGCAATAACTGTCACAACATCATTTGGCGTAGTTTCTTTTTGAAAATCCACCACCATATCGGCATCAATTAACGTAGCCTTTCCAAAGGGTGCACGGCGAGTGATCCAATGTAAATTATTAGTACAATACGCCAGTACATATACACCATCTGTAAGGAGCATATTAAATACCCCTTTTTCACGCAGCGTATGTGCTAGCTCTGCCGCATAGCGAAACACAACGGCCATATTTTCTGGACACTGAGGGTATTTTTCACGAATTTTATCCAATAACCAGCAAAATGCCAGCTCACTGTCGGTATCACCCACAGGACGATAAAAGTCAGGTTTCAAATCATGATAGTTAGAAAGCTGGCCGTTGTGTGCATAGGTGATCTCTCTACCCCACAGTTCACGTGTAAATGGATGCGTATTTTCAAGGCACACTTCGCCCCGGTTACCTTGGCGAATATGACTTATCACCGACACACTTTTGATCGGATACGCTTTAACGAGTTTTGCAATTTCAGATCGATAGCTTGGCTCAGGATCTTTAAACGTACGACATCCCTTCCCTTCGTAAAATGTAATTCCCCACCCATCCCGATGAGGACCTGTATTTCCACCACGCTCTAACAAGCCTGAAAAACTAAAACAAATGTCCGTAGGCACATTTGCCGACATCCCAAGCAACTCACACATAAAATAAATTAACCTTTAAAATTAACTTGTTAATAGCTTATAGATCTAAGCTGTACATCCGATTATTTTAGAAATTAAAAAGTACACTCACAATCGGCTCACACTGTAACACTAAGTATTGTTAAGCATTAGCAAGTGCAAGGCAAGCTTATGTTTGAGGCCTTGAGTTATACTCGTTACAAACATGTGACTAAACTCACATTATTCTCATTTAGCCACTTGATAATTAACTAATCTAACGCTACTCTAACAGAGGTGGTCTGACCTCTATTAAGGATTGAATACATGACACTCATATTTACACTTGGTTTAATCGTGCTGCTTAGCATTGCGAGTTACCACAGAGCGAGCTGGAATACTGCCCTTGGCGTTTCTATCGCAACACTTGTCATTGGTACCTTTGCAGGTGCGTTTGGCGCAATTAGCTGGTTGATCTTTTTGATCATCGCAGTGCCATTATCTGTTACTGGCATTCGTCAGCAATATATTATTAAACCTGTTTTTGCCATGTTCAAAAAAGTAACCCCTACAATGTCTGAAACTGAAAAGTCAGCCATTGATGCAGGTACTACATGGTGGGAAGCCGATCTTTTTTGCGGTCGCCCAGACTGGGATAAGTTACACCAATATCCAATGCCAAAACTAACTATCGAAGAGCAAGCCTTTATCGATGGCCCAGTTGAAGTGGTATGTGGCATGTTGGACGATTGGGAAGCAACTCACGAGTTAACCGACTTACCGCAAGATGTATGGCAATACCTTAAAGATAATAAATTCTTTGCCATGATCATCAAAAAAGAATATGGCGGTTTACAATTTTCTGCGTTTGCACAGTCATGTGTATTACAAAAGCTAACCAGTAAATCGACTCTACTTTCGTCTATTGTTGGTGTCCCTAATTCATTAGGCCCAGGCGAGTTATTACAGCACTATGGTACAAAAGAACAAAAAGATCATTACTTACCACGTCTTGCAAGTGGTAAAGAGATCCCATGTTTTGCCCTAACGTCACCAGAAGCCGGCTCTGATGCCAGTGCAATTCCAGATTATGGCGTTGTCTGTAAAGGTATGTGGGAAGGCGAGGAAGTCATTGGCTTGAGCTTAACGTGGAATAAACGTTATATCACCCTTGCGCCTGTTGCGACAGTACTTGGGCTTGCATTTAAAATGCAAGATCCCGACGGTTTATTAGGCGACACTAAAGATTTAGGCATTACCTGTGCATTGATCCCAACGGATATGCCGGGTGTTGAAATTGGCCGTCGCCACTTTCCACTGAACGTGCCGTTTCAAAATGGCCCGACTCAAGGCAAAGACATTTTTGTACCGCTTGATTACATTATTGGTGGCCCAGAAATGGCAGGCCAAGGCTGGCGTATGCTCGTTGAGTGTTTATCGGTTGGCCGTGCAATTACATTACCATCAAACTCAACCGGTGGTATTAAAACAATTGCGCTTGCCAGTGGCGCTTATAGTCGTATTCGTCGTCAATTCCGTTTACCTATTGGCCAAATGGAAGGTGTTGAAGAGTCACTTGCTAAACTTGCAGGATATGCGTACAGCTCCGATGCTGCCGTTAGCATGTCTACCGGTGCTGTTGATTTAGGTGAAAAACCATCGGTTGTATCTGCAATCATTAAATACCATTTAACCGAACAAATGCGTGACTCTACCAACTATGCGATGGATGTTCACGGCGGTAAAGGTATTATGCTTGGGCCAAATAACTATTTAGGTCGTGGCTATCAAGGTGCACCGATTGCCATTACCGTTGAAGGTGCAAATATCTTGACCCGTAATATGATTATTTATGGTCAAGGGGCTATCCGCTGTCACCCATTTGTTCTGACTGAATTGGGTGCCTGCGCAATTGAAGATCGTGAAGAAGCACTTGCGGTATTTGATAAAGCATTAATGGGTCATATTGGCTTTACACTGTCTAACCTAGTACGTACTAAGTGGATGACCTTTACTGGTGCACGCTTTGCAACTACACCATTTAAAGACGAAACAGCTGAGTTTTATCGTACCGCGTCACGCTTTAGTGCATCACTTGCACTAATGTCTGATATCAGTATGGCTGTATTTGGTGGCTCATTAAAACGTAAAGAACGTATCTCTGCTCGTTTAGGTGATTTACTTAGTTACTTATATTTAGTGTCTGCAACGCTTAAACGTTATAACGACGAAGGCCGTAAAAAAGAAGACTTACCGCTTGTACAATGGAGCTGTCAAGATCATCTTTACCACTGCCAACGTGCGCTGGCTGATTTAATTAATAACATGCCATCTGCCCCGCTACGCGCGGCACTTAAGCTTCTGTTATTCCCGTTTGGTCGCCCGGTTCGTAAACCTACCGACAAACTGGAGCATAAATTGGCACAAATACTCCAAGTACCAAGCGAAACGCGTAATCGTTTAGCAAGCTACGTATACTTGAAAAATGAGCCGCTTAACTTAGTAGGGCGTCAAGAACAAACGCTTAAAGACGTACTTGCAGTTGAGCCGTTATTTGACAAAGTATGTCGTGAAAAAGGCCTTAAACTGCCATTCTTCCAACTTGATAAAGTTGCACAAATGGGACTTGAAGCCGGTATTTTAACGCAAGCCGAAGCTGACAAGCTGGCAAGCGTTGAAAAAGCGCGCTTAGATGTTATTAACGTTGATGACTTTGACCCTGCTGATTTACTTGCAGGTAAAGCGGCACGTAACAGTGCCGCTAAAAAAGCAGATGCTGCTTAACCTTTTAAATTAAAAAGCAAGTAGTAACGCAGTTACACATATCCAAACCAGCGCATAATGCGCTGGTTTTTTTTTCGCTGCAAAGAGCTGCAAGCCACACCATATTAAACTCATAATCAGCAATACATAATTTTCTTGCTTAGATAAAGCCATAAACCCAGCCAGCGCTATGCTAAAAAATATCATGCCAGGAACGAACTGGCTTATAAAGAAACGCCTTGCTTGGTTATTCGCTTTAAAAAATAGCTGGTACTTTTCATGCAGTTTACCGCAATCAAATTGCAAAGAACTGGTAAATAACACAATAAAAGCCAGAGCTAGAATAGTGAATATCTCCGCTAAATCAGGCCGCTCATGCAATAATGTACTTGATGACATAAATACACACAGTAAAAGCGCACATCGCCATACTAAAACCCATGTATGGTTAACAAAGAACATCACCCAAAAGCTCAGTAATGAACTGACAGATAACCGAGCTCCTAGCGCTACCTGAGGGATAAATAAACTCAACGTAAATAGTAAAACAAACCCGAGATGATAAATCAGTGGCTGTATTTCAACAGGAACACATACTAAAATAGCACTCAATAAAAAACCGATCGTCAATGCCCGAGAGTTATATAAGCATAAAATCCCTAAACCAAATTGTAGCGACATAAACAGTATGAAGTGCGGGGCTTTTAACCACTGTGTAAGGGTTAAATCAAACGCAATAACCGCGCTTGCTACCAACCACCCATTACTTAATAGTAATAACTTAATATCCATTAACTTAAGCCAGCCAGGCTTTACAATCGTTCGCTGAAATAGCCGTTGTTGACTATTTTTAATAGCGGATTTCATCGCACTAAGCATCACACTTTGCAATAGTAAGTACAGCCACGCCATTTGTGCACCGTGTTGCGGCGCATCAGCACTGTCGATGATTTTGCCCAGTCCTAAAAATAGTAGCAGTATCATACCAAGCATGGCCGATCCCAACACCACAAAAAATAATAAGCCAAAATTTTTAAGTTGCACTAACAATTGCGCAAGTTCATTTTTATAGGCCTGATAGCGATAATCCATAAATGCGTGATATTGAGTAATTGTTTGCTTAATAGTTATGCTACTCATAAAGACATACACTCAAAGCCATGTTCGATAAACACTTCGGGTTCATGGCAGGTAATAATTATTTGCCCATCTGGTTTATCGAGTAAATAATCATCAAGTAAAGTTAATAAATAATGGATACTCGTTTGGTCAAGCGCTGCACTGGGCTCATCGAGTAATAAATAAGGTGCGCCACGCATTAAAGCCAATATCAACTGACATTTTTTTTGGTTACCCGATGACAACACATCAAAGCGAGTATTTAAAAATTCATTGAAGTTAAAACCGCTAATAAGTGCTGAAGGCCAATCACACCTCAGTGCACTCACAGATAAATTAATAATCTGTTTAGCTGTTAAAAAGTCAGGTAACGCAATTCTGTCACTGGCGATCGCAACCTGATTATGAGGGTCATTGAGCGTATTTCCGGAAAATAAAAACTCACCACTTTGCCTGCCCTCAAGCCCCGCTAACATCATCAGTAGCGTGGTTTTACCTTGTCCATTAGGTGCTTCAATACACACTCGTGGGGCTGTAAATGTAATGCTGTAGTCACTATATAGCGCGTTGGTTGTAAATTGTTTATTTAAGCCAATGACTTCAATCATAAATAGTTCCTTTTGTATGAGTAAGCATTATATCGCTAGCCGTATTTAAAACGATACAACCTTTGTAACACTTTGTTGCAGTTAACAATCATTAATCACTTGCGTTTAAAAAGTGTTCAGGTAAGACTAAAAACGTCATAACAATAAATCAAGGAATGTAACCATGAAACAATCTTTAAAATTCGCAACGGTTGCCTGTGCAATAACACTTGCATTGGGCGGGTGTAGTCAATCGACTCCATCAAATAGCGCCGTAAGTACACAAGCTCCGCAAGTTCAATCTATTAAAACGTATAATGCTGACACCTTTTTTGATACGACTTCAATCAGGGGCAATAGTTTTTCCTCAACAGGCGACAAAATTTTAGTTAGTAGTGATGAAAGTGGTATTTATAGCCTATACGAAGTAAACGCTACAACTGGCGATAAAACCCGTTTAACTAATTTTGAAGACAGCACCTACCCTGTGCGTTACTTCCCAAATGATGATCGGGTATTATTTACCAAAGATTCAGGCGGTAACGAACGCTACCACGTGTACGTACGCGAAGCTGATGGCACAGTCAAAGATTTAACGCCAGGGGATGAAACCCGCGCAAGTTTTGCAGGTTTTACTAAAGATGGCAGCCAATTTTTTATCACCAGTAATAAACGCGACGCGAAGTTTATGGACTTGTACCGCGTTGATAGCAAAACATATAAAATAACGCCTGTTTATCAAAACACATTAGGCCTAAACGTAGGTGCAATTAGCCCCGACGGTCGCTATATCGCTTTATCTAAAAGTAATACCAATAAAGACAGCGATACCTTTATTCTTGATACCTATAAAAAGTCACTCAAACCGCAATTAATTTCAAAGCATGACACACCAGCACAGTACAGCCCTGACACCTTCTCTGTTGACAGCAAATATTTATATTACTCAACAGACGCTAAAGGTGAGTTTTCACAGGTATGGCGTTATGACTTAGCCACCGGTGAACATAGCGCTGCATTAAAAGATGATTGGGATGTGAGTTTTATTTATTTCTCTAAATCAGGCCGTTATCAAGTAAGTGGTGTAAATGCTGACGCGAGCACCAAAGTAACCGTGATCGATACCCAAACAGGCAAAGAAATTGCGATGCCGACATTACCCGCAGGCAACTTGCGCAGCGTTAACTTTTCAAGCGATGAAAAAACGATGGCGTTTTATCTAAACTCAGATACGTCGCCAAGTAATTTATTTGTGTGGCAAGTTGGCAGCAATCAAGCAAAACAGCTTACAAATACGCTAAGTAAAGAAATTAACCAAAACGACTTAGTTGAAAGCACAATCGTTCGCTTTAAAAGTTTTGATGGCCTTGAAATACCTGGCGTTTTATACAAACCAAAACAAGCAAGCAGCACAAATAAAGTTCCTGCGCTTATTTGGGTGCACGGCGGACCAGGTGGGCAAAGCCGCACCGGTTACAGTGCTATGCAGCAACATTTAGTGAATCATGGTTACGCCATTTTTGCCGTTAATAACCGTGGCAGCTCAGGCTATGGTAAAACATTTTTCCACCTAGATGATAAAAAACACGGCACCGACGACTTACAAGATATTGTATTTGGTAAGCAGCACTTACAAGGTCTGGATTGGGTTGATGCTGATAGAATCGGTATTATGGGCGGCAGCTATGGCGGCTTTATGACCGCAGCAGCACTGGCTTTTGAACCGGAAGAATTTAAAGTCGGCATTAATATTTTTGGCGTTACAAACTGGGTACGTACCCTAAATTCTATTCCGCCTTGGTGGGAAAGCTTTAAAAAGTCACTGTACGATGAAATGGGCGATCCAGCGACTGACGGTGAACGTCATCGTGCTATTTCGCCATTATTTCACGCTAAGAATATCACCAAACCATTGATGGTTATTCAAGGTGCGAACGATCCTCGCGTTTTACAAGTAGAAAGTGATGAACTGGTTGCTGCGGTAAAAGCCAATGGCGTACCCGTAGAATATGTGTTGTTTGATGATGAAGGCCATGGTTTTAGTAAAAAAGAAAACCGTATTACGGCTTCTAACGCTTACTTAAACTTTTTAGATACCTATTTAAAATAGTGCGTTAGCCCATACAAGTATGGGCTAAATTTAAAATAAAGGCTGTGTGCTTGTTAGCATGCAGCTTTTTATTGGTGGCGTGTTAACTTTGGCTCAAATACTGCCAGTGCTATACCAAACAATGCTGCGAATAGTCCAATAAACTCAAGCCAGTTATTGCCATAATGGGGAATAGGCTGCAATTTACTTTTAAAAGTATATACTCGCGTCCCACCGTCCACATTTTCAGAGAATGATCCACCTTTATACACAGAGATAAACTGACTCAATTCAACACGTCTTGCTATCATCTCTCTGCGCTTTTCATCAACTTTAGTTTTATCTACAATAAGCGTTCGCCAATGATTAAAAATTTCTAATGGCTCATTCGGTTTAATAACACCAATAGATTGATATTCATAAAACTGTTCATTAAACACGTAGTTTTTATGCCCTGCATAAAACAACGCACAGCCAAACGATATTAAAAACATAGCACAATAAATAAATTTCCGTTGTTTGACCGCAGTATTAATGGCTTGGCTTTTAATCCACTGCTCCACATCTGGTATTTGAATTAACCTTACTTTGTCATCACTGGTCATAAGCGGTTTCATAAACTCATCGATAGACATATCTAATGCTCGAAGCAAAGATCTAAATATTTCATTAGAAGGGATGGATTTATCATTTTCAAGCTTTGATAGATAACTTTGCTCTATACCCACTTGCTCTGCAAATTCAGGTTGGCTCAATTTTTTATTATTTCTTAACTGCTTTAGTTGTTGACCTAATGTGCTCATCTTAGTGCTTCCTTTTTAAAGTGAGACTAGATTCTTAGCTATTCATACAGATATAAGAAGCTGAATAATGAAGAATAATAAGGAATATTAACAGGTTAGTATAAAAGAGTCGATCTGATAGCTGATAGCTGATAGCTGATAGCTGATAGCTGATAGCTGATAGCTGATAGCTGATAGCTGATAGCTGATAGCTGATAGCTGATAGCTGATAGCTGATAGCTGATAGCCAAAGTATGTTTTATTAAAAGATTTATACAAGGATTTTATAAACTTGTTATTGAGGAAATAACAAGTGGCGGAGTGGACGGGACTCGAACCCGCGACCCCCGGCGTGACAGGCCGGTATTCTAACCAACTGAACTACCACTCCGCAGTGGTATGTGCATGGGGTAATGCACTTACTAATTTTATTCATGATATCAAGTGGCGGAGTGGACGGGACTCGAACCCGCGACCCCCGGCGTGACAGGCCGGTATTCTAACCAACTGAACTACCACTCCGCAGAGATATCATTATACTTGTTATTACTTAATTTGTTGGCGGAGTGGACGGGACTCGAACCCGCGACCCCCGGCGTGACAGGCCGGTATTCTAACCAACTGAACTACCACTCCAGCATACAAATTTTGTAATATAACATTGTTTAAATAGTTGGCGGAGTGGACGGGACTCGAACCCGCGACCCCCGGCGTGACAGGCCGGTATTCTAACCAACTGAACTACCACTCCAGCGCATATTTAAACTGTTATTTTTCTTATTGGCGGAGTGGACGGGACTCGAACCCGCGACCCCCGGCGTGACAGGCCGGTATTCTAACCAACTGAACTACCACTCCATAATAAGAATATGTTTTACAACCATATGTTGTGTAAGCGTTGGCGGAGTGGACGGGACTCGAACCCGCGACCCCCGGCGTGACAGGCCGGTATTCTAACCAACTGAACTACCACTCCAGCTTTACTTACAAGTTTTCGAAAATTGGCGGAGTGGACGGGACTCGAACCCGCGACCCCCGGCGTGACAGGCCGGTATTCTAACCAACTGAACTACCACTCCTTATTTTCGTTGCTGTCTAGGTCTCCCTTGGCAGCGGCGTGAATAATACGAACCAACACCTATTTCGTCAAGGGCTTTTTTGTTTTTTTACAGCCTTTTTAGTCATCCGACATCGAAAGGTTTAAAATTTCACCTGATTTGTCATTTTTTGAACCATTTTCACCAACTTCTTTTTTTTCATTACTTTGCGGCGTTGGATCCACTGCTGATTTTTTCTTCAAAAACGGTAAATTGATTTTTGGCAAAATTGATTTTTTCTGTACAAATACACGAATTGCTAACCCGCCTAGTAATAAAACCAGTAAATTCCCGCCAATAATTAAACTAATTAGCGTCATAGTCGACATTGCTTCGGCTTCTTTTGCCGCTTTTTCGATTTCTTGTAGCTGGGCTGCTGTCATAACCGGCTTTTCAATTTCTGGTACGGCTTCAATTGGTCGCTCTATTTCAAATTTATATGTAGGTAGAGTCGCCATAAATTCTCGGCCATTAATATTTGTACCAAAAACAGAAAGCTCAACACTGTATCGTCCCCAGTCATAATTTTTTATTGCAAGCTCTCGTGTTAATGTTTTATTGGCATCAAGCGTGAACATTTGCTCTTCATTATTGGGGTAATAAATTTTCCCTTGGATCAACACCGTCTCTGGTTGCACTATTTGGTTATCAAGGGTAATTGTTAATTGATGTTCTTGCAGATCATCTTCAGCTAACGCGATTGTATAGTTAAAAGGTGGCTCTTTTACTTCTATCATATCTTGTACAACGGTGCGTTTTAATAATGGGGTTTCAATATACAGCTCGGGTTGCCATTGCCCTGCTGGAAATACTAATTTGAATTCGCCAGTAAAAATACCATCTTTAGGGCGTTCGTCAAAACCACGCCCGTCATCTTTAAATTCTGCAACAGCTTGTGTTCCGGCACCAAAATTTGCGTAATCACTATTATTAGTACTTATAAAGTCTACATGTAAACTAACCACATCACGAAACAGGCCAACTTTAATAGGTTCACCATCATTGAGAACCTTTCCTGTGACTTTGACTGTTTCACCACGAAACAACAGCGACGGTAATGGATCAACCTGCAACTCAATTTCACCGAGCACCACTATACGGCTATTAGGTAAAATACTGCCAACCACTTGCCAAGGCCCAGCCATTGGCTGCTTAATCGTGATCAAATCATAGCTAAGTTCATCAAACCATTCTAGGTTTGCGTCATTGCGCGGCGACGTTGAATAGTATTTACTACCATCGGGTCTAACTAGTACAACAGCAGGTGAGCCGGGCTTACGAAAAAACAATAATGTTATTTCATCAATTTTGTGATCAATGCGAAAACGATTTTCAAGCAATGGAATTTCATTTTGCTGCCCATCGCGCTGTAATAGCGTAATTTTATCTTCACTTGTTGCATTACCAGTGTTCGGTAGCATGAATGCTAAACACACAGCTAACAGTATACTTCTCATGTTTTGCCTTATTCGGCGCGCCATACGCATTGGCCGCCAGCTTTATTGACTATATCTAGTCGCTCGTTATGAGCGAGCTGCTCATCGTGGGTCGCGTGTAATACAACTAAAGGGGCTCGGTTTGGGTCTAAGCGACGAATTTCTTTTTGCTGCTGTTCGCTGCCCTGATTTTTATTTTGATTTAGGTTGAGCTTTACTTGCCCACCCGTCATCGCTAAATAAACATCCGCTAAGATCTCAGAATCCAGTAGCGCGCCGTGTAACGTACGCTTAGCGTTATCGACATCATAACGACGACATAACGCATCTAGGTTATTCTTCTGTCCTGGATGCAAGTCACGCGCCATTTTGAGGGTGTCGAGAACTTGGCAGTAATCATGGGTTTTTTGATAGCCCTGATTAAGCAAGGCAAATTCATTATCCATATGACCAACATCGAACGGTGCATTATGGATAACTAGCTCAGCCCCTTTAATATAGTCTAAAAATTCTTGAGCTATTTGATGAAACAACGGTTTATCGCGTAAAAACTCATTGGTGATACCGTGAACATCAATAGCTTCTTCTTCACTTTTTCGCTGTGGGTTAATATATACATGAAAGTTATTCCCCGTAAGGCGGCGATTCACTAATTCCACGCACCCTATTTCTATAATGCGGTGCCCTTGTTTAGGGTCGATGCCGGTGGTTTCTGTATCTAAAACTATTTGTCTACGTGCCATATCGAATTTAGCCTGACTCTGGTATCTTTCTATAATCACTTTATTGTACATAAGATCAAGGGAAAACAGTGCAAAAAACCGTAGAGATTTACACCGATGGCTCATGTTTAGGTAATCCGGGCCCCGGCGGTTATGGTATTTTTATGTTTTATAATGACCACGAAAAAAAATTAAGCCAAGGCTACACACTCACGACCAATAATCGCATGGAAATGCTGGCAGCCATTGTTGCACTTGAAAGTCTAAACCGCCCTTGCGATATAAATCTTACTACCGATAGCCAATACGTAAAGCAAGGTATTGAGTCATGGGTTGCAAACTGGAAAAAGCGTGGCTGGAAAACTGCCGCCAAAAAGCCGGTGAAAAATGTTGATTTATGGAAACGTCTTGATGAGGCCTGTGCCCGCCATAACGTTACGTGGAAGTGGGTAAAAGGCCATAGTGGCAATAAATACAATGAAATTGTTGATGATTTAGCCCGTGATGCCGCAGGCAGCAAAGATTTATTGCTCGATGAAGGTTATAACCCTGAATAATACCAGGTGGTAATTCATCGCACACTATTTTACAACTTGGTTATATGATATAAGATTTAGATATATCATATAGTGGAGTTGTAAAATGTCTATCTCAGTCGAGTCTTTTTTTCATCAACAAAGTGCTACATTTACGTATTTAGTCTATTGCCTAACGACTAAAACAGCCATGTTGATCGATGCCCCCGCTGATTTTGACGCGGCGAACGGTACATTAAGCTTTGAAACTGCTGATGACATTATTACTCACATCAACCGTAAACAACTGACATTAGAATGGATATTAGAAACACACGCTCATGCTGATCATATTACTGCTGCAAGTTACATAAAACAGCATTTAGGTGCATATAATCCCTGCAAATTGGCTACCGGTAAAAATATAGTCCAAGTACAAGCTCACTTTAGCCGCCTTTACAATATTGATATGCCATGCGATGGAGTCCCTTTTAACTTACTTTTTAGTGATAACGACTGTTTTACGCTGGGCGAGCATACTGTGCAAGTACTAGCAACACCTGGTCACACACCTGATAGCGTCAGCTTTTTTATTGCCGGTAATTTATTTGTAGGCGATACCTTTTTTATGCCAGATAGTGGCACGGCGCGATGTGATTTCCCTGGTGGCAGTGCTGAGCAACTATATCAGTCGTTGCAACGCATTTTAGCTTTACCAAATGAAACGATTTTATGGATGTGCCATGACTACCAACCTAATGGCCGCGCACTTGCTAATAAAACATCTGTAAAAGAGCAACGTATTAGCAATATACACTTACAAACCACCGAACAGGATTATATTGCAACGCGTAATAACCGTGATGCAACACTCAGCGCGCCAAAATTACTACATCCGGCAATACAAATGAATATTCGCGCAGGCCAGTTGCCGCAACCTCAACAAAATAGGCAACGATATTTAACGATCCCGCTCACGGTGCTGCTTTGAGGTTTGGCGAAGGCCCGCTCCTTTTACAGGTGAAAACTGTGGCCGTGCATGCCATTTAGGTTTTATCGGGGTCAGTGGTGTAACACGTTTGCGTGCTACGATCATATAAACACTCCCCATTGGCTTTAGGTATTGTTTTGTAAAGCGTCGCCATGGTGCAAACCGAGACAACCGATTACCACGCGCCAGTGAAGAATAAATAAAACGCTCATCGCTGACAATTTCAAATCCCAGTAGATTAAGCCAATCTTTTACCCGTGCAGGTGTAAAAAAGCGCCCAGTCCATGGCAATTTTTGGCCACTAAAAGGTAATAACTGCGCAAGCCCACATAAACTAAATGGGTTAAAGCCGGTGATAACTATATAACCACCAGGGATCAAGGTACGATGTGCTTCGCGTAATATATGGTGTGGATCTGAATGATATTCTAAGCAATGGCTTAAAATACATGCATCAACGCTGTGCTCATAAAATGGCAGTTCATCTATATCAGCAACCACCCCTGTAAATGGTCCAGATTCAGCGACGCAAACTTGGTGTTTAATAGTGCTTTCACTGGTATTGAGTTCACCACTTAAATTACCAAGCTTGAGCATGTGATAGCCAAACATACGCGGCAACCACTTCCCCATTTTTCGCTCTATATCGCAACGTAAGTAGTCACCATGAGGAAACTCTTGCCACGACAGTGGTTTGGGTCCTTCTTGAAAACTAAGGGCTGGTTTCATGCGCTAAGCTCGTTATAATGTTTAATATCGTCACTTTATAGAGCAATGCCACATGGTGCAAGTCAAAGCAATTAAAGCCTTTTCTGATAATTATATTTGGTGCCTAAGTCGAGCTGAATGTGATCAAGTTTGGGTTGTCGATCCTGGTCAAGCAGAGCCTGTATTAGCACATTTAGCAAAACATGGTTTAACCCTCGCAGGAATTCTAATCACGCATCATCATTATGATCACACTGATGGCATAGCCACTTTGTGCGAGGAATTTAATTATATTGACGTATATGGCCCACACAACAGTCCATTTAAAGGAATAACTAAGCCGCTCAAGGATAACGATAGTTTAACGGTTCTGGGGACTCAATTTACTATTATGACAACACCTGGACATACGCTGGATCATATTTGCTATACCCATCCCACTTTAGCTTTTACTGGAGATACGTTATTTAGTGGTGGATGTGGACGCTTATTTGAAGGCACGGCGCAGCAAATGTATCACTCTTTCGATAAACTAAAAACGCTACCCGATGACTGTAAAATTTATTGCACTCATGAATACACCCAAGCCAACCTAGCATTTGCATTGGCTGTAGAACCTAACAATCCAGATCTGATTTATTACAATGACTGGGTGAGGGCAAAGCGTCAGAAAAATGAAATCACGCTGCCAAGCACATTAAAACAAGAGCGAAAAATAAACCCATTTATGCGCAGTGATTTGTCATCAATAACAGAGTACTTACCAAAGAAATTTTGCGTAATGGCAACACAACTAAAACAAAATAATGAACCTTGGCAACGCTTTGCAAGTCTTAGAGCGTGGAAAGATCATTTTTAGTGTAAAAAATCTAAACAGATTATTTAGTTAGCTGATAAACAGCCCATTATTGCATATTTAAAACGGTCATAAAGTGGTAATACCGTGTCATAACGGGTAGTATTTGCCGAGTTTTTTACCTGATGTATTGGTATTTATGAAGAAATCCCCCCTCGTTTTAGCCTTGGCACTAACGCTAAGTGGTTGTCAGACATTGACATCAACACAATCTGATGACGTTATTGTCAATCAACAAGAGCAGCAGCTTAATGGCGCAAGCCCTAACGACATCAGCGAAGCATTAATGATTAATGCGCAATATCAACAAGTCAACGAACTTGATGAAGCGCCGCCTATTTTTGATGATGTGTGGGAACGAATCCGTTACCAATTATCGATTGAAGTGCCACAAAATCGACCTGTTGTTACTGAGCGTAATTACTATGCCCGTCATCAATCATATTTAGATCGCATTTCGAAACGAGCCGAGCCGTACCTGCATTTTATTGTTGAAGAAGTTGAAAAACGTGAAATGCCAATTGAAATTGCGCTATTACCCATTGTTGAAAGTGCTTTCGACCCATTTGGTTACTCACACCGTACAGCTTCTGGTATTTGGCAATTCATGCCACAAACAGGGGAACGTTTTGATTTAAAACAAAACTGGTGGTACGACGGCCGTCGTGACATTGTACAATCAACCCGTGCGGCACTTGATTATTTGTCGTATTTGCATAAAACCCTTGAAGGTGACTGGCTCAACGCTATAGCAGCATACAACTCAGGTGAAGGTCGCTTATTACGCGCAATTAAAAAGAACCGTAAAAAGCATTTGCCAACTGACTTTTGGTCTCTTGATTTACCCAGTGAAACCACTGCGTATGTACCAAAGCTATTAGCCTTGTCTGACTTATTAAAACGTCAAGAAGAATTTGGTCTTAAATGGGATCCGATCATTAATGCACAAGTTGTCGAAGTCGTTGATATTGGCTCACAAATTGACTTAGCACTCGCCGCAGATATGGCCGATATTAGCTTAACTGAGTTGTATCGTTTAAATCCGGGCTTTAACCGCTGGGCAACAGATCCTAATGGCCCACACTTTTTATTATTACCCTCTGATAAAGTAGAACAATTTCAGCAGTTACTCGCAAAAACTGACTTAAAAGATCGCTTACGCTGGCAGCAGTATATTGTCGCCAATGGTGATAGCTTATCGGTTATTGCTAATAAATTCTCAACCAGCGCCGCTGCAATTAAGTCACTGAATAAACTTAAATCAAATACAATTCGTGTTGGTCAACAGTTACTCGTGCCATTAAGTGATGGTGCGATTAATAGCGCGCACTTACCCAAACAAGTACGCATGGCCGTGAATAAAAGCACGAAAAAGAAGCTCTCTCACACGGTTAAAAGTGGTGATACGTTATGGGATATAAGTCGAGAATACGATGTAACCATTAATGAGCTCGCTAAATGGAACAAACTTAAAAAGAATAGCGTATTACGTTTAGGCCAAAAGCTAACTGTGTATAAAAGTGCTAAGAACACCCAAACAGCATTAATTAGCACCAACCGTACGATTATCTATAAAGTCCGTCGCGGTGACTCACTCGCGCGCATTGCATCTAAGTTTAACCTAACGATCAACGATATTATTAAATGGAATGATCTCTCAGGGCAAAAATACTTACAACCCGGGCAAAAGTTAAAGCTAAAAGTTGATGTAAAAAGCACATAACGTAAGCTAAAACATAACTAATAAAAAGAGCGCTCATGCGCTCTTTTTACTTACTCTGGAAGCTTCGTTAACCACAGCTTTAGCCAAGGCTCTGTTACTGGCCATGGCTCAAAGTTTTCACTGGCATCTATTTCTAAGCGATTACCAACAGGCTTTGCTTGTAAGTCGCGTAATAACTCATCAAAGCTTCTCCCTGCTCCACAAAATGTTTCACCATAGCACCTATCTCCCATCGCTATCACGCCAAAAGGTTTGCCTGTCAACATAGGGGAAGTGCTATTCATAGCAAAATATAACCCCACTAAATTACTTGGCACATCACCTTGCCCTGTAGTTGAGGTAACAATTAAAATATGCGAGGCATTTTTTATATCATCAAGTGATGCTTCAGTAATTACAACGGCTGTATGACCCACTTGCTCAATTGTTTTTGCAATATCATCGCTTAAACGTTCTGCGCCGCCATTAACACTGCCTACAAAAATACTAATATGTGCCATTAATAATCCTTTTCTGTATTTGGCCAGCCAAGTTGTTGGCAAATAGTAAGCATTGCCTCACCTAACGGCGCTTTAATATTGATCAGTTGTTGAGTATAAGGGTGCACAAAATTAAGCTCCGTTGCAAATAACATTAATCGACGTAATTCAAAATGCTCTCTAAAAAACTGGTTATGCTGATTATCACCGTGATTTACATCACCAATAATTGGCAATGATAAGTGTTTTAAGTGACGGCGAATTTGATGTTTTCGCCCCGTTTTAGGAAAGCATTCCACCAGCGAATAACGTACAGTGGGGTATTTACCAATCGGGATCGGCAACGTAGCTTGATGTAAACAGTTAAACTGGGTTTGCGCCTCTTGTGGCTCCTTATTTTGATCTGCAAACTTATCAGCTATTTTATCAAGCTCTTCTTTAAGTGGCTTGTCTAAAAATACCGACTCTGGTGCAAAACCACGTACTAACGCTAAATACCGTTTAGATATTTGACCATCAATAAAAAGCTGATTTATATCACGCGCAGCTTCAGAGCTTAATGCAAAAAGCAATATACCCGAGGTAGGCCTATCTAAACGATGCACTGGAAAAACATGCTGACCTATTTGGTCTCGTAACATTTGCATTGCAAACTGTGTTTCATGCTTATCTAAAAATGAACGATGAACCAGCAGACCTGATGGTTTGTTAATAGCAATATAGTTTTCATCGCGATATAAAACCTCTAATTCACCAAATTCAATTGGCTCAGGGCGTTCATTCATGACCACTTCCTAAAATGTTATCAAGCTCAGAGAGTAATGCAGTGATGGCTGCCGCACCGGTTTTTTTTGTCAGCATTAGCTCGGCCATCGGCGCAATTGAAAAATTACTTGGTAATGGATGTTGATGAGTGACTAACATTTGCATTTTTTCAATAAATACAAATTGTAACCACTGCTCAAACGCCATTGTATCGTGACAAAAAGGCACTGTTGAGTCTAACGCTTGAACATCAATAGGTTCATTTTGCCAAAGTTGATGCTGCTTTAATAAAGCTTTAAGTTGCGTTAAATAGGTTTGGGTTAATTGGTACATAACCACCCTCTTTGATAAATATTGGTTAATTATACCCTGTTCCCTCATGGCCTGCTATGACGTATAATTTAACTAATTTTGCAGTAAAAAATCATTGGATCATTATGACCGAGCAGATCGCAACCTTAGGGCAATTACTTGATGGCGCAGGCACAAATTGGCGCGTTTTTGATATTGGTAGACATATTACCAAACTAGATAAAAAGCAATTTTTAGCTATTGAGCAAGCACAGATCCCCTATCCTTTTCCATTGGCAGGCCATGCATGGTTAGCCATTCAATTTTGGGATCGTAAAGCCAGCAGTGAACCTTATGTGTGGTTTTTAAAGTTTCCAGTTGATGAACAAAGCAAACTTGTTTGCGCAAGTCGCGATCATTTTGCCAATATGGTCATAGAAGCACTAGGTAATGACTTAACAGGCGCACACGCTGACGGCAAACTTGATAACAACCCTTATGTATTCACACCCAATGCGAATAAACTTGCTGCGTTCAATGCGCTGTTAAAAGTATTATTAAAACAACCTGCATCACAATATTACGAATATACACAACTTTATTTTAGTGGAAAATTAGGTTTTGAAAATTGGCAAAGTGTTGCGATACAAGGTATTGCTGATTTTGCACTGCGTTTAAATGACGGTAAAAACCAAGCTGCATTACAACAAGCATGGGAGCATCTGCCAGCCGATGTATTACAACCACTCAGCGCGATGCTTGAACACGTAGAAATACCACCCGCTTTTAGCGAGCAACTACTGAGCTATGCTCAGCATGCTATTGCGCAAAAAGATACTCTAGCGTTATGCTGCGCATTACGTGCGATGTCAAAAGCACAAGCCCAAACACTCACCGCACAATTAGTCGATAGCATTTTACAATCAGACATTTCCACCGAGTCGGATGTTTTATTAACTATTGCTGGACGCTGTTTTAATTTACTTACCGACGCAGAGCGCTTACATATTTTTATGGACAACTGCGCCCACCACCAAGAAATAGCAGAGCTTTTTCCAAGTATTTTTGCTGATTTAGTTGCAATACCAAGTGTTAGACCACACTTACTAGGTTTACTACGTAAAGAAAATCGCAGCGAAACCCTCGCGCGAGCAATTGGAAGGTTATTTTCTTAAATGGCAAGTTTGTGGACATTCATTCTTATTGGCAGTGTAATTTATTTCTTTTGGCTAAATCGTAAAGTAGCCGAAGCAGCTAACGCGCATGCAAAACGTCAAAGTGAGCAACTCCAAGTGCAATTAATGAGTGTCGCGTGTACTAAACGCCGCTTTGGGCTTTTAAAAAGCGGCAAACCAGGGATCAAAAGCGAGTTTACTTTTGAATTCTCCAGTGATGGTGAAAACGCTTATCAAGGTGTTTTATTTATGGAAAACGAAATGCTGCAGAGCGTTTTAGTGCCACCGCACAAGATCTAGTTAGAAAATAATCAGGAATATTTTGAGGTTTAATAGTTTGACATGAAACACAAAAAACTAAGGCGTAACATATAGTTACGCCTAAATCTTACTTCATCCATAATAAGGCATCCATACCTAAGCCGAAGCACCCTTTTTATCTTTCCCCTGAACGGGTATACATCCTCATACACCCTCACGTTGCATCAATGCAATATCCTACACATCCTAGTGTTATCCTCTTGCCACCTTGGCCATCCTGCGTCTCCAAACGCTCCTATTACTTCCTGTAATATAATCCTTTGGGTTATCCTTATCATTAGCTCCGCTAATGTTCCGCATCCTCGCGGTGTCCTAACTCATCCTTGCATCCGTGTTAACTTGTCCGTTTGCTTCCTGCTAAGCATCTTGCTTAATTGCCGTAATCCGTTTCCTTGGCACCAGCTCAATCATTGAGTCTGTATCGTCTTGATGAAGTAAAGTTTAAAGCAAACGGGACTTAACGATAGTGGCAAATAATAATTATTTTCATGTAACATTTTTGCAAAAAACACAAAGTACATTAAAAACAATGAATTAAATAAAAAAAACAATACAGATACGTAAAATTAACTGATAAAGCGCACACCACTGTAAGATATATCCTACACGCAAACTTCCATTATGGCCGTTTTAATTGGGTCAATGTTATTGAGCCGATTTAAATAACAGCTCACCTTGTACGCTGTTAAAGGTAAGCGTCTGTAAACACGTGAAGCCTTCACTTTTGAAAAAAGCCGTATGCTTTCCTTGCGTTACAAACACTGCCATTCCACTTGACTCTTTATTACTTTTTACAAGGTCATCTAAACCGCGCAGTAAATAACGGCCGAGCCCTTGACCATGAAAATGCGGATCAACCGCAATAAAGGCTAAAAAGTAATAGTTACCTTGCTCAACTAAGGCATCACGAATCGTTTGCTCTTTATCAATCAACTGATTCGTTTGTAAATAGCCAGCACTGAGCATTAACTTTAAGCGCCAATGCCAATATCGTTGCGCCTGTAGTTGGCTTTGTGATTCAAAAACACTGGCTACTGCTTTTAATCGTTCATTTTTATATAAACCTATCAAGGGTTGTTTTTCTTGCCAAAATGTATTGAGTTCTTCGCGAATTAAAGAACGTAGTTTTTTCTCATAGGGCCCTTTGGCTGCTTCACTGTAATTAAGCATTTTCTGTAAAACAGGATCATCATGATAGGCTTGATAAATTAAGCTCGCTGCGATACTGATATCTTCGGCAGCAATGTATTGCACTCGAAATGTCTCACTTTGTGTTTCGACGGTCATCGTTAATCCTTATTAGCGTTTGCTTATTTTAATTTTTATACATTAAGTACTATAGGTATATTCCTATGCGCTTTAAAAGGCAAATTCAGCGGGAGTTAAACTCTAATAACTCATTATAAAGTTCTATCACTGGTTTAACGTAACCATCAAGGAGTATGATATAAATACGATACGGCACTACATATCATTACAAAAGCGACTTTAGGAAGAAGCACACCACTATTTTATGACGACACCTTTAGAACAAAACGCTCACTGGAGCGAAGTGGTTGATGAGCTAAATGTACGTTTACGCCAACAGTAAATTGTTTGGCTAGAGCCAACTTACTGTTATTATAGTCCGGTATTACACAGCACTGTGTAACGCCCTATTTAAAGAGTTTATAAACCGAATGAATGCTGTTGTTTTTGATGCGATTAAAGCCCTTCTAGATGAAGGAAAAACCCCGACTGTTGCTTTGACAAAAAGCAAACTGACACAAACGATCCCTTTACCCGTTATTATTGCCGCGGTGAGTCAATATAAAAACAACCCAGAGTCTATTCATAATTTAGCAAAACAACCTCAACAAAAAGTAGAGGCTGTAAATAATTCAAGTCAACTTGATCGCCTTGAAGCAAAGCTCGACCGATTACTGGCATTACTAGAAAATAAATAATTTGAGACCCCACCATGTTTGTTGT
The DNA here is from genome assembly GCF_001298125.1 of Pseudoalteromonas porphyrae. Taxonomy (NCBI): domain Bacteria; kingdom Pseudomonadati; phylum Pseudomonadota; class Gammaproteobacteria; order Alteromonadales; family Pseudoalteromonadaceae; genus Pseudoalteromonas; species Pseudoalteromonas porphyrae. Next base: position 109,714 of record NZ_LHPH01000009.1, on the reverse strand, counting down.
TGATTTAACGTTTGATTGTTACCAAGATACGACCCTTGAAAATGCTGAGCAAGCAATCAATCGCTTAGTAAATGCACTTCGTTTTAACGGTCAAATAATGGGGGAAGAGTTTCCAACCGTTTTAAAAGACGGTTATTTCATAACGCGCGTGATGTGCCCTACTAATGATGCAATGCATCCACTCAATAATAGTCCGTTTGTAAAACACAGTATTGATAAATTACACGCCGCAGGCTTGCTTGCACCAAAAGTAAAAGTGATAGGCCAAGATATCCACTCTAATGGCGCTGATGAATGCCATGAGCCATCGAGTTATATTTTATACACGACCTATGTTCACACTTGTAGCCCGCTGTATTGTGGTGATGATTTTTTACCCGTCCCCTTGTTTAAGATCCCCGCTATTGCTAACGGAGATTATAAAACACTAATCAAGTGGCAAGAAGATTGGCAAGCCTGTGACCAAATTCAAATTAATGGTGCAACACGCTGTGAGTTTCCTGCATTGGATGAAATATCAAATCTGGATAGCGACCTTTCTCGTCGTGGTAAAGACATAGCAAAACGGGTCACCTGTTTAACTAAAAAACCAGTGTATTATTATTTATATCGTGTCGGTGGCACAGATAAAGCATCTGAACTTGCGCGTAAATGCCCTAGCTGTAACAGCGATTGGAAATTACCTGAGTCATGGTTTGGTTTATTTGATTTTAAATGTGAGCCGTGTGGATTAGTCTCTAATATATCGTGGGATTTTCAATAACATTAGGGTCATTGAAAGTCGAATATACCCAAGCGACCTCAAGATGCATAATTCACATATTGAGGTGGCTTGGGTATAAACAATGCGGAGTAAATCTAACTCCGCGAATATCTATACTTTAAACTACAAGTGCTTCAATAAATGCAGCTAGGTTAGGAGCCAATATATGATGTGGCTTTTTACCTACATATTCTAAGCATACTTCACCCGTCGTAATTAACACTGAGACGAGTAAATCCTCTTGATCTGTTAAGCCTATAAATACAGTTGGGTCTTGCTTAAGCTTGCGCTTCATCAATACATGCCCGGTAATATTTTGCTGAAGTAGATCAAAATCTTCAATACTCCACGCTTGCAGTAGCTCTACTTCGTGTTCGTCTATTTTTGCAGTAATGCATCCCGCGAAAAACGTTCCATAATACTCATTCAGCGCATCTGGAAATTTAACATCAAGCGCATTAGCTAAATCAGTTAAAGAGCCTTTGGGGCTACGACATACCGCTTGCCATTGGATCAACCCTTTTGCATCAGCAGTACCAACCTCGCACGGACTTGGCCAATCACTATCGTGTTCAATGCGTGGTAATAATTGCGTCTGCTCTAACTGTCGTTTAGCAAAACATTGGTGAAGTTGCTCTAATTGTGAGGTGATAGACATACTGCGAAACTCATAAGCTTTAGGTATAATAGCGCTATTGTAACTACAAAAGAGCTAACATGACAGATTACAGCAACTCACCTGAATTAAAAGACAGTGTACTTGGCCAATCAACAGAATATGTAGATACCTACACACCTAGTTTATTGTTTCCTATTGCACGTAAACTTAATCGTGATGCACTTGATATAAATGAAGCTGCTCTCCCATTTAAAGGCCAAGATATTTGGACCGGATATGAGCTTTCTTGGTTAAATACTAAAGGTAAACCCGTCGTTGCAGTCGCAAGCTTTATATTTCCTTGTCAAAGCAGTCATATCATTGAATCAAAGTCTTTTAAACTATATTTAAATAGCTTTAATCAAACGCGCTTTGATTCGATTGAAGACGTAAAAGCTATTTTAATTGCCGATTTATCTGCTGGCGTTTCAATGCCTATCGATGTCGTTTTGTATAGCCCTAATGATTATAATTGCTTACCGTGCACACCATTACCTGGTGAATGTATTGATGAGTTAGATATTCAAATCGATAGTTATCATTTGGATGCATATTCTCTTAAACCAGCCTCCACTAATACGGTGAGTGAAACATTGCACAGCCATTTACTTAAGTCTAATTGCTTAATTACTTCGCAACCCGATTGGGCAAGTATTATTATTCGTTATACTGGTGAGCAAGTATGTAAAGAATCTTTGCTGCGTTATTTGATTTCGTTTCGAACCCACAATGAGTTTCATGAGCAATGCGTAGAGCGGATATATTGTGATTTAATGGCGCAATTAAACATCACTGAACTTGAAGTGTATGCTCGCTATACACGCCGTGGAGGTCTTGATATCAATCCATATCGCTCAACTTCTCACGATAATGTGCCGTTTGCAGTGAAAATAAACCGACAGTAATGTTTACGGGGCAATCAGAAGTTCTGGTGGCTGCATAATGATTGCACTTAATACTTGAATTCAAGAACCTAAACCCCGAGCTAGTTCGGGGTTTAGTGTCCTCAATTAGCTCTTCAATCGTTTTGTCGGAATTGGCATACCACATACGTCAACATAATCTGGGGTTTCAACAAACCATTCTTCACTGCGATTTTGGCGCGCTTTAATAAGTGACTTAAAGGCATTCGAATCCGTTTTTAACACTTTAAATTGACTTGTATCGTGTTTTGCAATGTCAGCTAAAACGTGTATATCTGCAATTGGGTTAAAGAGTTCACCTTCTATTGGTGTTCGAGATAAACGATTAAAGTGTTCCATTCCTTCAAGAACGCGTCCAAACACAGTAATGTTTCTATCTAAATAGCGCGGCCCATGACCGATAGTGACATAAAACTCTGTTCCACCACTGTTAATGTTGTTATCACGAGCCATCGCGAATACACCATTACAGTGCACTTGCCAAGTTTGTGTTTGAGCCTCATTTTGCGCAACAGCAAATCCTTTTAAAAAACCGGTTAGCGGCGCATAGCCATCGGTGATATCAAGTTCAGTTATGTTAAGTGCCGTTGCTGTAGTAAGGTAAAATTCTGCAGGGAGTGATTTGCTTGCATTTTTTATTGCTTTTTTACCACTTGCATCACCACCTTGCGCAACAAAGCCTTCTACAAAACGATAAACACTTAGCCCTTTATAAAATCCATCACGCGCAAGTTGCTTTATATTCTCAGCATGTTTAGGAGCAAGTAAGGGGTTGAGCTCGATATATGCAGATCCCGTTGGTAACGTGATTTTTAGTATATTGTCAGCATCAACTATTCGCCACTCTTGTGCGCTGGCGCTGTTTATAACACTACTCGCTGTTGGCTGCGCAGCTGTTTTCGCAACACTGGTTTGACTTAGTATTAGTGCAACTGCAGCTAAGCATGATTTTTTCAACATATCCCACAACTTATTTTATTTTTTGTGGTGCTACATTATTTGGTTAACGCTTTTTTATCAAGCCAAAAATGTGGTTGGTGAATTGGTGCACTTAGCGGGAGTAAAGGATTTGCAAGTTCAATAATTCGGCGGTTTTTCAGATCTGCCAGTTCGATAGTTTTAGCAAAATAACGATTAAATAACTCATCAAAGGATCCATCGGCAATCGCTGCTAATAAGCCCGATTTAATTTGCTCATATAAAATGGCATCTTTATTCGCAACAAAAAAGTAAAGCGCTGATGGGTAACGTATTGCTATATATTTGTCATGAACAATATCATCACCATAATTTTGTGCTAAATCAAAAATATCATAAGGTAATGCGTCGATTCGCCTCGCTTTTAGCATTTCAATAGGATCTGCACCTTGACCATAAATTTGCGTGTGTAACTCGTTATTAATAAAAATTGCGGTATCTGGCCAGTCTTCTCTCAAACCAAATAGAAAAGTTCGTAATTGCCCTGAGTGAGTTACATTAGCAAATAATTCTTTATCTTTAATATTAACTAAAGGGATACGATAACCAAGTAACCCTTTATCTATCGGGATTAAAATTGCCTTTGCTTGCTTTTCCCACGTTGAACTTGTTGCGCCCCAAAATACGTCGATACCATTTTTTTCACCTAATAAACGTATTGCACGTGTTTGTGTAGGAATACTACCGATCTCTTCAGGTAACATCTTTATTTCTGACTTGCCCAATGCTAGCTTTAATAATTCAATCGGATACGGATGGCTTCCCGCAGAAAAGCGCACTGTTTGCTCAGTATTCGATCTAACATTAAATGTAAATAGTAAGCATACTAGTACCAGCTTTAGCATCGCGCCTTTTTACTCCCAGTCAAACTTATAAAGAATATCAACGTTCTGGTTTATATTGCTCGTAATTTCAATATATAACTGTGACATTAGTTGATAACGCATTGCAACCTCACTTAATGAGTCAAAAATCCCAACACTGTATTTAACTTTAATATCGGGTGCTAAATACCCCGATATTTCAACTTTAGTGTTATCTCCACTGCCTTTTGAGCTTAAGCTAACATCAGAAAAACCAAAACGTTCACCAACTTTAGATACAACCCCTTCGCTTCGGCTTACACCTTGTGAAAGCAAAAGTTGAGCTAACATTGCATCTGATGAGCTGTTGCCTTCATCCAATGGCTGACCATTTAGTAGATACGCTAATGATTGCGCTTGATCCATTGCAGGTTCCGAGAAAACCTTTAAAGAAGGATGCTCTACATTCCCTGTTAACGTCACACCTGCGATTACGCCATTAGCTGTGTTTTCAGGATGACGTATTGCCTTAATATTAAGATAAGGCTTTTCAATCGAACCGCTAAAACCAATTTGCCCTGTTCGAATGATCAAATCTTGGCCAAATGATCGATAAGTGCCTTGGCGTAAGTTCAACTCACCCGTTGCTATCATTGGCGTTTGTTGATTTAAACTAATTGCTAAGTCCCCTTCTATTTTTGATTCTAGGCCAAATGAATCAATCCGCACATCATTTTCAACAATCAACTTCAAGTTTATATCATAATTGAAGGGCACAACATCGGCTTGCTCAACTTGCTTATCTACAATTATTTCATCATCACTAACTTGCACAGCCCCTTCGGGTAACTCTTCGATCTTTATACGCCCATAGGGTACAACAACTTGACCTGCTAGTTTAAAAGTATCATCTGCCAAGCTAATTTTTAAATCCGGCGATACTTTAAATAACACACCTTGCTGCGCGCGGACATAAAATTGCTTGCCTAATACACTTAAATTAACCGCTGGTTTTTCTCCTTGCCAATCAATATCACCCGTTAAATCAAGTGAGCCGCCATCACCATCCTTTAATTTTCCTTTTAACACAGCAGTCGTTTTATCAAATGCTATATTTACATTTGAATCAACTAACGAAACAGGTAGCTGTTCCCCCTGTAAATTAACCCCAGTTACATCAAGCTCTCCACTTAATAACGGTGAGTTTGTCGTCCCAGCGATTGCAACTTGACCACTAATAGCACCTTTTAACTGTTCAAGCGTCCCAATAAGTGGCTGTAAATCAGTGAGTAAGACTTTATCGATATCTAACGTTCCCGACATATTTTGCGCGTCTGTTAAATCGGTTACCTGTAAGTCTGCATTAATGTTGCCAATCACACTTGAGTTTAAACGTGCATTAAACTGCGCAGTCTGTGCATCCGCAATTGCGTTTATGGTGAATGTCTCTAGCGGTAGACGATAACGGTTTTCTTCATTGATCAATGTAGTTACTAAATCATGAGAATTGATCGTGGCTGTTAAGGCGCTTAATTCACGCCCTTGCCAGTTAGCGTTAATATGACCATTCAAGTCACCTTGTGTAATTACATTCTCTGGTAATAAATATTTGATCTGTGATAAATCAAAGTTAACCAACTTCGCACTTAGTTTACCTTGTTGATTTTTTTGATTTAACTCATCAATACATAATTTACTATTTTCACTTTGCCAACAGTGCTGCTTTACTAAAAAATCACCATTGTCGGTATTAATATTAATTGCAATAGCAGGTTTAGCACGAAAGCGTAGAACATTATCGGTTAATAGCACATCCTTTAAATTACCCTGCCACTCTTTATTTATGAATTTTCCAGCAAGTTCAAACTGCGCCTTCCCTTGCAAAGCATCTAGATCAAGTTGGAGTTGGTGGTCAGTTTTATCACCCGCGGCATTTATCGCTAAGGTTTGAATTTTATGCCCCAACACATTGGCGTTTTCAACCTTTAAACTTGCATTAGTTTGCCAATCAGCAGCGTAATTAAAATCTGTTTTTAAAACTAACTGCTCTATTGCTATGTCTGAAAAATTTAAATCACGCATTGCAATGTTTAAATTAACAATCGGTTCTAAACGCTCTCCAGCGATCACTAAGCTACCATCGCCCACCCCTGTGATTGGTAATTTATCTGGGATCGTATTATTTAAGTGAAGTTTCCCTTTAATATTCCACCGCTTTGTCACATCGCCACTTAAGGCCAGTGTGTTTTCGCCGCTAGAGAGTTCAAACTTATTGATTCGGGCATGGAGTGAGTTATTTATGTCAAAGTCAGATGCAAAGGTAAATGCCATATCATTCAAGGTGCCAGTGAGCTGTGTATCATTCATCACCAACTGCCAGTTTTCTTGCTCTATATTAAATGCCCCTTTTAATTGCCCTGATACATCACTCGTGAGCGTATCAGTAAGATACTGTGCCTTTAAGTTTTTAAGATAGCCAGTAAACTGTCCTTTAATGCCGTCGTTCCAGCTTGCTGATGCAGTCATGGTTGCTTTACTATCATTTGCAAGCAGGGCTAAATCATCAACTTTGATATGGGTTAGCCCCCCTTTTAAAACTGACTTGATTTGTACTTTTGGATAGGCGGCCAATTGGCTTTGTGCAATTAAATTAATAGCGTAGTCATCAGCGTTACCCTTACCAGATAATTGCACATCATTAATCTTTAACGTGTTATGTTCCACATCAAGCAGCCATTGTTGGATACTTGCATTGATTGAAAATGGAAAGTTCTCCGTTTTTAAATCAGCTTCAAGCTGTGCGTTCAATGGGTATTCACCCTGAGTTTGTATATCCAGTGCTAAACTATGCAAATCGCCAGATACATCCAATGCAATATGGTGTGCGGGATGATCTAGGCTAATTGTAGCCGTTATAGGTGTCTTTTCGGTTAATGTTGCATTTAACTGACTCGCGAGTTGCCACTGTAAATAATCAGCACTTAAAGACGTTAATTCAATACGTGGACCATCAATTGAAAATGCTCCATTAATATTATTAATATCATGACTGCTTTGTTCTTGAACAATATTGACATTGCTTACATCAAACCGCTCAACGACCATATTCAACGCTGAAGTAAAGTGAATATCCGGCAGTGCTGCAAGTGCAACTAAAGGTTCGCTGGGTGTTGGCTCCACTGATTTTAATATAACCTTTACTTTCGCCACACTAAGGTTATTTAACACAACAGTTGATTGTGCCGCCGAAGCTGCCAATATAAAGTTATTAACCGTTACATCAGCACTTGGGTGTTTTAATGTAAATGTAGGAACAGCTATTCTCTTCACGTAAATATCAATGGGTAGCTCAATGGTGTTGCTTTGCTCGAGCTGCACGTCTTCTGAGATTTTTGGTAATGGCTCTGTACTTGCGGCTAAAGAAACATTGATAGTTTGCGCGCTGATATTTTCAATGCATAACCCCTCACAACGCCACCAGTATAAATCCAGTTTTAGTTGCTTGGCTGTGAAATCTATACTTTCATTTTTAAATTTAACATCGAATGGGTCATTGTATAAAAATCGACCTTTTTTAATATCTATCTTTAATCCATCCACCATGTTGTTTGCACTATATGCAATTAACTGGTTACCTGGCGCGGTAAAAAGCAAACAAAAAACCACTGCAACAAGAGTGCATAAAAGAGCGGTTAAGACGGCTGTAACTTTTTTCGTAATTGACATTAAATTTCTGGCCCTATAGTAATACTTAAACGCGTACTTTTACTTTCTTTCGTAAGTCCCCATGCGTGGTCAATTCGAATTGGCCCTACTGGCGTTAAATAACGAAAACCAAATCCAGCCCCCACTTCTACCCGATCAGAAAAGTCATTCGTAGCTGTACCGCTATCAACAAATAAGGCTACACGCCAGTTTTGTGCAAATTGATAATTATATTCCACGGTGCTTGAGAGTAAGTACTTGGCGCCAATCAAGCGCCCTTCTTCATCTTCTGGTGATATTGATTGATATGAAAAACCACGTACGCTTTGATCGCCACCAGCAAAAAAACGTAACGACAAGGGTACATTATTAATATCATCCACAAGCATTGCCCCTACATTTGCCCGTAAATATACAAGGTGTTTGTTAAGGTAAGTACGTAACCATGCAGTTTGAAATTGCACCCTAGCGATATTCGTTGTAGACAACACATCCTCAAGCGCAAACTCTGCTGATACCAGCCATTGCTCACCCCAATAAGGTGTTGTTCCACCTTTTGTCTCTTTTTTTGCGTAACTAATACCCGGCATAAACATTTTTGAGTTTTGTTGCTGTTCGTCACCAATTCGGTAAGTTTCATGATCTCGACGAAGAAATACTGTACGTACCCAATCATCCTCTGTTAGCCACTGCCTTTGTAATTGACCAGTCAAAATCCTACTGTAGATGTCTTCAGTCACTTCATCTTCTAATTTATAGCCCGCAGAAAAACGCCAAAGATCATCATTAGGATCATCAACCGGCACCGTATAACTAAAAGATATGTCTTGCTGTTTTGCTGAAAGGTTTAAATTGCTCTCTAAAAAATGGCCATCGTCAGTGATCCATGGTTTTGACCATTTAAACCGAACTTTAGGCCCAAAATCCGTATTAAAGCCACCACCAATTTCATAACTATTCGCTGGTTTGTGTAACACATCCACATTAATTGGCACTTGGTTATTTGCACGGTTAGCAATATCAGCATAAACCCGGACACTGGTAAAATATGGCGTACTTGAAAGGGCTAAGTTATAATCTGCAACCTTGGTTGCTTTATAGCTGCCCCCTTGAGAAAATTTTGCAAGTGAACGAATGTATTTTTCTGCAGGCGTGTTTTTTGTAATTATCAGATCGCCAAATTGATAACGCTCACCGGTATCGATTGTTAGCACGACGTCAGCACTATTACTTTTTAACGAGATAGCGAGTTTATGCGCTTGCCATTTCATATCAAAATAACCAAGTTCGAGAAGTTGTGCTTCTAGAGTTTTACGCGCAGTATCGTAATCGCTATGATTTAAAATATCGCCTTGTTTTATTTTTATACTTTCAATCGTACTTGCAAGTAAGCGGTCTGTTCTACCCGCTCCATTTATTGTGATATTAACATTACTTATACGAGTAACAGGGCCACGCTCAATAGTTGCAATGAGTTTTTGTGACCCGTGGTCAAAGTTTAATTTAACCGCAGGCTTATAGTACCCAAGCGCTCTTAGGCTTCGCTCAACTTGTTTTTTTGCATGGTTAAGCAGCGCACGATTAGCCTTTTCGCCCTCTAACTGCTTTAAATAAAGCGCTACATTATTCTTAAGATCACCATTGATCCCATTTATTTCATAATCATTAACGACTAATGAAGCCGCAAAAATATGTGTAGTTATACAAAAACAAACAATAAAAACAATGCGTGTTACGATCCGAATCGGCAAGTAATACCCCTACTTAAAAACAATCAACCATCAAGGTTGAAATAGTAACATATCGATATGCTTGGGCGCAGTAACTCAAATGTGAAAATTAGTACGCTAAAGCGCTTAATTTTAGTTACAATGGCACTAACTAATTTGAATTATTTTTACTGGGTTTTTAAATGCACTTTCCTGATGATGACAATGGCCAACTTTTAACAGAAATAGCGGCTGCTGGTATTGATTTAGCACGCATGCACAAAATTGATTTTTATATTTTATTTGAACAAAAGAGCGATGCTGAAACATTCGCCACAGCCATAGCTGAAGATGAGCTCGCCCCTGCAACCGAATTAGTACAGTGTGAAGACACGGGTATTTGGGAAGTAATTACACAAGTTGAAATGGTGCCAGATCACACTCTACTAGGCCAAACAGAGCAGTATTTAGAAAGTATCGCCAATGGCTATAAAGGTTATGGGGATGGTTGGGGATTAATGGATGGTAATGATTAGTACGTTAGTATAATTACGAATAACCCCCTCCAAGTGTAAACTTAGATCGGTCATAAAATCAGTTAAGTGAATTAACGACTTAACTGATTCGCTTTTCTAAAGCTGCCTTGATAATCAAACAATTTATCTGCGACTTTCCAGCCATATTTTTTACTTTTTCGGGCAATCACAAAATCGGGCGCTACCAATAATGTTTCATTTTCGATGACTTGTTCGGCCAGTTTATAATCAACCGGTGTTTGCCCATTATTAGTACGTTTACCAAATTGCTTATTAAAAATGTAGCGCGCCCCCGGTTTTGAAAAATCATATATTTCATCGCAACTTGCACCATCTTCGTCAAAGTAAGTTAGCTTAATAATCTGCGTATGGTTTACCAAAGTAGATACGCTTAAGCCACTGCAACGCAGTACTAGCGCATCTTTTAAGTTCAGTGCTGCTCGCAGCTTGTCATCAGGATCTGCCATTATAGCATGGCAAGAATGGCATTCTCTGGCAGCAATATCATTTTGTGTTCCACAGTTGTCGCATTCCTTAAAACGAAACCGATAATCGCATTGCTCTTTATAGCCATGTTCATCTTCAAGCAAGCCTTTACAGCGACGACCAAAATGTTCAATGACTTTTCCTGCGCCGTCTATTTTGCCCCAAAAAATATTAGCAAACCCACACCCAGGACAAAGTACCTGCACAGGCTCATTATCACTATTACCTTTTTTACTGCCAACTTCAGGATGAAAAAGATCAAAGCCATTACCCGCATAATCAATAACTAAGCAATCACTTTTCCCTGATGATAAACGCAGCCCCCTCCCAACTATTTGCTGATAAAGGCTAACCGATTCAGTGGGCCTTAAAATAGCAATAAAGTCAACGTGGGGGGCATCAAAACCAGTAGTAAGCACTGACACATTCACTAAAAATTTCAATTGTCTTTGCTTAAATTTTGCAATTATTTTATCTCGCTCACTATGACCGGTATCTCCCGTGATCAGTGCACAGCTTTGTCCATGTAAATAACCAACAACTTCTTGCGCATGGCGAACCGTCGCAGCAAAAATCATGACACCTTCACGGTTTTCACTGTGCTTTACTATATCTTCACAGATCGTTTGTGTAGCGCGAGTATTCGCTTGCAATAATTGATTTAAATCTTGCTGACTATATTGACCAAATGCATTGCTCGATAACGACGAAAAATCATAATGACTGATTGCCGCATCAAGCTCTTTCGGTGGTGTTAAAAATTGGTGTTTAATCATGTAACGAAGCGGCAATTCAAAAATGCACTCTTTAAATGGACTCTCAGCATTCCCTCGCACAAAACCATGGTAATGACGATGATACACCCACCCGATCCCCAAGCGATAAGGAGTCGCGGTTAAGCCTAATATTTTTAACTTTGCATTATGACGTTTTAACGCATCAATTACTTTAGCATATTGGCTTTTATCATCACCACTGACTCGGTGACATTCATCAATAATTACTAATGAATAATGTTCATTGAGTTGATTTAAATTACGAGAAAGCGATTGAATACTTGCAAAAGTAACTTGCTCAGATAAGGATTTTTGTTTTAACCCAGCAGAAAAAACACTCGCTGCTAGGCCAAAGCTTTCATACTTTTGCGCATTCTGTTCAACGAGTTCTTTTACATGCGCTAATACGAGTATTTTCTGTTTAGCAATACGAGCAAGCTCGGCAATGACTAAACTTTTGCCTGCACCAGTGGGGAGAACAATTAAAGCAGGAGAATCTGTCTTTCTAAAAAAGGCAACAGTACGTGCAACAGCCTCTTGTTGGTAAGGCCTTAATACATAACTCATTTAATGACTGCAACTAATGAATAAGAAAGAAAACTAATATGGGAGGCACTCGGCCTCCCAAAACATTAAGCTAGGTGTTTGGTTAAATCAACATCTTGAAATGCTTTAGGACGCTTACCTCTACCGGTCCACTCAACTATTTTACCTTCATGTTCAATACGGTACTTCGGTAATACTTTGGTACGCTTATCGCCAACGATATCTTGCAAATCCTCAAGAGTTAAACCTTTTTCTTTTAACAGGTCTAGTACGTCTTGTTTTGCTTGTTGTTGCTCAGTATGTTTTGCTATTGCAGCACCTAGTAATGCTTGTGCTTTTTCTAGCTCAATAAGGCTAGCTGATTTAATAAATGCTTTAACTTCTTTCATTTTTTACTCACTAAATTGTTAAGTTATAAAATTAGATAGATGATTCAATTAAATTATAAGCTTATTTTATATATTAGGCCAAGATGAACCCAGTATTTAATCCACTTTGTCTAACCAACTAGCAACCATGTTATTTAATATCGTTAATTCACTTATTAATGTTACAGATTTATTGTTTTTAGTAATACCTTCTTCAGCTAGCTGTATTTCACATGCCTTTATCTTACTCGCAAGTGTTTTTATTTTAACCATCACTATTGAGCCTTTTATTCGATGGAGTACTTTTTCATATTGTTTGGCATCGTTTATCGCACACGCATGGTTTAAATCAATGAGATCCTTTTTCAACGTATCATGGAAAACATGTGCCATCGCAAGTGCATCTTGCTTATTGCCAAATACCGTTACCCAGTGCGACAATGAAACCTCGTCACTGAGAGAGTCTTTAAGCTGTTCCTCACGGCTGTTTAATAATACGTATGGTGGTAGATATTCAACAAGCGTTTCGTACAGTTGAGCTAGTGAATAGGGCTTAAATATCACACAGTCCATTCCACCTGTAAGCGCTTTATTAATTATCTCTTTTGAATCATCTGCGGTCATCCCAATTACTGGAATACACTTCACTGCAACGTCGCGGTGCTGTCTAATTTTTGAGGTTAATTGAAAGCCATCTAAAATCGGCATATTGCAATCAGTGATTACCATTTGGAATGGTTTAGTATTTAGTAATTCAAACGCGGTCTTTCCGTTATCTGCAAGTGTTACTTTTAAACCAAAACTTTCGAACTGTTTTTGTATTAATAACTGATTAACTTGATTATCCTCTGCAACTAAAATATTGCCACTGAGTTTTCGTGGAAGATCTTTTTTATTCTTTTTCTGTATACCCTGAGCAAGCATTTTAAATGCTTCTTTAAGTGTCACTACATTGATTGATTCATAAGATATTTTAATTAAATTATTTTGCAAATGATAAATATCATCTTTATTTTTAGTAATTACAATTATTCGACCAGAAAATTCAGCTAATTTCCTTACTTTATCACAGCCTAAATAAACATCTAAATCATCTTCACAGACTATAATAAATACCGGCTTTTTAAATTCGTCTTTAAAGTCTTTTATATTTCGTTGTTGATAACTAACCTGGCACATATCTAGTAAATTAATTAATTTTTCATCATCTAAAAATACATGCCATAGGTCACCTTTTTCATCAATAGCTTTATTTTCATTCAGATTTACATTGTTTTTCCGTTGTAATTTTTCTGTGATATCAAATAGTATTGCATGCCATGAAGCCCCTTCATCTTCAGGTAGTGACTGAGGGTTTACAATTGCAATAAAACGGCATCGACGGATTTCATTCTTAGATTTATAACGAAACTGGCAATCGATATTTTCTCCCTTGCTCGCGCCTTCTTTAAACGCTTTAGCAATTGTTACACGGTCTTGATCAACAACCGAAGGTGAAATGCACCCAACAACACCTCGATGATTAATATAGTCGTCAGCGAGCCCTAATATTTTTTGGGCTCCTAGAGAAAGATAAGTAAACCTCCCCTCTGCGTTATTAAAGTATTCAAGTTGACAAAATCCACCAGGTATATTTTCAACTAGTTGAGGTAAATACTGATGAATGAGATCATTTTGAGTAAACGCTTCTTCAACTTCAGAAACCTGTGTTATTAAGGTCATCACTCCTGTTACACCTCCCTCTAAATCAAGGTATGGTTGCTTTACATAAAATATATTTACCAACTTACTATTATTATCAATAAGCTGAATGTTATATTCGCGGCAAACTTGAGAGTGTAATACCTCATTATTCTGTGTAATAAAAACATCAGCAATTAAAGAGTTAGTATTATAAGCTCGATTATTTTCATCCCACTGCTTACTAAATGTATTCTCAAAAGACTCATTCCACATTAAACGTTGATGATATTTATCTTCAACAACTATCATCAGCGGCATATCATCTATCATTTTTTGCGTATTATTGAACTGATTTAATTGCTTATGGTCTTCATGTTGACTGCTAGATAGAAGTTTTCTCACCGTTATTTTTTTAACTATAAGGTAAGTGGTCACAGCGGTGGTCAATATTAGTAAAAAACTAAAAATCATTAAAGTCACTTATATTATAAAAGAAGTCGTAATTGAAATACCTTTAACAATCCTAGCACTCAAATCTTATTTAAATGAAATAATAATTTATTTAGATATACATAATTGAGATCATAAAGGCGTTCAGTCATGTATTTCTTTGTAATTACAGACAATTATCTAAACACCAGTGTCTTCAAGATTAAGAACTGTGGACTCATCACACTTTATATTAGTTAAGCTGTTTAAGGTTACTTAATGCATAAGTTTTTCCTTTGAGATTATTCGTGTTTAATTGAATCTCAAGTGAATATCCTTATATTTCTCGCTAACACCTCCGCATGTGCTTTATAATTTTTTATAATGAGGTACGCGTCAGTTGCAAGGGGGTAAACTCAGCTGAAGCACTTTTTATGAGCTTATTAATAAAACCCACTAGGGTTTTTAACGTAGTTTGAACTCACCCCTTAATTCAACAGTACTTAAGACGCTTAGCAATATCGGCTATTCTATTAAATATAGCGATAAACTAAAAACGCATTCTATTTTTTACAACGTTAGTATTTTTGGATAAAGAAAATCTAGTTTCATCAATAAATAGTTGTAACTTGCTAGGTTAACTTAGGATAGTAAAATTTATTACGCCTAATATAATATGTAAAAAAGATAAATGTATCTAATGTTATTTTTCTTGCTAAGAAAATACTTACCAACTTAAATCAACAAAAAAAGGGGGGGAGTAATTATAAAGCTATGAATAAATTAATGTTATTACTTAACTTGAAGTGTCAAAAATAAATGGATATTAATAAAAAGGTTTGCTTGCTTTAATTAAAAAGCAAGCAAACCATTATATAATTAAACTTTAGTATCTAAAAATATTAGAAGTTAAAGTTAAAGCCTGCATAAGCTACACGGCCTTGAATGCTATATACATCAGCACTGAATTTTGACTGTGTGATTGGATCTTGGAACTCAGGTGTTTCGTCTGTTAGGTTACGAACACCTACAGAAACTTTAAGATCATCGCTAACATTGTAAGCATATGATAGATCTAGTTCTGTATGTGAATCTACATAAGTCGCAACATTATCAGTATCGCTAGCATCAGGATCTACAGTGTAACACTTACAATCTGCATTATACTCAGAGTCATTTAGCTGTGAGTCAATATATTTTGCAACTAATGTTACGTTATGATCTGAGATATTATAACCAAATGTTGCAGTCCAACGATCTTGAGGACGGTCTCTTAAACCAATCAGGTCTACTAGGTTATTTGCATCGCCATTATATGGTGACAAGTACTCAAAAATGTGGCTATAAGCTAATTTAGCTGAGAATGTACCTAAATCAGTTTCAAAACGACTATTGATATTAAAATCAAGACCTGTCTGTTTTGTTTGGCCATCATTTACATAGCTGACGAAGAAACGTTCTGGTGAACCTGACGCATTAAACTCTACGCCATTTGGTGCCGGTGGAACATTTCCGTCTTCAATATCATCTAAGATTCTATAACGATCGTAAGATGTTACTTCATTCTCAAGTTTAATACTGTAGTAATCAAGTGTGAATGAAACGCCATCAGTAATTTCACCAATCAAACCAATATTGAATGTTTCTGATTCTTCTGCTTCAAGGTCTTTATTACCAATTGAATTTTGTTCAATTTGAGACCAACCTTCACCTTCAACATAAGTCCATGGGAAACCTTGACTCTTTGTGAATAATGCGCCAAATGTCGGTGCAGCAAAACCTTTGCCCCAGCTAGAACGTACAGCCCAACCTTCCATGAAGTCATACTTCACACCGATTTGAGGTGACACTTTTGAACCGAAATCAGAGTAACTATCATAACGTGCAGCTAAAGTAATATCTAAATTATCAAGCACAGGTAATGAAGCTTCAACAGCTACTGCTCTACTTATTCTATCACCGATAGTTGAACCACCAGCCGAACCAATAACCGCATTAGCATCACTTAGAGGATCAACTGTGCGCTTAAAGTTTGTGCTCATAAATTCACCATGAATATATAAGCCTAAATCACCACCAGGTAATTCAGCTAAGCTATCGAAACCAACACCAGCAAACGCGCTTGTGTAGTCTGATTTATTATCAATGATGATTGTATGCTGCATTAAAGCAATTGAAGTCGGGTCTGTTAAAGTACCTTCTTTAGCAAATTGCTCTGCAAAAATCTTGTTAACATAGCCAGAACCATGTTGGTTAATACGGTTAAGGTTACGTTGGAAACCTGTAGTCCAGTTACCCCAATCGGTAATACCGTCGAGACCAATTTTAAAGTCAATCATTAACTCTTCTGTACGGCCATCGCGATTACCGTTATCAGCAAAACGCCAATTAGCTTTTGCAGCAGTAACTTCATCACCTGCGGCTAGTTGGATACTATCTGCAGCAAGATCTGTACCTGTTACATTAAATGAACCAGCGGCTGGAGCAAAACGTCCAAATGATGCTTTACGTGTCGCTAATGATGAAATTGAAAGTTCAATATCATCCGTTAGGCTATAACGACCAAATGTATATAGATTGGTACGTTCAAGTTTAGATGTTTGTGCTGAAAATTTAGTATGATCGAATGGACATACTGTAGAGTCAGGATATCTCTCACCACCATGTGGCATTACACCAACAAAACGGTCATCACATAAGCTAACGCCTGCAAGTTGTGCCGGGCGGTATTCTGTACGGAATTCTCCAGCAGCATTCTTAACAGTGTACTCAATATTACGAGCACTCATACTTACGCCAGTCGAGTCTTCAAAGTTATCAGCGATGTTAGCTGATAAATAATCTCTGTCACGAGTATAGATGATGTCTTTAACATCATGCTCTAAGCTCATGATGATATTACCTTTCTCGTTTGATGTACCGAATGTGAAAGATACAGACTCTTGATCGCCACCTTCATTTGAAGGTCTTTGAGCCTGAGCAGTTACATTAAAACCTTCAAAGTCTTTACGAAGAATGATGTTGATAACACCACCTACCGCGTCAGAACCATATATAGCTGATGCACCATCAGTTACTAGATCCATACGCTCAATCGCAGCAAATGGAATTGTATTCAAATCAACTGTCGAGCCAGATGAACCAGGTGATGGAGCTAGACGCTTACCATCAACAAGCACTAAAGTACGACCTGAACCCATGCCGCGTAATGAAACAGTTGCAGTACCCTGAGCACCACTACCAAAACCTGAAGATTCTGAGAAAGAACCGAATGAGTTGAAATTTGTGTCTCTTAATACATCTGCAACAGATAACTCACCTGATGCATCAATATCACTGCGAGAGATAGAAAATACAGGACTTGTACCTTCAAGATCAGTACGCTTGATACGTGAGCCAGTAACTTGAATACGTTCAACTTTTTCTACACTTTCATCTTCAGCTGCAAACGAACTTGCAGAAAATGCCGCTGTTGAAGCAGCACCAAAAGCGATCGCAATACGAACTGCCTTTGAAACTTTACTATTTAACATTTGATTCTCCCTGGTCATATTTTTCATATGATTATTAGTATAAAATTCAAACAAAAAAGGAACTTATTACTATTTATAATATCTAAGTACCGAAATTGCTGAAAGAGATACTAATATCAGGGACAGTGTATGGTCAACTGTTATTTAACTTTAAAATCAAAAAATTTACAGTAAAAAAACAAAAGCGGACAATACACGATTATTGCAACGTATTGCTTACACCCTTTTTATTGATATAAATTATGAGTTCCTGTTAACGAAAGCAACATATACGGGGGGAAATAAAAAACAATAAAAATCAATGACTAAATTGACTTTATAAATTTGAGATCATATTATTTAAGCTATGTATAAAAGGTCTAATGGTAATCCATAGGTTAGATCTTAATTAGATCTTAAAAAGAATTGAAGTTGTACTCTATTAATTGCCAAATAGTTACACCTGTTACCCTTGGTTAGATAATATTCTCAATTGCATAGAATAAACACGATGCAATCATAAGGTACACCAAGCGGCAAGCGGCAAGCGATAGAAAAATAATGATATTTGTCGTTTTAAAATAAGAAGGAGTTCTGATTGACTAATCCGAACTCTAATAAATAGAAACACAGATGCGTAGTACAGCACCCTTGAAATAGTGTGGAGTTTATAGTTGTTTCCTTGCATGACCTTTTCTATATATTTCTTTTGCATGTACTCCAATCCAGTTATAGTTTTTACTTAATTATTTTGACTCAATAAAAAAGCCACTCAACAGTGGCTTTTAGTATTTTAGTATTTTAAAATATTAAAACTTTATAGTTGCTCGTAGGTATACGAAGCGGTCCATATTTACATCATACTCAGTAACTGAGAAGTTGTTAGTAGAAATAGCAATATCGTTATTGCTATATTCTGGTGATGGCTCTTTAGCAAATAAATTTTCAATACCTAATGATAATTTGGTATTGTAAGCATCTAATGCGTAACCAACAGAAACATCATGTATGAAGTAAGAACCAATTTCAGCAGCCATACCTGGGTAGTTTTCTGCTCCATATAATACATCGTAATTGTTTTGTAAACGATCTACATAACGAGTTTGCCAATGAGCATCAAAGTCTCCCATCGACCAATCAACTGCAAATGTGCCTTTATATTCAGGAAAACCAGCATTACCAAATTGAATTCCAACTTGATCA
This sequence comes from Pseudoalteromonas porphyrae, assembly GCF_001298125.1. Lineage (NCBI taxonomy): Bacteria > Pseudomonadati > Pseudomonadota > Gammaproteobacteria > Alteromonadales > Pseudoalteromonadaceae > Pseudoalteromonas > Pseudoalteromonas porphyrae. Next base: position 90,636 of record NZ_LHPH01000009.1, on the reverse strand, counting down.
TCACCATCAAATTCATTTGTCATCACATACGACAAATCTAGAGACGTTTTAAAGCTACCAAATTCAGTATCAAATTTGTATGCCGTGTAAAAATCAATACCTTCAACGTTATAATCACCTGAATTTTGTAAGAAGTTACGTAAGTCAACAACATTACCGTTCGAATCACGATCTATATAATCACAAGACTTAGCGTTATCACCCGTTGAGCATTCATTTAAAAGTCTTGATGCACCATAACGTCCGATTGAATTTGTAACTTCAATATCATAGTAATCAATTGTGAATTCTAAACCATCGATATAACTTGGATTATATACAACGCCAAATGTTTTTGACTCAGATTCCTCTGGTTTAAGATCTGGTGACGATACATTTGTAATACGAATTTGTGTATTTGCTTGAGCATATCCATCTGGAACGCCAGCACAACCAGGTAGAGCTGGTACTTTACCCTCTACAGAATTACATGGATCTGTTAATGATGGATATGAATCAGCATTACCTGCATATAAGTTTGAAATCGATGGTGCTCTATAACCTTCAGCCCATGTACCACGTAATAAAATATCGTCAATTGGGCGGTATTCTACACCTACTTTAGCTGTAGAATTACTACCGTATGCACTGTGGTCTGAAAAACGGATTGCTGGTGAAATAGTTAACCCTTCAAGCACAGGTATTGAAAGCTCAATATAAGCTTCATCTAATCGGAAGCCTCCACCAGTAGCATCTCGCTGGTTGCCTGATGATTCACCACTTTGTGTTAATGGATCTGGAGTATCGTAACCGCTTTCCTCACGACGCTCTAGACCAATAGCCATGCCAACCACACCTGCTGGTAACTCAAATGCATCGCCTGCGAAGTTTACGGTATAATCTTTTAGTTCTAGACCTTGACGAGATACACTATCGAAGGTTACATAATCGACCATTTCAGGTGTTATAGACCCTAAACCACCAAATAAGTTAAGTGGCACGCATGATGTAGACACATTACAGTTATCTCCAAGCGCCTGGTTGATACGTGTTAAATTAAGTAAACCTGTGGTCAAAACATCTTGGCTATTTTTACCATAAATGTATGACGCATCCCACACCCAAGATGTATCACCAACACTGCCTTCTAAACCAACCATTGCACGGTATGTTGTATCATTTTGTCTATAAATACGATTACCAGCTTCTACAAATCGACGTTGCCCAGCATAAGGTACATATCCGTCAACGCCTGAACGTGCAGAATCACCGTATAAAGTTTCACCGAAAGGGTTATAGATGTTATTTTTATGAATATCAACGCGGCTTGCAGCAGCACCAAAAGATGCACCAATAGTAAGAGGCATAGCAGCTAATAACTGAGTTGATTCACGGTTCGTCATCATAAAGTCAGAAACAACCCTAACATCATCAGATAAATCATAAAATGCTTGGACATACATACTATTACGTACTTGTGGGGTTGATAGATAGTTTTCAGGTGCGTAGTTGTATACATCACCATCGCGATCTCTAAATGAACCAATACCTACAGTTGAACCTGCTCCATTAGGAACCAAGTCAAATCCAGCATTAGACTTTCCAGCATTATTCTCGGTATATCCCTGTGCTAGTAAGTCATCTCTAAGCGAGGAAGATATCGCACTTGAGGTTAAACGAAGGCGACCTTTATCTGTTGTTGAACTATTACCTTTCGAAGAAATATCACGGTCACCAGCCCAAATTTCAGCTTGAGTCACGTGACTAACATTCATCATTAATCCACCTTTATCAGAGGTGGTGCCAATAGTTAAATCAGCTGAATATTGACGACCATCATTATATTTTAAGTTTTCGCCACCATAAACTGAAAGCTCTACACCATCAAAATCTTTTCGTGTGATAATATTTACAACGCCTGCAATTGCATCAGAACCATAGATTGCTGAAGCTCCATCTTTTACAACTTCAATACGCTCAATTGAAGCAGCAGGAATAGTATTCAAATCAACTGTTGAACCTAAAGATGAAACCCAGCGCTTACCGTTTACTAAAACTAGTAGGCGTTGAGCACCAAGGTTACGTAAATCCATATTAGTAGCACCATTACCGCCGTTGTTAAAAGCAGTGTTTAATGCAGCACCCGCAGCTGGAATTTGCTGTAAAATATTACCAATACTAATCTGACCACTTGCAGCAATATCTGAGCGATCAAGTACAAGTACAGGGCTAGCGCTTTCTAAATCTGTTCTTTTGATACGTGAACCTGTTACCTGAATACGTTCAACTTTTTCTGCACCTTCTTCAGCAGCAATTGAGCTTGCAGAAAACACAGCTGTTGATGCAGCACCAAAAGCAATCGCTAAGCGAACAGCTTTTGAAATTTTATTATTTAACATTTGATTCTCCCTGGGACCACTATCTTGTGGTTATTTTTGTTTCGTTTTTGTGAACTATCGAAACATTTAGGTTTCGAACACACAAAGATACTAAACAAAAAAACGAATACTGCCAACATCTGTTTACTTTTATTTAAACTAAATTGTAAATAAACACCAAATAATAAACAAAAACGGGACAAATGATGTTGTTTTAGGGACTATAAACAAACCGACTCAAACCAAATGTTCTTATTTTGTTACCGTAAAAGATACACTATCCCTACATTTGATATTATATACCAAGGTTTAATTGCGCTTTTTTTAAACTAATAAAGTCTTGGTTGAGGGGAGTTAATATCATTTGAGCAATTGGTTTGATCTGTTTTTCTACGTAGATTGCATAATCAAACTTATGGTCAACGAGATATAATTGAGCACCTGACGTTGTATATACATATTCAACTATTTGACCTTTACTTATCTCAAACTCTGGGTGAGTTGCTTGGTGCTTTTTAACGGCTTGTACTTGGGGAGGGATGTTTTTTTGGTAATCAGCCAAATGCTGACCGAGTTTTTTCCTGTATACGAGTTTATCGTCAAATTCTCCGGCATATAACCGGCTAATGTAGCTTTCAATAATAGGGTGTAACATTGCAACGTTAAAAGTGTCGCTGAATAACGTTTCAAAAAGCTCAGTTTGGAACTCATGTGCTAATTGTGTCCAATCACTGCGCACGGTTTCCATACCTTTAAACACCAGTTTTTTTTCGTCGCCTGTTTGTACTTGACCAACATAGCGTTTTTTTGAACCGGTGGTTTTACCACGTATGGTTGGCATAAAAAATGGGCTATAAAGTGTTTCAAACTCTATTTCCAAATAACTTTGCGTTGCAAAGCGTTGTTTTATAGTATTTTGCCACTTTTCATTAATTGTTATAGCGAGTTGCTTGCCGATTGCTTTACAACCCTGTGGATCAAGTTCATCGGGTAAACTCACAAACGTTGAATCCGTATCACCATAAATAACCGTGTAACCAAGCTCTTCAATCCATTGCCTGGTAGTTTGCATAATTTCATGACCGCGCAAAGTAATAGAGCTGGATAAGCGTGGATCATAAAACCGGCAACCTTTGGAGCCTAGCACACCGTATAAACTGTTCATGATAATTTTAATCGCTTGTGACAGCATGGGTTGATCTGTGTTTTTTGCGTGTTGCCTTGAGGATGCTAACTTTTTAATTAGGTTTGGCAAATGGTGTTCTGTGCGGGAAAATAACGCCCCCTCAAACCCCGCGATTGCGTTATCAGGATCATCTAAACCACGAATTAACCCCAGAGGGTCAATACAGAAGGTTTGCATAATAGATGGATACAGGCTTTTAAAGTCCAGCACAATCACATTTTTATAAAGCCCAGGGATTGATTCCATTACAAACCCGCCAGGGCTTTCAAACGATAAGCCATGATCACCTAAGTTCGGTGCAACGTACCCACTGCGATGTAATAAAGGTAAATATAAATTAGTAAACGCAGCGACAGAGCCGCCCATTCGCTCCAATTCAAGCCCTGTTAGTTGCGTACGTACAATAGCAAATTCAATAAGCTTTAACTTTTCAAAGATACGATTAACGAGCACGCAGTCTTGTCGGTTATAGGCTGCGAGTGAGAGTTTATCTTCATTGTATTGACGAATAATTTCACTCAGGCGGTTATCGCTTTGAATTAATTTTTTTTCGCCCAGTATTTTGTGGCTTACATTTGCTAACGAAAAACTATCAAAATGGTAGGTGGCATTTTTTAAAGTATCAATACCATCTATAACGCAGCGACCGGGCAAGGTTAAGCGGGTAAAATGCCCTTTTCTGATCTGTAGTTGTCCATTACCTCGACCAAACAACAATTTAACACCAAGAGCATCCGCGCGCCTATTGAGTACATTAAAATCAAACTCAATGACATTCCAGCCAATAATAATATCAGGGTCAACTTGCTGTATCAGGCTTTTTAACTGATTTAATAAATCGATTTCATCATGGCACCAACAAATTGTTTGTTCACTGTGTTGTGGCTCACCAACCATAATCACGTAATCAATGCCCTGACCCACTAAGCCAACTGAAAACAATACACCTTCACCACTGCATTCAATATCCAGTGACAGCGTTTTAAACTGTGGAGTATAAGAATCAGCTGCTTTTAGTTGTGCGTTATCAATTTGAATAAAACCTGCTTGCTGAGTCACATCTCCGGTAACCCATACTCCACCACGAATAAAACGCTCCATTAAAAAGCGATCGCTGTGGCGCACATCGCCTTCATATACTGTGATGTGTTCATCTAAAGTGTGGCTTTCAAACAGCTGTTTTGCTTCATATAGCGCGTGTGAGCTTGAAAAATAACAGGCTATGCATTCTTCACCACTGAAATGTTTGATGGAAACATCTTTAAACTCGGCGCTTATATTTTGTTTTAATAGCAAGTGCTGTGCTAAAGCGTGTTGCTTTCTAGGAATAAAAAATACAGCGTGTTGATTTGGTACTAACACTTTTATCGGTCCGTGATCAGAGCTTAGCCAATAGCACAGTGTGATCCCGCAATGGCGACTATACTTGTCTGCAGCATATTGCTGCCTTGAAAGTATAAAGCCTTGATAGATTGCTTGTGTCAATGTTCGATCCCAATTAATATACAGCACTGTAATTATATACATACTTTAGGTTATTCCCCCATGCTTTCTGATGCATTAAAAACGACGATAAGAAAAATTCATAAGCATGTGGCTGATAACCTCAGTGATTATCGCCCTCGAAGCAGTCAAAATTATTTAGTCGCCGAAATAGCCAAAACACTGGCGGGTGAATACCACAAAAAACAGCGCATTTGTGTTATTGAAGCCGGCACGGGTACCGGTAAATCCCTCGCGTATTGTTTAGGGGCATTACCACTGGCGCTTGCACAAAAAAAGAAATTAATTATTTCTACCGCCACCGTTGCACTACAAGAGCAGCTAATAAGTAAAGAGCTGCCATTTTTTAAAAAGCATTCAGGCTTAGATTTTAAATTTGATTTAGTGAAAGGTCGTCAGCGCTATATATGTGCGCATAAACTACATAACGCCATAAATGGTGATAATCAAACACAAATGGAGTTTATGCCAACCCTTGCTTCGCCACTGAGCGCAATGGAAACTAGATGCTTGCAACAATTATACGATGCTTACACCAAGAAAAAGTGGCAAGGCGATCGAGATAGCTGGGCTGATACTATTCCCGACCGCGTTTGGGGATTAATTGCCTGTGATAAACATGCATGCCAACGGCAAATGAAAGCGCACCAAACCTGTCCATTTCAACTCGCCCGCCAGCGCTTAATGCAAATGGATGTGTTAGTAATTAATCATTCATTACTATTGGCTGATCTAGATTTAGGGGGCGGTAAAATTTTACCTGAGCCTGATAGTTCGATTTATGTTATAGATGAAGCGCATCACCTTGCACACATTACTCGCGACTTTTCATCTGCCGCTGCAACAATTAAAGGCACCATTGACTGGCTTGATAAACTCACCAAGTTCAGTGGTAAAATGGCCAAAGTACTCGTGGGCCAAAAAGCCATTGGCCAAAACTTTAAACTGTGCGACAGTATAAATGATGCCAATAAAGACTTAAAAGTCGTGCGTGATATTTTAGATAATGCCGATTTTAACTATTCAAAAGACGATACATACCGCTTTGAGCATGGTGAAATTCCTGAGTCATTACACACTAAAGCCAAAGATATCAGTGAAGCTACGCTCGATGCCCTTCGTTGTTTAAATAAAATGCACGACACCCTGGTGCAAGATGTCAGTGATGGCGATATCAAACCTTATGTTGCCGATCCTATCTTAGGTGAAAGCGGCCATTACATAAATCGCTTAGAGCAACTCAATAAACTATGGTACAGCTACGCCACTAAAGGTGAAAGCACGCCGCATGCCCGTTGGATAAAGCGCTTAGAGTACAAAAACCATCACGATCATTTATTAAGCGACTGCCCCATTGAAGTTGGCTACTATTTAAAAGATAAATTATGGAGACAATGCGCTGGCGCTGTTTTATGCTCAGCGACACTGACAGCGCTTGGATCATTTGATCACTTTGCCTATGAAACAGGATTAACTAAAGAAGAAGGCGTAAAATATTTAAAAGTGCCTTCGCCTTTTGATTACCCTAATCAAGCCACGTTACATATTCCAACCTCAAGTATAGAGCCAACTCATAAAGAGTTTAGTGATCATTTAGCTAAGGTATTACCCAATCATTTAAATAAACAACAAGCTAACTTAGTATTGTTTGCGTCTTATTGGCAAATGGATCACGTAGTCAAAGAGTTACGCACTAGAAATCTTGATATTTTAGTCCAAGGTGAAATGTCGCGCGAAGCGCTATTAAAGCAACACACTAAAAATATCGACGCAGGTAAAGGCAGTATTTTGTTTGGCACGCAAAGCTTATCTGAAGGGCTCGACTTGCCGGGTAAATACCTTGAGAATTTAGTGATCACTAAAATTCCATTCGCCGTACCCACCTCCCCGATTGAAGAAGCACAAGCTGAATTTGTACAAAGCAAAGGAGGGAACCCATTTTTATCGATTACCGTGCCTGATGCAGCCAAGAAATTAGTACAAAGCTGTGGTAGACTGCTGCGTAAAGAGAACGATCAGGGACGGATCACCATCCTAGATCGCCGTTTAGTGACCAAGCGCTACGGTAAAGCCATGCTTGATACACTACCACCCTTTAAAAGACAAATTGATTATTAATGTTTGAACTTGCACTTGACCCAACAACCTGGGCACTCCTTTGCGCCGTGGCTCTGGCCGCCGGTTTTATAGACGCAATTGCCGGCGGCGGCGGTATGCTAACTGTACCCGCACTATTAACCGCAGGCCTGCCTCCGCATTTAACATTGGGCACAAATAAACTCGCTGCCAGTTTTGGCTCACTGACCGCCAGTGTCACTTATTTTCGGAAGCAACTATTTAACCCTCGATTTTGGGCCGCATCTATTGTTGCAACTGCTATCGGTGCATTACTTGGTACGCTGATTGTTGATTACCTCAGTATTGAATTTTTAAACAAGTTACTTCCTGTTGTGATCATTATGGTAGCCTGTTACAGCCTATTTGGTAGTTTAAGCACAGTAGAACACAACCAATTACCGCCACTAAATAGAGCGACTAAAATCAAACAATGGCTACAAGGCCTAAGCTTAGGTTTTTTTGATGGATTAGCCGGTCCTGGAGCGGGGACTTTTTGGACAGCATCTAATAGCTTACTCTATAAAATGAGCTTGCTGCTGAATTGTGGTTTAGCGCGTTCAATGAATTTTGTATCAAATTTTGTCTCCCTCATTACTTTTATAGCACTTGGCCATGTTAACTTTTTATTGGGCATCACCATGGGCTTCTTTTTAATGTTAGGTGCATGGATAGGTGCTCATTCAGCCATACGCTTTGGCAGTAAATTTATTCGCCCGGTATTTAATACCGTTGTGATAATCCTAGCGCTAAAACTAATTTATGAGGCGTATTTATAAATGCGTGCAGACTCTTTTGATAAACTTTGCCAGCAAGTAACAACATTAAAGCAACATGCTGAACAATTTGATAAAGCTAAGTTATTCGCTAAAAATAGGTATATGCAGGCACAACCAAGCCTATTTGATCGGGGTGTTTTCACTACAAAAAGCATGAAATTAGTTGATTACGTGCTGGAAATTGAAGATGAAGTAAATAGCCTTCCGCCATTAGAACGTCGCCATGCTCACAATTATGCATTAGAGCGTATTGGCAATCAGGTACAAGCGGTATTTAATGTCATTAAATCTACGCCTATTTGGGAAAAAGAAAACAAAAGCACGTATAAGCCCCGCAATAAGCCTGTGAGTAAATCGCTACCTTATCAGCAAGCTGTAAAGCAAATTATGCAGCCTGCCCATGAGTTATACGACGAGCTTAAACAAAATCACGAATTCGAGCGCCGCTTAGTACTGATGGTCGAAGAGTGTAAGCTGCGAATGCAAAATATGGGCCCTGTAAAAGCCAAAGCCATAAACTTGGAGATACTGGCTCTGCACGCGCGCCTTGGTCGTTGTCGCAAAGCCATATCAGCCACCGAAGAAAAAATTCAAATCGTAGAGAAACAGCAACTACGCTAGAGCGTGTTGCCTTTGTGGATTGAAATTTGTTCAATCTAGGAGAAGCAACACACACCATAGGCGCAGCCTTGCCTACATACCAAATAGACTGCTGCAAAATCAATCACGAAAGGTCAACATGACCTAGCACCCGTTCCTTAGCCCTCTTAATAATATAGCGTTTGTCGATTTATCCTGTCGCGTGGTATAAACTGAAGTAGCTGAAATATAAATTTGGAGCAACACTAGTGCGATTACATGACGATATTCATAACTTTTATGAAAAGATAGTTATAGAGGAAATAATCAAACGCGAGCTCGATAAGCAGTATAACGAAGATGTTATGGCCGACTTTTGCTGCACTGTACTAAACCAGCTTCCACCTCGATATATTCGTTATGATGTAGATATGGCGTTTTATCTACCGCAAGCCGAACGTATACAAATGGAAGAACGCGTAGCCATTGCTATTAACGTTGCCATTGAACAAATAGCAAAAAAAAAGAGTCTGCATGAGTAAAGAGTTAACCCAAGCACCTGAACATGTAAAATTAGCAGTCGACTTAATCATGCTACTAGAAGAGCACAATGTAGCAACTGAAGATGTACTAAAAGCCCTTGAGATCATAAAAAACGACTACGAAAAAAAACTAATTCAATAAGCCAGCATTAAGCTGGCTAACACCTCCTTAGCCCTACTCCCCTTTAAATATAGCAACATACGTAGGTTGGGTGTTTGATTTACTAGCGCGGTACATACCACTTGTATTAAAAGGTAAACTAATATTACCTTTAGTATCAACGATGATCACTCCCCCCGTGCCACCTATTGGTTTTAACACATCATTAATTACTTCATCACCCGCTTGATCAATCGTTTTATTTTGATATTTAACCCGAGCACAAATATCAGCAGCTACATTGTAGCGAATAAAATACTCTCCATGCCCAGTTGCAGATACTGCACACGACTCATTTTCAGCGAAAGTACCAGCACCAATCACTGGCGAATCTCCTATACGACCAAAACGCTTAGCAGTCATACCGCCTGTTGATGTACCTGCAGCTAAATTACCCTTTTTATCAAGTGCGACTGCACCAACAGTGCCCATTTTATAGTTCACAGGTAACGCATGATGTGCGGCTTGATAATTTTTACTCGTTACTTTGGCTTTATCTAACTTTTCTTTTGCTTTTAGCAATGCCTTATAACGGTTCTCTGTATCAAATAAGTTATTCTCTACCAACGGAATACCGTGTTCTTTCGCGAATTCTTCAGCACCTTGACCACTAAGCATTACATGAACTGACTTTTCCATCACCAAACGCGCTAGGTTTATTGGGTTTTCAATGTGCTTTACACCCGCTACAGCGCCCGCTTGACGGCCCCGCCCATCCATAATAGAAGCATCAAGTTCATGGCTACCGTCATATGTATAAACAGCACCGCGCCCAGCATTAAAGTAAGGTGAGTTTTCTAACACATTAATTGCTGCCGTCACCGCATCTAGGCTTTCACCGCCCAGCTCAAGCACCTTATAGCCTGTTTCTACCGCTTCTTGTAGTTTGGCTCGATAGGCCTTTTCTTGCTCTGGGGTAAAACGACTTTTTTCAATTGTGCCTGCGCCGCCATGAATAGCGATAGCAAATGGAGTTGATGTGTTCGCAATTGTACTAATGGAGTGAGTGCTTAAAGCAATGGCTGCCACACTAATAAAAGCATTTAAGAGAGGTAGTTTCATACTGGCCAGTAACATTTAAAATAAGTAATTATAATGTGAATAAATTGGCGATGAATTACAACCTTAACTAGATAAAAGGCACAAAAAAAGCGCCTAAAGGCGCTTTTTCTCAGTTTCGGTGAAATTACGCTTGTTGCGCTTTCAAACGAGCTAAACGTGCTACTTGGTGAGTAGACGTTAAAAATGAGTAAATTGGTGCTAAATAACCACGTTTACGAAGCTCTAAGAAAGCTTCATCACTTAACTCATTCAGTTTTTTCTCATCAATCAGGTAAATACCGTTGATGTCTTTTTTCTCGCCTTTAATATCAACTGTTAGTGTTTGTGCTACTAAAAGCTCTTTATCCGCAAGGTATTTAGTGAATGCTTCAGTTACGTGAGAAAATTCAATAAATGATACTAGCGCTTCTTTACGACGTTTTAAGTAATCAGTTTCTTCGCCGTTTTCAAATAATGCATTACCTTCAGCATCACCCACTAAAGGACTAGCTTCATCAATAACGATACCGTATTGATCTTCTTCTGGGTGTTTTACTAGACCCAGTGGGTAGCGTGTTGTTGCCATAGGTGCAAACGCTGCAGTCCACTTACCATCTTGCACAAAAAGATTTTCGCCTGGCTCTAAACCAAACATAGCTACGGCCTGAAATTGACCTGTTTCGTTATTTTTAACGAAAGACATTGGGAATTCATTCGCAACACGCGCAAACTCATGTGCAACTACAGGCACTAAGTGTTGAGTTTTTAAAAATTCTACGTTAATGCCGTTTTGAATTTTAGTGTTGGCATGTTTTTCATTGTGTAAAGGCTGTACTTGTTGCTCCGCCATGTTACTGCTCCGTTATATATAAATTAATTTTTTTGCTGTTAGTACCTAAGGCTAAAGGTTTTGACGGCAAAAAGGAAGTGAAAATTTTGTGGCAATTTGCACATAATTAAATTGATTTAAGAACACCGCCTATTATTCATTCGGCTAGGTTGTTTGTAACAGCTATTAAAGTTACTACACTAGATTTTGACAGCGCTGTCCAAGATCAGTATATTAATTATTAACTAACTGTAATCGTAGCAATATACGTATTCACAATAAAGTAGAATTCGGTAAATGAGAGACTTAAAGCTAAACCCAAAAATGAGTATAGAGAAGAAATTAATCCCTGGCACTACGCTTTGCGTGTATATTATTGATGATTTCTTATTAGATGCTGCGAGTGTAATAAATTTTGCATATAATATCGCTTACTTTAATCCTATGTTTTCTGATAACTCATACTACCCTGGTAAGCGTGATAACATGCCTCAGCCATATCTCGACTTATTGCAAACCTTTTTTCAAAATACAATGTTGCCCGTACTAGAGCTAGGTAATGATTACTCAGCGACTGTACATAAGTGCTTACTATCATTAATTACTTGTGAGCCTTCAAGTTTACTTTTAGAGCAGAAAATACCCCATATAGACTCATGCGATGGAGATGATTATGCTTTCGTCCATTATTTATCACCAGCGGAACTCGGTGGGACAAGCATATATAAATATACTCCCGAAAACTTAATTCAATTCTCAGAAGAGCATAGGTATCTACTAGAGCATATGATGCCAAAAGTTGAAAATAGCCAAGAAGAACATCATGGTTATATTAATTCTACAACGAGCTTATTTGAACAAGTTTTAACTATCAAAGCTAAATTCAATCGTCTTATAATTTATCAAGGAAACTTGCTGCATAGTGCAAATATTACATGTACAAAAAGTTACAGTAACAACCCCAAGCAAGGCCGATTATCAATAGCATCTTTTGCTAGTATTAAGAGTAATTAAAAGTCATTATCTATCTAAATAAAACAGGTAATTTAATGTCAGAACGGGATCGAGTTTTGAGTAATCTAGGTAATAACTCAGCTACTACCTAGCTTAATGTGAACGATCTGTAGACATCATTTTAAAGGACATTAGATAACCAGAAGTGAGACCTTAGGGCTAATTTAATAGCTACTTGCTCTTAAAAATGATGCGATAACTAGGATCTATAAAAGCTAAAAAAGGTGATAAAAAGGTGATAAAAAGCACAGTAGTTTTTTAACTGCAAAAAATAAACCCAGCATAAAATACTGAGTTTATCAAAACACCTCTCTAAATTATTATAATGATTGCAAACCAAACTGTTTGATTTTATCTAAAAGATCTCTATGGCGGGGCAGCATCTTTTGCAGATGATTTGTAATCTCTTTTCTTTGATTTATCATAGCTAAAGACGTTTTACATACTGGGAGCCTATCATTTTTTAGTTTGGTTTTAAAACCCATACCATAAAGTACAAATAAAAAATTCTCCAAAAAAAACACTTCAAAATGGCTAAAAAAGTCATCACTTATTGGAATGTAGCTTTCCCATAGTGCCAGTTTCTCCTGTAATGACATCGGTATAGTTGCGCTTTTTTTATTATCTACCCAAAATTCTGAATCTGTACGATCAGATATACAATAATGAAGTTTAATGAAATCAACCACTCGATCCCACGCATATACCATAGAGTGATTAAAACGCTTCTCTAATTGCGCAAGCTGCGCTGTTGAACTAGGGAAACGCTGTGCTAGTATTTCAGCCGAAAAATCAGTCAACAAAATCGACGTTGCCTCAAGTGGCTCTAAAAAGCCTTGTGCTAAACCTAATGCAACACAGTTTTTATGCCAAAACTTTTCTCGGTAACCGATCTTCATTGGGATAGTACGATATGTTAGATTTTGTTTACTTTCACCTAAGTAGTTATCAAGTTTTTCTTCTGCCTCCTCATCACTCATATGACTACTTGAGTAAACCAAACCGACACCGCGTCTACTAGATAAAGCAATATCCCATATCCAACCAGCTTGGTGGGCGGTTGCAACTGTGTAAGGAGGGATCTCTGCATCTGCTGCTGTAGGCACTTGGACTACTAACGCTCGGTTGACTAGTAGAGTTTTAGAAACATCTTTAAAAGGTACCTTTAGTGCCTTATTGATCAATATTGAATCAAATCCTGAGCAATCAATATAGAAATCAAATTCAAGTTCACCTTGACTATCTGTAGTCAGTGAAAAAATACTCCCATCTTCTGATAAATTTACACCCGTAATATTAGCAAGTAAGTGTTTTACAAAATACTTACTTTTAGCGTTGCTTGCTAATAGTTTTGCAAACTTCGCAGCATTGAGGTGGTATGCATAAGCTAAATCACCTTGATATTCAGGTGTAGTGATTGATTTTGGAGCTAAACCTTCCTCACATATCTTATGTTGTGACGATAACATCTCTGCATAGCAACATACGTCTTTTTTCTCAGACAACCAATGTGATGTTAAAAGATTAGCTTCATTTCGTAAGGGAACATCAAATAAATGATGGAAAAAATTATTTTCTCCATGTTCTTTTTTATCCATCCAATTAACAAATTTAATTGATTGCTTAAATGTAGCATCGCACTCGCGGATAAAATCAGTTTCACTAATACCAAAACTAAGCAGCGTCTTTTTTATATCTGGGACTGTGCCTTCTCCAACACCGATAGGAGGCACATCAGGTGACTCAATTAATGTTATCGAGATATCATCTTTATTACATAGTGCTTTACCTAAATGGTTTGCAGCCAACCACCCTGCGGTACCACCACCAATAATAGCAACCTTTTTAATATCCATAAGCCCTCAACAATACTGTTTTTTACTAATACAAATTTTATTAAAAACGTGACCATTCCAACTAATTTAGTGCAGCTGGTATAATAGACAATCTTTGAATCAAAAAGCCCAGCAATTGCTGGGCTTTTATTAAAAGGTTTATCTAAATCATATTAAAAACGAACGGCAACACCCATTTTATATGTTGCTTCACCTTCAAAGCTCCATGCAGGGAAACCACCTTCTAAATCGTCAGAAGGCGCTGAGCCATATTGATAAACACCTGTTTGCAAGCTATCCTCTTTTAAGATATTTGCAGCTTCAAATGTAACATCAAGGTAGTCTGTTGCAGACCAAGTAGCACTGAAGTCTAATGTCCCAAAATCTTTATGAGTACGGTTTAAGTACCAACCTGGGGCTTCACGCATGATGTATTCTGAACGCCAGTTATATGCAAGACGTGCCGAGAAGAAATCATTTTCATAGAAACCAACAGTGTTAACTGTATGCTCTGATGAATCAGAAAAAACGTTATTCCCATCAGGATAGTTCTCGCCTGGCGAAGTTGCATCAGCATAAGTATAATTTACACTATAACCAAAGCCATTATCAAAGGCATCTTGAATTTGTAGCTCAATACCTTCGATAGAACCACCACTAACATTTGTTGATTGACTTACCGACCAACAATCTGCTTGTTCTGTACCACATGGGCTTGATTCAGGCGTACTTTTATAAATTGGTATTTCAAGACCAATTTGTTGATTGTTAGCATCACGTGTTGAAATAAATGAGCTAACATCTTTCATGAAATAACCAATACTAACCATACCGTCTTCACTGAAGTACCATTCTACTGAAATATCAGCTTGGAAAGCTTTAAATGGCTTAAGTGCAACATTACCAGTACTCGCGACTTGGGTATTTGGTTGTGTGCTATCAAAGTTAGACAGTGAAGTTGTCGCAAACATATCAGAGTAATTAGGACGAGAAATTACTTGTGCTGCTGAAGTACGTAAGATTACATCTTCTGACAAATCTAGTACTACATTCACGCTTGGTAATAGTTCGTTATAGCTTGCAGTATCAGTTGAAAGCGTTGTCCCATACTCACCCTTTGAATTAAAAGCATAATAGTCTGAAGATGCGTCTGTTGATATATAACGTAAACCTAAGTTACCTCTAATACCATCAGAACTGAAATCAGCCATTGCGTATAATGCAAAGTTTTCTTCTTCAACAGTTCCATACGCATCTTTTTTCTCTGTATAGTGATCTGTTGCTGCAAGCGAGTCAGAAAGAATTAGTTCTCCATTCGCTTCTGGAATAGTAAAGCCTGCACCTGATGAAACAACTCCAGGGAAATATTCACTTGCTGCTCTAAAAGTGCTTTCATGATTATAATTATCGGCTAGCTGCCCTTTAAAACCTTGCTTTTTAACTGAGTGATCAGCATAACGTAAACCTGTTTTGATGGCAGTAATCACACCAAAGTCAACTGGAATATCAAAATCTAAATTTACATACGTTTCTTCATCTGAATTTGGTGAGTCGCCTAAAGCCCAAGTCTGAATACCAATCATTGAAGGCAGGATACTCGAATCGTAATTTTTATTTACAACATCAAATTTCGCTTGGTCTCCAGTCATATCCCAAGTACCAACTTGTCCATCGAAATTATTTGTATATTCACCAACTAGTGCGGTTCTGGCGCCACCTTCAGATTTTGTATTACCTACACGACCTGAAAAAGTAAAACTATCAGCTTCATATTTCCAGTCTAGGTCAACTGTTTTTGAATCCATTGAGGCTTCACGAGCCCAAGTTTGAAAATAACCAGCACCAAAATCTGGATAAGCGTATGCATACTTAGTACCAGCATTACCATTGGCGTAACTAACTCCTGTGTTGTTTGCTTCTCTTACAATACAGTTGTCATTTGTAGGATCGACCTTAACGCACGAGTCATCACCTGGAAACATGATAATCTGACCATTAGCGTTGTTTGCATTTAAGTCTAAAGACATTAAATTTAAACCAAACTCTAATTGATCAGTAGGACGATACTGTAGAGCAACATTCAATGCTTTACGATCACGATCTTGCTGGAATGTTGTTGGAGCCATACCACCACTCCAGTTTCTTGATGTTTCTACACCATTACGTTGGTATTCAGTAGCTGAATAAGCACCAGAAACTAACACACCAAATGATTCACTATCATTTTTCCAGCTGTATAAACCAGAAACTTCAGGATTAAGCTCTTCAGCGGTTGTACCGTAAGCACCTTTAACACTTGCGAAGACAGAGTTAGAATCTAAATCTAATGGCTTACGTGACTTAACAATAACTGTACCGCCAATACCGCCTTCTACAAGATTTGCTTGTGATGATTTATAAACTTCTAAACCACCTACCATTTCTGAAGGCAACATTGCGTAGTTGAAACTACGGTCAATCGCTTGTTGGTCATACCAACCAGTTGATGCAACTGTATGGCCATTTAGTAGTGTGCGAGTTAATTGAGAAGATGCACCACGAATAGATACTTGTTGGCCTTGACCAAATTGGCGAGAAACAGTAACACCAGGTATACGAGCTAATGACTCACCCACGTCACCATCTGGAAATTTACCAACGTCTTCAGCTGATACCACATCAACAACCGCATCAGAGAAGCGCTTACCATTAATTGAAGCTTTCAATGAACCACGAATACCACGCACTTCGATTACTTCAACACCTTCTTTAACTTGCGCTTCATCTGCGAATGCAGCACCAGTGAATCCGGCACTCATTACAAGACCGATATTTACTGCTAATAAGCTTTTTTTAAAATTTTTAGCTAACACAGGATTCCCCTTGAATCATTTTGTTGGTTTTTTATTTATCACTTCTGCCCAGTGATGATGACAGCGTTGTCATCTAGTAACAAACCATACACTCTAAATTACAATTGTGCTACATCTTTTTGGTGAGTTTTTGAAAAAAAAGCAACCTAAAAAACATAACCAATTGAAAATAAATAAATTTAAAATAGAGTATTTATGATTTGTTACATTTTAACGTGACAAATATACCATGATTAAGTTCAAAAAGAGAAAATATATGGAGTGATTTAAGGTAATAAACAAGGAAAAACTGACTAAAGTGTAAAAAAAACGTTCCATTTTGATGTGCTTTCACACATAAAATGAAACATCAACTAACTAGTTGGAAGGGTGTAACTGTGTCTTTCATTCAAAAAGTCCACTGCTTCATGGTTATATGATAAATAGTTAGATTAGGGCAAATAAAATAACTCAAGGGGTGCAAATAATTATCATTACCAATGACAGCGTTGTCATTTTTAAATTATAGGTTCCTATTCGACTTATGTCTACCTTTATTTCCACAAAAAATACAACCTTTTGTTGGTCCTTTTCTGCAATTGTCTTTTCGTTATACTCAAGAGGCTTATAGGCGTTAACATAACGATACTTTATCCAATTTAAGGACACTTAACTGGTTGAATCTAAATAAAACCTCAGCATTAAAGCTGTTAATTACAGCTCAGTGGGTATGGCTACTTGATGTTTACTTATTGGACGGTTGATCGACTGTTGTTAAAACTTTAGAGTAGTATCGAATAATTAAATAAAAACACCTACGAGAACGGTTATCCATTGTAGTTAATTTAAATAATTCAGAAACACTTTGGGTTTTCTACAAAGAAAAGAACTGTAACGCTAAAATAGAAAAGCAGACCTGCGGGTCTGCTTTTTAATAATTAATCTAGCTCAGGCTAATATACCCAAGCCACCTCAAGATGCAGAATTCAACGTTTCACAGGGGCTTAATATCAGGGCGTTACTTAGCAACAATGGCAATCCCTTTTAAGAAGTAACAACGATGAGAGTAAGTACCTGTGAAACGCCCAACGGGTTGGTTTAAAAGCGATTTATACTGCGTTACTTTTATAAGGGATTGATTTTAACAATAGCGCCACTATTACTTGCAATCAATGCCTTGCCTAAATCGCTTTTAATTCCAACTGGAACTCGCACCTTGCGGTGGCTTGGGTAATACAGCAAGTTAAGGGGCCCAATAAACTTCAATATTAATTGTTGGGTGATTTAAAATAGCGCGAAGTGGCATATCATTAACATCACCACCTGCTTTCGCGGCTTTATACACTGCTAGTTTCTCTTCACCACTAATCAAAAGTTTAACAACTTTCGATTGTGCAATTGCTGATAACGTTAAAGTCATGCGCTGTGTAATATCACCTGTCACATCACTTTTTATGGCATTAATTGCACACACTAATTGTGGAGTTTCCAGGCCATTTTGCAAACCATCTGCATGTGGAAACAATGACGCGGTGTGGCCATCCGGCCCCATTCCTAAAATAGTTACATCAAATGGGCGTTTCAGTTGTTGGTATGCCGCTTCACATTTTGCGATGCCCTGCTCAGCAGTTACTGCGCTATTTTTCATAGTCACGAAGTTAGCTGCTGCCCCATGGTTTTGTAATAAAGTGCTTTTTATAAACACTTCATTGCTTTTGTCATGTTCTGTATCAACCCAACGCTCATCAACCATAGCAACATCAATATTTTTCCAATCTAGTTCTAGGTTTGATAAGTGCTTATAAGCAGGAGCAGGTGATGAGCCCCCTGATACCATAAGCACAGCACGTCCATCAGCCTCAATTCCGCTGATCAAACTTTGTTCAAGCGTTGCTGAGAGCTCTGCTGTTAATGCATCTTTTGAATCAAAAAATTTCTCTACAATAGTCGCCATTACTTACGCCTTATCGCCAGTGTTAAACCAAACATGATTTTTTTCAGCTAATAATTCATCAGCATCATCAGGCCCCCAACTACCTGCACGGTATAATGATGGATTCCCTTTTTCTTGCCAACGCTCAACAATAGGATCAATCCACTTCCAGGCTTGACGAACTTCATCACGGTGAATGAATAGCGATGGGTTATTGGCTGCAGCATCAAGCATTAAACGTTTGTACGCATCAGAATGAAAGCCATTACTATAAGCTTGTGAAAGCTCAATGTTCATCGTTACCGGCTCTAATTGCATCTCTAAGTTATCAAGACGTTTCGACATCAAAGTTAGCTGAATAGTCTCTTCTGGCTGCAAGCGAATAACCAATCGATTAGGTTCAATTTTGCCAACATTATCACCGTATACATTGTGTGATACTTTTTTATATTCAACCACAATCTCGGCACAACGCTTTGCCATACGTTTACCTGTACGCAGGTAAAATGGCACACCAGCCCAACGCCAATTATCAATATGCGCACGAATGGCAACGAAAGTTTCTGTTTTACTTGAACCTTCATTTAGCTCTTCTAAATAACCTGGGACAATTTTTCCATCCAAGTCACCTGGGACATATTGGCCACGAACAATATTGTCATCTACATCCGTAGACATCAGTGGTCGTAATGACTCTAATACTTTTAGCTTTTCAGTACGGATACTATTCGCATTAAGTTTATTTGGTGACTCCATAGCCACCAAGCATAGTAATTGTAATAAGTGATTTTGCACCATATCACGCAAAGCGCCAGCTTTATCATAAAACCCTGCACGGCTTTCAAGACCAACGGTCTCTGATAAGCTAATTTGGATATTATCAATTGATTTAGCATCCCACATATTTTCAAATAATGAATTTGAAAAACGCAGTGCCATTAAGTTTTGTACTGTTTCTTTACCGAGATAATGATCGATGCGGAAAATTTGATCTTCTTTAAAAAATTCAGCAATTTTTGCGTTGATCTCTTCTGCTGAATTACCGCAATATCCGATTGGCTTTTCAACAACTACACGAGACGTCTCAGTGATCAGACCTTTACTTGATAGTATTTCACAGCAGCTACCATACACAGCAGGTGGAAGTGATAGATAAAATACACGTGATTTACTTACATCGTGCTCATCTAGTATCGCTTTTAACTTATCCCAGTCATCATCCGCTTCTGTAACGTTTGTTACAACTGGTACTAAGCACGCTGAAAATGCTTTCCAGTCTTTAGCATTAAACTCGCCTTTGCTCAAAAATTCTTTTAGCGCTTCGTGCGCTGTCTCTATATATTCTGCACGTTTACTTTCTTCACGAACGGTCGGTAAAATACGCGAACCTTGTGGTAAGTTGCCTTCTTGATATGCGCGATACATTGCAGGTAGTAATTTGCGCAATGCAAGATCACCGCCGCCCCCAAAAATTACAATATCAAAAGGATTTAGCATAATTGACTCTCTACGTTTGCTATGCCCTGTTGTCGACTGCTCATTTAACAGTTCAGGCATATATTCTGTTGTTTAGGTGATGTCAGCTTTTAGCATCATATTCGAGAAAAAGCCTGTTGAATTCGCTTGTTATTATAGCTGTTATAAAATGAGTCTTAGGGGCTCTGTATATCCTCTCACAAATATACAGGCCCTAAGAACTCCAGCGCTACCCGTTCAAAGGTATTTGGTTGCACAGTTGTGAACTGTGCGAATTTTCTACTGCGTTCGATGTTGCTTGTAATACGCCATTAAGCCATTTGTCGAACTATCATGTGGATGATTAATATGATCATCAAGTAACTCGGCTTCAATTTTTGAGGCTAGGCCTTTACCGAGTTCAACACCCCATTGATCAAAAGAACAAACATTTAATATGATGCCTTGGCAAAAAATCTTATGCTCGTATAAGGCTATCAATCGGCCAACCGCTTTAGCATCTACTTTATCTAATAACATCGATGTCGATGGACGATTACCTTGATGTATCTTGTGGTTTAATAACTGTGCTATTTCGGCTTCTGATTTACCTTTTGCGGTTAAATCTGAATGCACTTGTTGTGCATCAACACCCATCATCAACGCTTCTGTTTGAGCGAAGAAGTTAGATAATAATATATCATGGTGCTCGCCAACACTTACTTGAGGCTCTACAGATGCAATAAAATCAGCTGGGACAACGACGTTACCTTGATGCAAACATTGATAAAAAGCATGTTGGCCATTTATCCCTGTCATACCCCATATAATTGGCACAGTCGTGTATGCAACTTTGTTACCTTCAAAATTTACATGTTTACCATTACTTTCCATTTCACCTTGCTGCAAATATGCAGGCAACATATGTAACGCCTGATCATAAGGTAATATAGCCTGCGACTCATAGCCTAAAAAGCTGGTATTCCATACGCTCAGTAACGCCATGAGTAAGGGGATATTTTCTTCGAATGCTGCGCTCTGAAAGTGTTCATCAATTTCAAACGCACCTTCTAGTATTGCTTCAAATGCATCAAAGCCTAAATATAACGCAATGGGTAATCCTATCGCACTCCATAATGAAAAGCGACCGCCTACCCAATCCCACATAGTGAATACGTTTTCATTGGCAATACCAAATGCAGCGGTTTTCTCTAAATTTGTGCTCACTGCGACAAAATGCTTGGCTATTGCTTGTTTATCATTGGCTGAATCTAAAAACCATTCAACGGCCGTTTTGGCGTTGGTCATCGTTTCTGATGTTGTAAATGTTTTAGATGATATTACAAACAATGTGGTTTCTGGATCGATGTTTTTAAGCACTGAAGCAATTTGTACACCATCAACATTTGAAATGTAATGTACTTTTAAGGTGTCATCAGCATAGCTTTTTAAGGCTTCAGTAGCCATTTGAGGCCCAAGGTTTGAACCACCTACGCCAATACTCACTACATCTTTAACTGTTTTGCCTGTATAACCCAACCACTGTCCGTTGCGAACTTTTTCAACGAACAACTTAATTTTATGTAATTCAGCATTGACAACTGAACTGACATTTTCATCATCTATAATTAATGATGATTCTGCACGATTGCGCAGTGCAGTATGAAGGACTGCACGACCTTCGGTAATATTGATTTTTTCACCGCTGAACATTTTTTCGCGCCAGCGAGTAATGTCGCACTCTTTTGCGAGTGTAATAAGCTGTTCAAAAACATTGTTATCAATTTGTTGTTTTGAATAATCAAACAAAACACCTGGGATCTGAGTTGAAAATTGCTCGAACCGTGTGCTGTCTTTAGCAAATAAATCTTTAAGATGTGTTTCTTTCATCTTATTTGCACTTAACTTTAATGCTTGCCAACTAGCTAACTGTGAACGACAACTCATATTTAACATCCCCTTAAACTTGCAACAATCTGATTTATAACTATCTTTATATAGAAAGACTAGAATGATAGTGTATTAACCTACAAAGTAAGTTAACGATAAGTTAAAATGACAACGCTGTCAATATTCTACTTTTAAATTTTACAATCGAGATAATAACGTACTTTTACTCTTTTGACACCGGTATCATATAATTTATCTCAATTATTTTACTGCTCTTTTCTACTAACTTTAGATACACTAACTGGTTCTGATGAAGAATTGATGACGCGTACGAGTATAAATACGCGATCTGCTTTCTTCTCGCGTTCATGACAACATTAAAACAACAACCTAATAAGCAACTGTATGAAAGTAACTATAAATGATGTAGCAAAACTCGCGGGGGTTTCAATGAAAACCGTATCGCGAGTAATTAATAAAGAACCTTCTGTTCGTAAAAAAACCTTCGATATAGTCATGGATGCTGTCAAAGAACTTAATTATCAGCCTAACCTAGCAGCAAGAAACCTAGCGGGTACTTCGTCGTTTACTGTCGGGTTAGTTTATGACAACCCTAATGCTTACTATGTAATTGATATGCAAAATGGTGTACTTTCACGTTGTAAAGAAGAAGGGTATGAATTAGTTATCCATCCATGCAGCTACACAGATTCTCAAATGGAAGAAGAGTTTATTACGATGATCAAACGTTCTCGTTTGGCAGGGCTCGTACTTACACCACCGCTTTCTGAGCATAGTAAAATTACCAATTTATTAGATGAATTAAAAATTCATTATGTGCGCGTTCTTTCAGGTCGCCCTACGGATGATGATCAAGATACCTGTATCTATGTAAACGATTATAAAGCAGCTTATGAAATTACGACACATCTTCTAAAGCATGGCCATACAAACATCGGTTTTATCTGTGGTGATAAAGAACATAAGTCAACCAGTGAACGCCTTGAAGGCTATAAAGCAGCACTCGTCGATTTTGATACGCCGCTCAATGCTGCTTTTTTATATGACGGAAAATATTCTTTTGAATCTGGGGTCGAGGGTGCTAAAGCATTACTTAAAGACAATAATGAATTAGCAATTACTGCTATCTTAGGCGGCAATGATGAAGTGGCCGCTGGCGCGCTCTTTGCTTCTCGTCTAATGGGGATTCAAATCCCGGAGCAACTATCTATCACAGGATTTGAGGATTCGCCATTCTCACGTCAAACTTGGCCAAAGCTCACCACTGCGCATCAAGCAAATGATGTTATTTCGCAGCACGCAGCGCGTTTATTGTTTACTAAAACGCGTGGCGCACGTAATCAAGATAAAGAAATTATTACCTCATTTACACCGTCAATCGTGATCCGTGA
Organism: Pseudoalteromonas porphyrae; assembly: GCF_001298125.1. Lineage (NCBI taxonomy): Bacteria > Pseudomonadati > Pseudomonadota > Gammaproteobacteria > Alteromonadales > Pseudoalteromonadaceae > Pseudoalteromonas > Pseudoalteromonas porphyrae. Next base: position 67,175 of record NZ_LHPH01000009.1, on the reverse strand, counting down.
AAGCTCTGGACCAAAACAATAAACCTTCACTACTATAATTAAGACGCTTTTAAGCGTCTTAATTATTAACACTTTGCTATTTTATAGCAATGCCATCCCACCGCTGAGATTATAAACATCCGTAAAACCAAGCTGAGATAAGTTAGTGGCGGCTTGCTTTGAACGATTACCGCTGCGACACAGTAAGATATATTTACCTCGTGGGTTTAATTGCCCGTCAACTAACGCGTTTGCCATCCTGCTTAGCGGTATATTCATCACTCGCGCAGGCTTGATTGAAAACAATTGAGGAATATTATTTGCACCATGTTCGTACGGTTCACGAGTATCAATTAAGGTAACATCATTTGTAGCTAACATGTCTTTTGCTTGTGCCGCATTTAGTTCATACGCAGTGCTATGTTGCAAACTATCAGCATACCCACACAAGGTTGCAAATTTCGATAAGTTAGATTCATCGCTGTGACTTTTTTTACTAGCAAACTCAGCATCACTTAATTCATTAACTAACAATGCATGCAATAGCGGTGTTTGCTGTTGCTGAACTTGCCAATTAATCGCAAAACATTGTTGATAATCATGACCAGAACACATTACCGTCGCATTATCTAAACGTTGTGATAATTGGCGTAAAGAGTACGCCATTACTAAGGCATCGCCACCATCTATTGCGGTATTACCAAGTCCCGCAGGTAACAGTAAATCACCGCAAAAACAAAAACGTACTTGCTTAGATTGATTACATCGCAATAAATAACTAACACTATCTACACTGTGCCCTGGTGTCGCGACTCGTTCAATTGTGCACTCAGGTAATTCTATGGCAGTTTGATGCACAGGCCACCCTAGCTGATGTTCAGCCTCAAGGCTGAATCTCAGCGCTTGTGCGAGTAAGGTTATTGCACCACTGCGCTCTTGGTGGGCATGGGTATCTAAAATAGCTGCCACCGTTAAATTTTGTGTATGGACTATTTTTTCAAGACGTGGAATAAGCTCAATAATAGGATCAATAATGACCGCTTGCTTGTCTTGGCTAACGTAAAGCCAGCAACACGCTCCTTGATGTCTAAATTGTGTTAGCCCTAATGCACATGCTTCTTGCAACGGGAATGCTGAATCAGAAACCACTAAACAGTTGGCCTCAAGAATTGGTTTTAATGATCGAATTCTCTCACACGCAAGATCAATTTCAGCCGCCGTTGTGGCTGGGCCAAATGATAAGCGAATTGCGTTTTCACTGCGCCAATCACTTACCCCCATAGCATCTAACACAAAACTACGATTTGCACCAGAGCTGCACGCGGAGCCACCACTAATACGGATCCCTGCGGCATCAAATAAATCCATAATTTCTTTACTCGTGAGCTCGTCAATGGAAAAGTTTAACGTCGTTGGCACCGACAATTCAAAAGCATGATTAAAGGTTAAGTTACCAAAGGTATCCACCAATGCCTGATGCAGCTGTTTACGATAACTATTTAAAACCTCGATAGATTTAAATGTATTGTCTGCTTTGTCGAGCAATAACGAAAAAAGTTTATTGAGTCCGGCGATCCCAGGTAAGTTTTCTGTACCCGAGCGCATTCCACTTTCTTGTCCGCCACCAGCAATAAAAGGTGTATATGCACTGCCTTGGCGAATGTATAACACGCCAATTCCTTTGGGAGCATATAGTTTATGGCCTGAAAAAGGTGCATAGTCAATCGTTGTATCACTCAGTGCTAAGGCGGTTTTACCTAGAGCTTGGACACAATCGACCATCCAAGCGACTTCTGTATTGTGAGCACGTATCACTGCTTCAATTGCGCTTAAATCTTGATAAACGCCTGTTTCATTGTTAACGGCCATAGTACAAATCATCAGTGCATCACTGGCGTATTGTGCAATAAAATCTAAATCTAAAATCCCCTCACTCGATACCGGGATTGCCAGCAAAGTGGCGTTAATACCCAAAACAGCATTCCAATGCAATAAGGTATTTGGTACCGCTTTATGTTCTGTTGCCCCATACAGTAAAACAGGGTTTTTCTTAGTATGCTGTTTAGCCGCTATTAGGGTAGATACAACGGCCGTTTGAATACCTTCCGTAGCCCCTGACGTAAATAATATATCACCTAGCTGAGCACCTATAACATCACGCGCTTTTTGCCGTGTTTGCTCTAATAAGTGTTTAGCTTGAATACCAGTGATGTGTGAGGATGAGGGGTTACCAAAACAAATTTGCATAGTGTGTGAGACGACTTCTGCAATGCACGGAAGTACCGGCGTCGTTGCGTTTGCATCAAGGTAAATTTGTGACGATGAGTCAGTAGGTAATAATAAGTCAGACATTAAAAACGCACCATATTACTAAAAGATATATCTTATAACCCATTCTACCTAAAATTAATGGGCCGCGTAAGAATCAATTAGTTAGTCAAGTGCGTTTTCTATGCTATTTAAGACTAAAGCTGATTAGTTTTTTCGCTCTCTTGGTCTTCATATTTAGTTGACCATGCATTGAGCAACGCTTTTACCAACGATGCCAATGGAATAGCAAAAAACACGCCCCAAAAACCCCATAACCCACCAAAAAATAATACGGCTACAATAATAAACACCGGATTTAAATCAACAGCCTCAGAGAACAACAATGGCACTAAAACATTACCATCAAGTGCCTGTATGATGCCGTACACAATAAGTATAGTCCAAAAGTGGGTTTCTAAACCAAATTGAAATAACGCAACAGCAGCGACAGGAATAGTCACAAGTGCAGCTCCCACAAACGGGATCAACACAGAAAAACCCACCAATACACCTAGTAATGCTGCATAACGTAAATCAAAAATAGTGAATGCAACAAACGATACCGAACCAACTATAAGAATTTCAAATACCTTACCGCGAATATAATTCATGATTTGCTGGTTCATTTCATGCCAAACCTGCAAAATTAAACGGCGCTGTTTGGGGATTAATTTTTCTGCACTTTTAACTAGCTCAAGCTTATCTTTGAGCATAAAAAAGACCAATAGTGGCACCAAAATTAAATAAATAAGCCAAGCAACAACATCTTTTAATGACGTCAGCGAAAAAGAGAGCAGCACTTGCCCAAAATCGATTGCTTTTGCTTCAACACTTGTTACAACTGATTTGACCTGTTCTTCGCTTATTAAACTTGGGTATTGCTGTGGTAAATGAAGCAAAAATGACTTTCCTTGCTCAATCATATGCGGCGTTTCTTGTACCAAGTTACTTGTTTGTTGCCAAAGTACAGGACCAATACCAATGATCAGAGTTAGCATAAGGCCCGTAAATATGAGCATTACAATAACCGTGGCCGTAAAGCGACGTAAGCCAAGTCGTTCTAAATGTGCAGCTGGCCAATCAAGTAAATAGGCAATTACCAATGCCACTAACACCGGAACAATAAATGCGCCAAAAAAATAAAACATCGCCATTAAAGCGATTAATAAAAATAGCAAGGTAACAGAGTGTGGATCTGAGAACTTCCTTTCGTACCACGTTTTTACATATTCAAACACAATTTGGCTCCACGATTAACAACCCATGCTGTTGTTCTAATTTATATTGATAATTATTTTTCTGTAAAAACCGTTCAATATCTTGAATCGGTTGTTGTTCCAATATTCTAAATTCAATAGTTTGCTGAGCTAATAATGCCTGCCGTAACCCTAATTTAAACTGAATAAATTGCTGCGGGCATTTAAATACACGTAAATCCTGCTTTAACATAGTGAATAATTATACCTGCTGAAATAAACAATTAGTCCCATAACTTAAGTAACCACACGCCTTATACCATAGCTGACAATAACAAAAGTAACTTTTCCTTAAAACAAACATCACAATGGTTTATCCTTATAGCATAGTTTGTAGTAAGGATAGGTTAATGCCTGGCACGCATAATAAAGCGCAACTACCCAGTAATCCAACTCTCAAAGAGATTAACTGGTATAAAAAACAAATAAACTGGGGAGAGCTTCCCCCTTTTTATCATCTTGTGGCATCCTCGGTGAGTGAGGCGGAAGGTATTCTTGAACACGGCTTTGACAATGCGGTGAAAAGGTTAATTGATAAACGTAATTGGAATATCGATTTACTCGATGGCCATGAGGACTCTGTTGGCGAAATTCACTGCGACAAAAAACCTCGAATTGCATTACATCAAGTATTCACAGATCGTGGTTTTGAATTATGGGCATTACCCTATGCTAAAGATGTGACCATTGTTCAATATGTCAAAGACAATCGTTTTATGGAATTTAATGTATGGGATCCCCATTCAATGAAAAACCTGATCCGCATTAACCAGTTACATAAATTTATTGGTTTTTATTTTGAGCGTGGTGACAAAGCCGATAAAGCCGTCATCCTTCATGCGCATAAGGTAGTCCATAAAATTATTAATTTTTTACAACGAGAATTGAACGTAGTAAAGCTTGATGGAGTCACAATAAAAGAGTTATACCAATTATGCGAAAAAGACAGTCGCGCATGCAGTGATGAAATTGATATTGCTAAACTCATGCTCGGTGAAAATCTTAACAAGGAATAAAATGCAGCTAAAATCAGTCTTTATTACACTATTCAGTGCCTTTTTAACGTTTAGTATCCTGATCAGTGAACCATTAAAGGCGCAAACCAGCTTTAAACTTCCTGATCTTGGCACATCAGCGCTGCAAGCTTTACCGCTTGAAAAAGAACAAGCAATCGGTGCAGTAATGATGATGCAAATTCGTGGTTCATCACCGGTAGTAAGTGATCCCGTTTTAGATGAATACTTAACAACAATTGGCCGTAAATTAGTTGCCAGTGCCAGTGATGTACGTTTTCCATTTTCATTTTTTTGGATAAATAACCCCGAAATAAATGCCTTTGCTTTTTATGGTGGTCATGTCGGGGTACATACAGGTTTAATAGCACAATCAGATAACGAAAGTCAGTTTGCATCTGTACTTGGCCACGAAATAGCCCACGTAACCCAACGCCATCTAGCACGTCGGATCCAGCAACAACAAGATAATAGTGCCCTAACAATAGCGGGGATGATCGCTGGTATTCTTGCAACTGTCGTGTCTCCTGATGCTGGCCTAGCGATTATTTCAGCCAATCAAACACAAGCGGCCTTCAGCCAATTGACTCATAGCCGCTCAGCCGAGCAAGAAGCCGATCGTATTGGTATGCAAACGCTAAATAATGCGGGATTTGACCCTTACGCCTCAAGTGAGTTTTTAACTAAGCTCGCAGCACAAATTCGTTACAAATATAAACCCCCAGCCTTTTTACTTACACACCCCTTACCTGAAAGTCGCGTGTCTGATGTACGCCTACGAGCCCAACAATTTGATAAACGTCAATTACCTGATAGCTTAAACTTCAACCTTGCAAAAAGCCGCGCTATTGCCCGCTATCAATATGAACCTGTTGCAGCTGAAAACTTATTTAGAAAACTGCTTCGTGAAAACAGTTTTTATAATACTGCCGCACTTAATTATGGTTTAGGTATTAGTTTGCTCGATCAAAAAAAGCTTGCTGAAGCTGCACCAATTTTAAATGAGTTACTAGCCAGCGATCCAAAGAATTTATTTTACATTGATACGTATACTGACTTACTTATTGCACAAGAAAAAGCGGCTGATGCCGTTAAATATTTAGCACCGCTGCATCAAAATCGTCCTAATAACCAAGTAATCACACTAAATTATGCCAATGCCGCAATAGAAGCTAAGCAATATGATGTTGCCGAACGAATATTAAAGTCATTTTTATTAGAAAAACCAAATCATAACTTAGGTAAGCAATTAATCACTGACACATTTAAAAAACAAGACAATTTAGCCGCTTACCATGAAGCAAATGCCGACGTATATGTTCAATATGGTGCTTATTTGAAAGCTGCTGACGAAGTCCAAAAAGCATTAAATTTTGTAAAACCTGAAGAATTAAATAAGCAGCAGCGTCTCAAAGCATTACTTACGCAATACCGACAAATGCAAAAAGAACTCGCGAGGCTTTAAGTCTCGCGCCGCTTACCTTAAAATAGCCCTACTTTATCTCATTGGATTGTTACTATGCCTGTTACTATTTTTCATAATCCGCGTTGTTCAAAATCGCGTGAAACACTTGCTCTACTTGAACAAAAATCGATTCAACCAGATATTATTGAATACCTTAAAACTCCATTAAGCCAAGAGCAGATCTGCATTTTGATTAAACAGTTAGGTTTTTCTTCTGTACGTGAACTAATGCGCACCAAAGAAGATATTTATAAAGAACTTAACCTTAAAGATGAGCTAAATGAAGATACTCTAATTGCTGCTATGGTTGCGCACCCAAAATTAATTGAGCGCCCTATTGTCGTCAATAACGATAAAGCGGCGATTGGTCGTCCACCAGAACATGTACTAAGCATACTTTAATGAGTGTAACCATTGTTGTTTTGTACCACTCAAGCCATGGCTCTGTCGCAGCAATGGCTCATGAAATTGCTGAGTCCATTGAATCTCAAGGTGGTACAGCATTATTGCGAACATTTGAAGTAAGAGACCCGCACGATATCGTGATCAGTAAAGATGATTTGATTAAGTGCGATGGTCTAGCTTTTGGTACCCCGACTCGATTCGGTATGATGGCCTCACAAGCGAAAGCTTTTTGGGAAACCACCAGCGAATTGTGGTTAAAAGGGCAATTAATTGATAAACCAGCCTGTGTATTTTCATCATCCAGTAGTATGCATGGTGGCAATGAGGCAACGTTGCTCAACTTATCATTACCCTTGTTGCATCATGGTATGATGCTAATGGGCGTGCCTTATGAAGTACCGGAACTGCTTGCAACTCAAACCGGTGGCACTCCTTATGGAGCAACTCATGTTGCTGGTGCTCAAAATAGCGCTCAATTGAGCAAAGATGAAATAAAAATTTGTCAAAGTGTTGGTCAACGCTTAGTCAAAATAACGAGAAAATTACAATGACATCGCAAAGCGATTTAAGTCCTCAAACCATACCTAAAAAAGTGATTACAGTACGCTTTCAACGCACTGCTATTATCGGCTATATTGGCTTATTAGTATTAATGCCTATTTGGTTATTTCTAATTGCACCACGAGAAGGCTATAGCAACGGGTTTATTTTTGTTGTTTATATTTTACCGCTCCTATTACCACTCAAAGGCATTATCCAGGATAAACCCTACACTTATGCATGGGCAAATTTCATTGTCATGCTGTATTTCATTCATGGCCTCACGTTACTGTGGATTGCTCAAGATCAACTGCTATGGGTATTATTAGAATTGCTGTTTGCAAGTATGATGTTTGTAGGCTGCACTTACTACGCACGCCACAGAGGCCAAGAGCTAGGATTGAAAATTAGAAAGCTAAAAGATGAATTAGCACAAGAAAAAGCTGAGCAAGAATACGATCGAAAAAATCAGTAAATATATTTCGAATACTCTCATTAAAAACGCGCCATTTGGCGCGTTTTTAATTTTAGAAGCTAGGGCGTGTTGACCTTTCGTGATTGATTTTGCAGCAGTCTATTTGGTATTTAGGCAAGGCAGAGCCTATGTCGTGTGGTTGTTCCCCATAAATAGGCGATAACGCAGTATAAATGCCAAACATGCGCTGCCCAAAGGGTTCTTCCTAGGGGCGATTGACTCTTTGTTGCCTACACGGATGTAGGTAAGGGACGTGAGCAGGACGCGGAAGCTTTGCTCGGTTTTTACTTATTCTCACATGGATGTGAGCCAGTAGAATAACGCAGGAGCAGTTATCGAGCCCGCTAGGTTACAAACCTCGCGCCGCGATTAAATCGCCCCTAGATTGAACAAATTTCAATCCACAAAGGTCAACACGCCCTAACTAAACGAGCCCGCTTAACGTTGCTAGCGCGACAATACTCGCTAAACCTAGCTGCCCTACTAAGCTAAATAATGAAAAACACCTTAATACAAACAATCCCCAAGGATGTTTAATATGTGGATATAATGCACACCGCTTTAAGCTCATCGCAAAGAAAAAACACACTAATGAAAACATCGTCAATGTTAGCGTTATTTCACTTTTACCTGACAAAGAATCATCAAAGAAGAAAAACAACTGAAATGGTAATAATAAAGTAACTATCGCATGTAGCCCGTGGACTTTCTTTATTCGCGTAAACTGACCATCTGGCGATAACTCTTTAATACCAAAATCACGTTCCAAGCATTTTACTAATTGTGTCGCTTTTATACTAACAGCAAGTCGATAACAACTTAACCCGTCAATATTTTTAGTCCTAAAATCATAACCTGATTTAAGTAATAGCACCATCAGAGGCTCATTTTTAGCAAACACGGCATAATGTAGTGCCGTATTACCTAAACTATCTTGCTGCTTTTTATCTTGTTGCTCCAAGAGCGTTTGAACCAAATTTACATACCCTTTCTCAACAGCCCACATAAAAGCCGTTTTTCCATTCTCATCAGCTAACGTCCCCGTTGCACCTTGTTCAATAAAGCGCATCGCCATTGTCTGTTTTGCAGTTTTAAAACTCAAATGAGCAAGTAAGGCCTGCTCTAATAGCATGACCGAATCAACATCCGGTGAAACTTGAGTCAGCAAAGTAAAATAGTCTTTACCACCTGCGACTTTTTTAGCCGCCAATTCACTTAGCTGCGAAACAGAATCAATTGAGTCAGGAATAAAACAGCTAAAACGCTCACGAAAATCAACTTCTTTCCATAAAGCTAACGCATCTTGCGCACTCACTTTGCTTGCTGATGATAAAGCATGCTCAATAACCGTAAAATAGCGTTTAGAAAAAAGTTGAGAAATCAACGATATTGGCGTTTTAATTGCAGCTTGTCCGGCAACACTCGCATACTTTTCAAGACGCTGACAAAGCATAAGCACTAAGCTTTCTGGGGTATATTCATTATCATAATAATGATTTTTTGCAGCGTTAATATAATGCTGTGCTGAATCGTCATATTCACAAATATGCTGAAAATAACACTCTTCAAATGGCTCAAGTGGCGTTAACCAAGTTAAATAATAGATGGGAGGTAATACAGTGGTACAAACGCCATCGTCTTCTTCATTAGAGCGACAGGCTGGCCATGCTTCTAAAGCATCCAAAATGAATGCACCGTTTTGCTCAATAAGTCCTTTGACTAACAACGGGTATTCTTTAGGCCAAATAAGTACATTTTCCATTAAAAAAACATAACTCCAGTGTCTATCTTACTCAGGTATAAAGGTCAGTTCGCGAGTTTAACAACACCAAACTGACACTGCGCTTAATATAATAATTTATAGACGCTTATTCTAGCACACCTTGATCGACACGCTAGCGCAAAGAGTGTGATTTTAAAAGAATAATAATGGTATTAATATAAAGCGACAAGTCACTTTCGTAACTTATCGCTTCTGGTTGGAGGCGGGATAAAAGTGCTTATTTACTACTCAGTTCGCGAGTAACTTGGTCAAGCCCTACTTCAGAAATACGTTGAATCACTTCTTTTTGTTTAGCACTCAATAAGGAAATACCTTCAGCAACGATATCATATACTTTCCAGCTACCATCTTTACCGTGGCGAAGTTTAAAGTGCAGGTCTATTGTTGGGGCTTGTGAATCTATAATTTGTGTTTTTACTGTTGTAAAATCCCCGCTGGTGACATCATTATTTTTTTCAAATTTGATCTCTTGCCCGGTATATTTCATCAGTGCACTGGCGTATGTCATTGTCAAATAGTGCTCAACCGCACTAATAAACCCTGTAGCTTGCGCCCGCTTTATGCCTTTAATATGCTTACCTAACAATTTGTATGAAACAAACTTCACATCTATATGCGGCATTAAATGCTTACTTACAATGGCTGACATCTCATGCTTTGACGCATTACCTTGGCTATTAACTTTACCTATATCACTAAATAACTGATCCCCAATAGAGACTAATAATTGCTGTGGATCTTTTGCTGTTTGCGTCTGAGCCATCAAAGAAACGCTAAAAAGTAAAGTCAGTAAAAGCAAACCGCGGCTAAGTAATTTCATGTTGATTAGACCCTTAATAATTCTGATATGCTAATTTACTTGCTCACTAAGAGAATAAAAAGACACAATAGTGAACATAATTAATGCCAATCAGGCACCAATAAATTAAATTCTTTACTATCATAATGTTAGATAGAAACGACAACTACACATAAAACTAAACAAAAAGCCCTAGGGCTTAACAGCGTAAAGAGGTTTACTTTAAGCGTTTACTTTAGTTCTTCACGCAGTTCTTTAGTCGCTTTAACCATGTTATCAAGTGCTTGGCGGGTTTCTTCCCATCCACGTGTTTTTAAACCACAATCTGGATTCACCCACAAACGCTCAACGGGTATTTTACGCGCGGCTTTGTGGATTAACGCTTTGATCCATGCAGTATCTGGCACGTTTGGTGTGTGAATATCGTATACACCAGGGCCTATATCATTTGGGTAATCAAAGTTTTCAAATGCATCTAGTAGCTCCATGTTTGAGCGTGATGTTTCAATAGTGATCACATCGGCATCCATATCCGCAATAGCGGCAATAATACCGTTAAATTCCGCGTAACACATGTGCGTATGAATTTGTGTTTCGTTTTTCACACCACTGGCTGACACTCTAAATGCATACGCTGCCCACTCTAAATAGTCTTGCCATTGGGTGGCTTTGAGTGGCATACCTTCACGAAATGCAGGTTCATCAATTTGAATTATCTCAATGCCCGCATTTTGTAAATCCACCACTTCATCACGCAGCGCAAGTGCTATTTGATTTGCAATGCTTGGTTTATCTAAATCATCACGAATAAATGACCAAAACAAAATAGTGACAGGGCCTGTTAGCATGCCTTTCATTTTTTTACTGGTAAGCGACTGCGCGTATTGAGTCCACTGAACCGTCATTGCTTTTTCGCGTGAGACATCTCCCCAGATAACCGGCGGCTTCACACAGCGAGAGCCATAGCTTTGCACCCAACCAAACTGGGTAAAAGCAAAACCTTCAAGCAGTTCACCAAAATATTCAACCATGTCATTACGCTCAGCTTCACCATGTACTAATACATCTAAATCAAGCGCTTCTTGCTCTTCTACTGCGTAGCGGATTTCGGCTTCCATTTGATTTTGATAGTCAGTGGCAGATAATTCACCGGCTTTAAAATCACGACGCGCTTTACGGATAGCCTGTGTTTGTGGGAATGAACCTATCGTGGTTGTCGGTAATAATGGTAAGTTAAGTGCTCCATGTTGTTTTTCAATTCGCTGAGCAAATACATTCTCACGCTTCCCCTCTTTTACGGTTAACGCACTTACTCGTTGCTGCACTACTGCATTATTGACACGTGTTGATGTTAAACGTGCTTTTACAGGCGCTGAGTAAGTAACTAAATCACGGTTATCATTGATCTCAAGTGCTGCTTTTAACAATGACAGCTCTTGGCCTTTTTGTTTTGCGAAAGCAAGCCAGGAGCGTAACTCATCATCAAGCTTTTCTTCTTGCTCTAAATCAACTGGCGTGTGTAATAAAGAACATGACGGAGCAAGCCATAAATTATCGCCACGCTTTGTTGCAATGTCTTTTATCGTGGAAAATACCGCATCGAGGTCTGCACGCCAAATATTACGGCCATTAACTACACCTAATGATAGAACTTGATCAGCGCTCAATAACGAATCAATCTGTGTAAAATCGACTTTAGCTGCAACACAATCAAAATGTACACCGTCAACTGGATAAGCAGCTATATCATCATAGTAAGCACTCACAGAGTCAAAATAACTAGCCAGTAACAACTTTACACCTTGACCTGCAAGTGTGTTAAAACTTGCTTTTAATGCATGGCGGTAATCATCAGACAACTCAAGAGCAAGAATAGGTTCATCTATTTGTACCCACTGAACACCTTGGCGCGCTAGCTTTACTAGGACTTGTTGATACACTGGCAACAGTTTTTCAAGTAGGCTTAATTTATCAAATTCTCTGCCCACACATTTTGCTAAGTAAAGGTAAGTTACAGGGCCAACTAACACCACTTTTGCATTATGGCCTAATGCGTGTGCATGGGTAACTTGCTCAAATAACTCAGTCCAGGCTAATTCAAACTGCTGATCACTGCTAAGCTCTGGCACTATATAGTGATAATTCGTATTAAACCATTTCGTCATTTCACTGGCTGCACATGAACAACCGGTTGGCGCTCGACCACGGCCGATGCGAAATAACGTATCAAGATCAACGCTACCGTCTGTTTTTTGATGCCGCTTAGGTACAGCGCCGATGAGTAATGAGGTTGACAACACATGGTCATACCAAGCAAAGTCGCCAACTGGTAATAACTCAATGCCTGCATCGGCTTGTAGCGCCCAGTTTTTTGCGCGGATCGTTTTACCTTTCTCAAGTAACTCTGCTTGGCTGATTTTACCTGCCCAATATGATTCGACTGCAAATTTAAGCTCGCGTTTTGTGCCTATACGAGGAAAACCTAAGTTATGTAATTGTGCCATGTTAAAAACTCCATTTAGCTATTTAGATGGCTAAAAACTTACACCTCTCCCTTACATTACACAATTGATGCTTCCTCCTATTTAACTTGAGGTAATTTCATATAAATATTTTTATAAATCAGAATAAATATAATGACAACGCTGTCAAATTTGATGCTATAGTGAAGTTGTAAACGTTAAGTAAAACAAATGACATTATTTAGCCATCTAGACGTTGAAGCATCTTCAATAAAGGCGTATTATGTCTGCAATCTGAGTTAACCTCACTTATACCATGAGAATTATTAAAGATGATTGATGTAAAACATTTAAAGACCATTGCGACCTTAAAAGAAACCGGCTCTTTGGTGAATACCGCCCGCGAACTATTTTTAACTCAATCAGCTTTATCTCATCAGATTAAAGATTTAGAAAACAAGCTTGATTGCCAGTTATTTGAACGTAAAACTCAGCCTGTGCGGTTTACACCCCAAGGTATGCTATTGCTTGAACTAGCGAGTGAAGTACTACCCCGCGTTGAAGCGACAAAATGCCGACTAAAGGAAAGCCTTAACCAGCCGATTTCGCAGTTAAGATTAAGTGTTGAATGCCATGCTTGTTTTCATTGGCTATTACCCACGATTAAAGAATTTAATAACTTTTGGCCTGATATTAAAGTAGATTATGAACGTGGCTTTAGCTACGACGCAATCCCTGATCTATTAAGCGACGAGTTGGATCTAGTGCTTACCTCTGATATCCGTGAACCCGATAAACTTGAATACGCACATTTATTTGACTTTAAACTTAAGCTGATTGTTGCCCCCGATCATGAGCTGGCAAAAAAAGCGTACGTTACTGCACTGGATTTGAAAAACGAAACCATTATTTCATACCCAATTCCACGCGAACGCCAAGATATATTTAAGCACTTTATTCAAAATGCACGTTTTGACGGCACCTTAAAAAACGTAGAGCAAGGCTTACTTATTTTTCAACTTGTCAGTGCGGGTATGGGCGTTGCGGCATTACCAGATTGGCTAGTAACGCCTTATGAGAGCCAAGGTTTAATCAAATCGATTCCCCTTGGCGCATTAGGGCTCACTCGCCCCATGTACCTTGCAATGAAAAAGAATATGCGGGATAACCCGGTTTATCGCCACTTTTTAAATACCTGCAAGTTAAATAACGGTCGATAAAATCAAGCGAACCCAGTAGCATACGTAAAACTCTTTTACTGATGCTACTGTGATGTTTGAACTTAAAAAAATCCTCGGCGCAATGCTCATGCCACTGCCCTTGTTCGGCCTAATATGTGCTTTGTGCTTTTTGATAGCTTTGCGTAACAACAAAGTCGCCGCATTTTCTGGCTTACTCGTTACTTGCGCGCTAATGCTGATCAGCACACCGTTTATGGGCCAAAAAATAGTCGATCCTTCCACGCAACTTCAATATGTATTTAATTCTAAAAATCATTCAAAAATAGACAAGATAGTGGTACTTGGCTGCGATCTAATACCAAACCCAAACCTCAGTGCGAATAGCCAGCTGGGTAATTGTGCAAAAAGTCGTTTAGTAGAAGGCATAAGGCTTGCGTATCTTTATCCACACGCACAGCTTATTGTTTCAGGTGGGGGCTACGGCAAAGTCACCAATAGTCATTTAATGCAGCAAACAGCGATTAGCCTTGGAGTAAAAGCTAACCGTATAAAGCAAAACCCAGCAGCCATGGACACCGCCGACGAAGCTAAATTTTTAGCGCCTGCACTTGTGGATTTTAAAGTTGCGTTAGTCACATCATCGAGCCATATGCGCCGTGCAAAAGATTTATTTAACGCACAAGGGGTTGATGTAATACCCGCTGCGACTGACTTTTATGATTACTCTGCTTGGCCTGTCCATAAACAGTATGTCCCTAATGTAAATGTACTCTTAGCTGTAACACGTCAATGGCACGAAGTAATTGGCCGTGGTTGGATTGCAGTGCGCCGTTGGATTGATCCAGAGGCGCTGTAGTTTTCAATCAACAGAATTTGACTTATTTTCAAACTGGGTTATCTATATCAATAAAGGTAACGTCAAATCCATGTTGTTGTGCTAATAGCTCACCGAGCGCTTGGATCCCATAGCGTTCGGTCGCATGATGACCCGCGGCAAAAAAATCAATGTTTTGTTCTCGTGAACTGTGAATTGTTTGCTCTGATGCCTCACCCGTTAAATAAGCATCGAGTCCTTGGTTAGCAGCTAAGTCAATATAACCTTGCCCACCACCTGTACACCACCCTATGGTTTCAATTGGTTCATCACGCACTAAACTCACTAAGGGTTCTCGATTGAGTACCTCAGCTATTTTTTGCGCGAACTGTTCACCCGTCATAGGCGTTTTTAATCGCCCTTTTACTGCAACACTATTTGCTATCGGCTCTAAGCCGTCTGTCATTTCTAAATCGAGTAATTTAGCTAATTGTGCGTTATTGCCAATCTCAGGATGCACATCTAACGGCAAATGATATGCAAATAAATTAATATCATGATCCAGTAACGCACCAATACGGCGCTTTTTAATACCCGTGATAGGCTGTGCTTCGCCTTTCCAAAAATAGCCATGGTGCACTAAAATAGTATCTGCACCTAGGGCAATTGCAGCATCAATCAACGCTTGGCTGGCGGTTACACCTGTTACTATTTTTTGAATCCGTTCTCGCCCCTCAACTTGTAACCCATTTGGGCAAAAATCCTTAATTGAGTCAGGCTTTAAGATCGCATTTAATAACTGGTTAAATTCTCGACGTTGCATTTCATATTCCACATAAACGTTAGATTTTGTGCAAATTTTGGCGGTTATCTATTCAAAATGGAAGGGAAATCGCAAAAAATTGAAAAGTAGCCCAAAAATAGGTATAAATAGGTATTCTTAATCTGTGTTTACAACGTATAGGGTCTCTGATGAGCAAACTAGACAAAACAGAAGTGTTAAATGCCTTTGAAGCAGCATATGAAGCAGCCAATGGTAATAAACCTGAAATCACCACCAAACCTGGTTGGTACAGCATCGATGGCGGCAAAAATTTGCGCCTTGCAGAAGTTGCTGAATTAACTGAGCAGTTAACTTCAGGCGGTTCGTCTGAAAAAACAGTAAAAAAAGCGCCTGCTAAAAAAACCAAAACAAAAACGACTGTTCCAGCCGTTAAAAAAGCAGCATTTACTGTTACTACAGAAAATGAAGATGGCTACACAGCTGAAGAGTTTTGGATTGTGTACTTAGCGAGAAAAGAACATGACTGCCGCCTTCCACGCGGTGTTATGTAATTTACAGCTAAGCAAACAAAAAAACCGCTCTTAAGCGGTTTTTTTGTGCTCACAATAAAGAGTCACTTTAACTATCAACCACGTACTCAAATAGCCACACACGACAATAAATACGGTGCCAATCAATACTGGCATAATTAAAAAGTCCCAACTTTGCCCGCTGCTTATAATTAAAATAGGGTTGGCCCCTGCTGCTGGGTGAACTGTTTTAGTTAGCATCATCGCCGTTATTGCAAGACCCGTCGCTATGGCAATACTAATAGGATCTGAGCCTATATAAGTGACAAACACGACCGCGATAAAAGCAGTGATCAAATGGCCTGCAATCACATTTTTAGCTTTTGCCAAAGGGCTATCTGGTATTCCAAAAACTAATACTGCCGTGGCGCCAAAAGGTGCCATAAGCCAGACCCCATAATTATTTACACTTTCTAAATACGCTAAAACCAACAATGTAAGCGTTGAAAACACCCCTGCAATGACAGCTTGATACGATCCATCATTCATAAATATAACTCCCAACCAAAAGTAGACCGACTTGTCTACACGCAAATGATAGACAAGTCGGTCTACTCATGTCAAGCTTACTTTTTTACAAGGAGCCATCATGGATAAGCGCACCCATATTATTAATACTGCACTGACAGCCTTCTATCAAAAAGGGATTCATGCGGTAGGTATTAATGAAATACTAAAAGAGTCTGGCGTTGCAAAAAAAACTCTTTATAACCACTTTGTCAGTAAAGATGAGTTGATTTGCGCCTGCCTTGAAGCCAGGGATAAACGCTTTAATCATTGGCTCAACGATCGGTTAAAAAACTGTGATACTCCTTTTGAAATCGCATCAGCGCTGTTTGGTTCACTCTCAATTTGGATAGATAATAAGGCCATAGAGCTTGGCGACTTTAATGGTTGTTTTTTTATTAATACTGCGGCTGAATTTCCACACAGCGACCACCCTATTGCAATACTTTGCAGTGCACACAAAAAAGCTGTTTTACAATTGCTGTTCGACAAGCTATCGCAAACAACACAACTTAAAAGCAAGTCAGAAAAAGCCAAGCAGTTAGCACAATTATTAATGACATTAAAAGAAGGTATGATCTGCCAAGCAAGAGTCATGCATTCTAGCAACCAACTATTGCAAGACCCATTATTACTACGACAACTTGTGCAAAGCTATATACCCAAACCGCTTCAAGATGCAGACTTCAGCGTTTCATAGGGACTTAATATCAAGGCGTTACTTTGTTGTTAAAAAAATAAAGCGGCTATTTAGCCGCTTTTAATTAGTCTATAACGCTAATAATTACTTATCTTCAAAGTAAAGTTTATCGCGTTCTTTTTTACCAACTTCATTCATTGTTGCCGCATCAAATAAACGACCGTTGATCATGGTGTAATCAACTTTATCTGTATCACGAATATTCGTCAGCGGATTACCGTCGATGATCATTAAATCGGCTAATTTGCCTACTTCTAACGAACCAATATTTTGATCAAGGCCTATGTATTTGGCCGGATCAAGCGTCGCGGCGCGAATTGCTTGCAGTGGGGTCATTCCACCTTGGGCAAACATCCAAATCTCCCAATGTGCAGCCAACCCTTCACGTTGCCCATGCGCACCTAAATTAACTAGTACACCTAAATCTTGTAGCTCTTTTGCTACACGGGCATTATTAAAGTGATTGTAGTGATGATCGGGCGCTTTAACTCGACGCATTGAACGCGGTAACAATTGATTTTTAGGTACGAATTTACTTAAGCGTGGATGATTCCATACGTCCGTTTTATCGTACCAGTAGTTTTCACCCCAAATACCACCATACGCAACACCAAGAGTAGGCGTATAACCTACATCACTTTGTGACCAAAGCTGCTTAATATCGTCATAAATGTTTGCAACAGGAAGTGAGTGCTCAATACCTGTATGGCCATCAACCACCATGGTTAAGTTATGTTGTAATAACGATCCGCCTTCTGGCACAACCATCATTTCCAGCTCTCGACCAGCTTCTATCACTTGCTGGCGTTGCTCACGACGGGGTTGGTTATATGATTTAACACTAAACGCCCCCACTTTCTTTAAACGCTCTAAATGAAATTTAGCATCATCTAACGAATCAATATGCGACGTATACCCTGGCATATTGGCGCCATATAAAATAGTCCCGGTAGAGAAAATACGCGGGCCTACAATAGCCCCTGATTTTTGCATTTCACTTGCAGCAAAAATTTCAGTGGTATCATTAGAAGGATCATGAATGGTTGTTACACCTAATGATAAACCAGCTAGGTTCTTCCAGTTTTGCTCTGGAATAATTTCATTACTCGCTTGCGAGCCGTGAGCATGCGCATCAACAAGCCCTGGCATAATTGTTTTACCAGTTACATCAATGATTTTTGCACCTTTTGGAATGCTCACATCTGCTACACTGCCCAGTGCTTTAATATGCTTACCATCAGTTAGCAACACACCGTTTTCGATAACTTGCTCACCTTTCATGGTGATAATACGTGCACCCGTTAGGGCTATCATGCCTTTCGGCTCAGCTATTTTGCGAGTAAAACTGATGTTATCGCCGCTTTTAACTTTAAAATCAGCGTCATCAGCTTTATTAATATCAAACAACCCAGCTAAGCTTGCGTGGTAAAGCTCAGGGCCGAGTGTCCAATATAGTTTATTGCTATTTGCACTCCAACTGATGCTTTCACCCGCACGTACTGAGAGCTGTTCAATCGGAAATTGACTATCTTTAGGGCCTATATTAATGGTTTTACCGCTTTCAACTAGCGGCGTAACAAATACTTTAAAACGCTCAGCAAACGCAAGGTATTTTCCATCAGGCGATACTCTAAATTCAGTTGCATGCTCAGATTCATACAGTTTACTGACTTTCTTAGAATCAAGTTCAACAACACTTAATGTTGGCTTTGGCCATGGACTCATAATGAATACACGGTCGTTTTGCGCACCAAATTGTGGTTGGTAGCCACTTTTTGTAATTAGCTCAGCTTTGCCGCCTTTTGTGCTCACCGCGTAAATGCCTGTGTGTAACGACCAATCAGGGTTTAATATGCCGCCACCCGATGCTTTTCTATACACAACAGTTTTGCCATCTGGGCTAAATGTTGGCTCTACATATTTGCCCGGTTCAGTGGTTATGTCATCGCCACGCCCGCTGCGAGCAGATACAACACGAACAGCACCCTGCTCATTATCGTCCCATGTTACATAAACTATTTTTTTACCATCGCGAGAAAACTGCGCAAATAACTCAAAATGATCATCTTGTTTCGTTAAACGCTTTATTTTACCTGACGCTAAATCACGTTTATAAATATGCCCAAGCGCTTCAAAAATAGCGGTTTCGCCATCTGGAGATACCTGTACATTGCGCAGCATTTTTACATCAAATTCATCGGCATCAATATTTTGTGTAAAACGCACCGCTTTTTGAATTTTTTTACTTGTTTGTACTTCAAATGGTACCGTCTCAACATCGCCATCTTTCACATCAAGCTTATGGATTGTACCACCCGCCCAAAATACCAGCTCTTCATTATCTGGTGTCCAAGCAATTGTTGGATAAACGCCATGGATAGCCCATGTTTCTTGCATGTCACGCTCAAGTTTATCGTACAACTTTGTGTGCTGACCCGACGTTAAATCATATATGTAAAGGCTCGTTTGAAAATCATCTCGCTTAATATAGGCAAGTTTTTTACCATCAGGTGACGGTGTTGGACGAATCGCCCCGCCCATACCACTTATAATTGTTTCGATCTCACCTGTTTGACGATCATAACGTTTAATTTTGTAGATACCCGCAACCGAGTCTTTTGAATAATGAAACGTTTTACCTGGAGTCGAATCATGCGAGAAATAAACGTAACGGCCATCAGGCGAAAACATCGGCTCACCTAAATCTTTTTGATCGTCAGCACGCTTAGTTAACTGTACACCTTTACCACCTGCTTTGTGATAAAGCCATACTTCACCCGCACCTAATGAACGACTTGCCGTAAAGTGCTTACGTGCAACTAAATAGTCGCCATCAGGGCTCCAAGCAGGACTATTAAGAAGACGAAAAGTTTCGTTCGTTACTGCTGTTTGGTTTTCACCGTTTAAATCCATTAGCCAAATGTTATCGCCGCCACCTTGATCCGAGGTAAACGCAATATGTTTACCATCTGGGCTAAAGCGTGGCTGCATTTGCCATGCAATATCAGTTGTTAATTGAGTCGCCTTACCGCCCGACATCGCCATAGTATAAATATCACCGAGCAAATCAAACACAATGGTTTTACCATCTGGGCTCACATCAATATTCATCCATGTGCCTTGTGACACACTGATAGTCGCATCGACAAATTGCCCTTGTGGTGCATCAACTTGCCACTTTTTATCATCAGTACTTTCTTGGGCCTGTGCTTGACCATAAAGGGCCAATGACATTGCTACAGCCATTGTTGTATGGAGCATTGCTTTCATTGCTATCTCGCTTGTTCTTGTTGTTTATTAATATTGATTGCAACAAAAACGATAGCAACTTACCAGCGATATCTGATAAAGCGCCTTAATTTGGCGGTTAATGCCATTTAATTGGGTCAAATTGATAGTAGCCAACTAATAAGCTGTAAATTTCTGGATCGTAGTGTCGAAGTTCACTTGGCTTTTCTAAAAAGGTTTCAGTGATCACAGCAAAAAACTCCGCTTCATTTGTTGCACCATAACTATGGATAACATGAGGCATACTATAGGCAACGTGTGTTTTTAATTGATTAAAAGCACGGCTAAAAATGCGCCCCCACTCTTTATAGTCTGACTCTTTAGTGAGTAACGGAGTGCCGGTGGTTTTACCTGTTTCTTGATCAAGCTGATGAGCAAACTCATGAAACACAAGATTATGCCCATCGTTTGGTAATCTATTACCCTCAAGTACGTCGTGCCAACTAAGCACTAACGTGCCACCAGGCCAAGACTCTCCTTGACGAATAGTATTATGGTAGCTGACTAAGCCTGCGCTATCCCGGGATGTTTGTGGTGCATAATAAGCGCTGGGATAAAGCAAAATTTCTTTAACGTTTTGATAAAGTGGCCACGGTTTATTTAATACTAATAAACATGCATCAGCAGCAACAATTAATTTCATACCCTCATTGAGTTTTAAACCATCACAACCTATGAAACGTTTTTCATTCAAAAACCAAACAATATGGCGCTCTAGTTTCTCACGGTCAGCATCTGTCATCTTTTGATAAATAGGCATACAGCGTAACAACAGCGCTTTTTGTTTTTCATCTAAATGATAATCTTGATATTTTTTTTGCCACAAGCGATTTTGAATTACTGGCCAACGCCAATAAATAACCACAAACGCTACCAGTGCGAGTACTAACAATCCGTTTACCATTAAAGGGTCCTATTAACAGAGATAAACTATTAATATGTCCGCTTAGGGCAAAATTCAATCATTTCATAGCAGTTACATAAAAACCGCCCAAGAACTATAAGCGGTCTGTCGATTATTGCGCTAAACCCATAAACTTAACGATATAACGGTTGCCATGCACACGTGCGATAACCATAGCGCTCAAAATAGAAATTGTTGCAATTGCTATCATAATTGCTGTTACCAACATCAATACGATGACCACTTATATATTGATTATGCAATGATACTTGCTGGCCATTGTATAATAAAGTGAAGTGCACATGAGGGCCGGATGACTGTCCTCCTTCGCACAATGCCTGCCCCTTACTATTAGCATAACGGCCAAGCCATGCGCCTGGCTGAACATAATCGCCGCTGTTGTATTGCAAATTCGACATATGATAATAACTAGTTGAATAGCCACTTGAATGCGTCACACGGATATTACAAGAGGAAAAACGCGTAACGGTACCACCATGAGCCGCCTGCACATATGGTGTATTGCTACCCCAACCACCTGAGCCATTATTAAAATCAAGGGACGAGTATGGATACCCAGAACCGGTATTTGAATGTGCTCCACCACTGTACCAATAACCAGATGGCCAAGGGAGGTTCATTGAAAAACTCGCTGCTGCTAACCGTGTATCATTATTTTGTACTGCGTGTATTGAAGGGGTTTGTAATTGCGCGTAACTATCTGGAAATAAACTATCAAAAGTAGTTAAAAATACCGTGATTGCACTTTTCGAATTGCTTACTTCATCTTTATCCAACGTCAATTTTGAACGTTTTGCTAACACACTCACTAACGCTGCAGTGGCAGCAGTACTGCTACTTATGCTCGCGTTGCGAGTGATTTCAATACCTGTAGATTGCACATCTTGCCATTGTTTATACGCGTAGAAACGTTGAGCTAATTTAGTTACCACGTCTTCTATTTGTGCATCAAACCCTTGTTTATCTGATAAGCCTCTTAATGGCTTATTGATATCTGCATCTAGGTTAGAAAGTAAGCCACTTTGCTGCTCAATCAAGGCTAAAATAATTTTAGGATTAATGCTCGCATAACCAGCCCAATGTAATATGAGCTCTTTTTTTTCGTTAAGCGCTGGCGCATACAGGGTAAAGAAACTATCCCAATCTTCATTTAATAGGGTGTTATTAAATACAAATTGAGTATCGTCGACAGCCACCAAAGAGTTTAACTTTAGCGATTTAATTGATTGTTCTGAAAAGCTAAAATCTGCATGTCCGTGGCCTTTTGCTGATACTACAGACGAGATACCTAAAACACTCACTAATGCGATATTCATTATTTGATTTTTCATCTTTCATTTCCTTTTATATAGTAAAAAGATCCCAAAGAGGGAACAAAAGATATAGCACCAATGTTAATAAGTGGTTAATTATATGTTTTTATGTTTGTATTAATAAAATTTATGTCCCTTATATAACCTCGTGTGTAGGTTGTTTTTCACTCCAATAATTTGTACAAAAAATAAACTAAAATTAAATTATTGATAAAATGTAAAAACCAATGAGTTTTGAGCGTTAACTATTATTAACTTCGACACGGTTACGGCCGTGATTTTTTGCTTGATAAAGCGCCTGATCTGCCTGCGCAAGCAAGCGGTCATAATCATTAACAGTTAATGAATCTGCAACACCAAAACTCACTGTGACTGTTAAATCACTGGCAATATTTGAAAGGTCGTAGTTTGCAATTTTCATCCGTAGCTCTTCACAAACTAGAGCAGCTTGCTGTGCAGTTTTATTAGGGAAGAATAATGTAAACTCTTCACCTCCCCATCGAGCTATCTGGCTCGTATCAACCTCACTACATTCACTCAATAGATGAGCAACGACGCAAATTACACGATCACCAATAATATGTGACCAGCCATCATTTATGCGTTTAAAATGATCAATATCCATTATCGCAATAGCCAAAGGTAAAGATTGCTGCTTGAAATCCGAAAAATTATCTGCCAACCAAGTATCAAATGCGCGACGATTTGGTAAGTCCGTTAACTGATCATGTGTGGCCTGATGTGCAAACGCATCAGCTTGCTGCTGTAGATCTTTAGTTTGCTGTATTACTCGCAGGGTAAGTTCTTTTTCAATTTTTTTAAAGTGATATAGGCGGTATTTGTATAATGCAAAAGACAAAATAACCAGCGCTAAAAAAAGCATAACTTTAAAGCTTAACTTTTGCCAAAAATAGGACTGAATTACAAATGTAATACTCTTAGAATTATTTTGCCACTGCCCATTAGGGTAACCTGCACGGACAATAAAAGTATATTTGCCCGGTGCTAAATTGGTGTATTCGGTAATTGTTAACTGCTGGCGGTTTACCCATGTGTCATTGTAGCCGAGTAGTTTAGTCTGAAAGTTTAACCGCTGCGGCATAATAAAGCTCAAACCAGCATAATTAAACGATAACCTTGAAGCCCCTGGCGGTAGTATTATGTCCTTACCATCAAAAGCCAATGGTGTACTTTTACCATCAACATACAAGCTTTCTATGACTGTTGGTAATGATATTTGCGCTGCTTTTTTTAACCGTTCAGGCATAACAGTGCTTACACCATGCGCGGTTGCAAACCAAATACTGCCATCTTGGTGAAATGCAGCTGCCGGGTTTGATCCCCCATTAGCTTGGGCGCTGAGCATGCCATCACCTTCATCATATAGTTGATACTGAAGTCGTTTATTTTTACTATTTTGGGGGTTATCAAGTAACTCGTTAACTTGTTGTTGTTTAACCTCAAGAATACCGCGATTACTCGATAACCAAAACGAATCCCCTTGCGCAACTAACTGGAAAAGTTTATCAACCGGTAGACCTTGTTCGCGTCCTAGAATAGCGATATCGCCAGTAACAATATTAAACCGTACTAACCCCCTATCAGTGGCCATCCACATTAAATCGTTCTGGGCATAAAACCCGAATGCATATTGAGCGTTAAATTGCTTAGGAAATGCTTGCTCTTTAAACTGACCTAATACGTTATTAAACATAGCAGCGCCCACACCCGTTCCGGCCCAAACATTCCCAAGCCCATCCAAAGCTAAAGCAATTATAAACTCACCGGGCAAACCTTGCTTAGTGGTATATTGCAGTGTTGTTCCATCGGGATCAATCCGGCTAAGCCCTGTCGCAGTCCCCACCCACAGGCGCTGTTGCTTATCAAATAATAAAGCCCTAACTTCGTTACTTGATAAGCCATTATCACGACTCTTAACCGGGTAAATCTTGCCATCAATTACCCGCATTAAGCCGCTGGTATAAGTGCCTATCCAAACATGTCCGTGTTGATCTTCAGCCAAACTTAAAATAGATAAAGGGTCGCCCTTATTCGCAAGTGAAATTGATTCAACCTTATCACCCAGGATTCGGTTTAATCCTGTGCTACTGCCAATCCAAACACTGCCATCTGAGTGAGGCAATACCGTTCTGACATAATCACCACTTAGCCCACGCTTTTTTGTCCATGCTGAAAATGGCGCTTCACGTAAACGGTGTACACCACCATTAGTCCCGATCCAAATACTGTTTTCACGATCTTGAAGTAACGATAAAATACGGTTAGCGGGCAAACCTGCGCCTGAATCAAGTCGTTCTAATCCCAGTTCACTGAGTCGAAATACACCTTTATTAATAGTCCCAAACCACAGAGCATTGTGGTTATCTTGCAATACACTTGAAATAGCAATGCCATCCAGCTGTTCATCAATACTAACAAACCGGTTACTCACATATCGCCATGCCCCCTTTTCTCCAGCGACGATTAATTGCCCTTCTTGAGACATAAATAATGTATATATTGGCCCTGTAGGTAAACCACTCTTAGGAGTAATTAATTTGGCTACTTTATTTTTTATTTGATATAAACCATCACTGGTTCCAGCCCAAATAACGCCCTCGCCATCTTCAACCAATCGATAAGCACTTAAATTAATTAATACACTTTTATCTTCTTCATTCTCATCACGATAAGCCACTCCATCGCCCTCTAAGGCTAACCATATTTTGTTATCACTTGTTTTTAAAACATGATTAACCATTGCTGAGGCATTTTTCTGTGCAGACCAATGCCCTTTGCGTAGATGGCTAATGCCACCACGTGCGCCGCTAATGTAGAGGCTACCATCAGCTTGAGGAACTAAACTTCGAAGCCCTGAGTCTGGTAATCCTGTAATTTCTGAACGGGTGAATAGTTTAAACTCTCGGCCATTGAAGCGAGCAAGCCCTTCCCACGTTGCTATCCATATATAACCATCTTTTGTCTGTACAATACTGTTGATACTGTTGTGAGGTAATCCTGAACGTGTATTCCACGTTTCAGAAAAATAGTCATTAAGAGGCAAACGAGTTGCTTGCGCAGTTGCGCATTGGGGCGTTATCAACATCAATAAGAATAAACACACTCGTATCATTTTACTCAACGCCTTCGAATCCATGAATGACTACTTTGTTTGCAGCCGTAAAGTTATTGATAATGATTTGTAAACGCTTATGGATCATTATTTTTCTGTATAAGAATTATATTAACATACCACTTATTTTACTTTCATTAATTTAATTAATAACTTTATTTACTAATTCGTGTTTATAAACTGTGTAATCGCAACTTGCAGTTCATTAATAAACTTTGCAACGTGTAAACCATCCATTAGTGCATGGTGCACATCAATTGATAACGGCATTTTCCCCGTTAATTTATTTAACTTTCCAAATACCAATTTTGGAATACCTAAATTCGTCCCTTGCGTAAAAGCATGAGAAAAGCTCATAAAATCGAGCCATGGCAATACTGAGATATGAATTAAATCAGCTTGCCCTTCAGTCTGTGAAAAAGCATGTGAAAATAACGGCTGCAATTTTGCCGCTGTACTTACGTGTGTTGCATGGGTTTGAAAAGCAAAAAAACTATCTTGTTGTGTAAAATAACTAAATCTAAATGTGTCGTCTTGCGCCAGTTCGACTACGCTTGCACGCGCCGTGTTTAGTTGCCAAGGTGCATCATTAATAACTCGCTGCAACATAGGTTGATATCTATGACAAGCTTGTAGTGTTAAATAAATATAAGATTGAAAAAAAGAAATTTGCTGTGCTTTGCAGTAGTTATAAAGTGGCTGCATATCTAGTTGCACACAGACATTAAAATACGGTTGAGTAAAGTCTTTAAACAGTGAAAAGTGCTGTTGCCGCGGCCAAGTGGTTAAGTCGATAGGTGTCATTACAAATTACTATACAAGTCAGAGATAATTGTATCGTGAGGGATTTGTTTAATAAAGTAAAGGCGTGCAGAGCACGCCCAAAGCTCGATTTGTTATAAACCGTTTTTAATAATTTCTTGCGCTAATTCATCCGCAATTAAATGCGTTGATTTTTGCTCTTTTTCACTGCGCGCAAAAATTTCAGTCAAGGTATTAAAAATTCCCTCAACATGTTTATTTGACGCTTCTGCGCTGTAACCTTCAGGTGCTGTTTCATAATAAACATTGATAATACCACCAGCATTTATCACGTAATCTGGCGCGTATAAAATACCTTTTTTACGGATGATCTCACCATGGCGAGATTCAGCTAATTGATTATTTGCACAACCAGCAATAATTGTCGCTTTAATGCGTGCAATTGTCGCATCATTAACTGTTGCACCAAGTGCACACGGTGCGTATACATCCACATCAAGATCATATATCTCATCAATGCTCACTGCTGTTGCAGCAAAATCATTGACTACACGGTCAATGGCGACTTGGTTTATATCAGTTACAAACAATGTTGCACCGGCTTCATGTAAATATTTACATAGACTATAAGCCACAGCACCTAAACCTTGTACCGCCACTTTAATGCCCGTTAAATCTTGATGACCACGTTGATGCTGTAAAGCCGCTTTAATACCTAAAAATGTACCATACGCAGTGAACGGTGATGGGTTACCGCTTTTACCTTCTAGGCCTAATACATAGTTAGTTTCTTTATTCATAATAGCCACATCACCGCAGGTAATGTTTACATCTTCTGCAGAATAATAACTACCATTTAAGCGCTCTAATTGGCGACCAAAAGCACGAAATAATTGTTCTGATTTTATTTCTTTCGCGTTGCCAATAATTACAGACTTTCCACCACCAAACGGTAAGCGTGCTACTGCATTTTTGTAGGTCATACCTTTTGATAAGCGCAGTGCATCAACGACAGCGTCATCGTCACTTGCGTAATCCCACATTCTGCAACCACCTACAGCAGGGCCTAAATTAGTATTATGAACGGCAATAATTGCACGAAGGCCTGATTCTTTATCCGAACAAAAAACCACTTGCTCATGGTTATCAAAATCAACTTGATTAAACACAGCCACTTTATCTTACTCCGAAATTTGTAACCCGTGAGAGGGTATGCGCGCTGAAATTGTCGAGACTCTATCACTTCATATTAGTGCTTGCCACTATATGAGATGATAAACCCAATCTAGATATACCAATACAATAAAAACATTAAATACACCTCACAAATAGCATATTAAATTCAAAAATTAACAGTATATGGAATAATTAATTAACTTATTTAATGTTGAAGCATGAAACTGTTGACGTGAACGTCAACTTAAATATTATTGTAAAGTAAAAATTACAAGGTCAGATCTGGAATAATCGAGGGATTTTAAATAGTTGCGAGAAGTTCGAAAGCTTACATCCAACTGGTCAGATGTGAAGACGGTATTCAAAAGTATTTAAATACCGCCAAATATAACTCAAATATTACTGTAGTTTAGAGTTCAGCTCTTCTATTTTAGCTTTCCAAATTGCTGGACCTTGCGTATGCGCATTAGCGCCTTCACTGTCGACTGCCACTGTTACTGGCATATCTTCAACTTCAAACTCATAGATAGCTTCCATACCTAAATCTTCAAATGCCACAACACGGGCTTTTTTGATTGCTTTAGACACTAAGTAAGCAGCGCCACCTACAGCCATTAAATAAACCGATTTATTATTTTTAATAGACTCTACGGTAGCAGGGCCACGTTCCGCTTTACCAATCATGCCAATAATGCCAGTTTTCTCTAACATCATGTCAGTAAATTTATCCATGCGTGTTGCTGTTGTTGGGCCTGCTGGGCCTACCGCTTCATCGCGTACTGCATCAACAGGGCCAACGTAATAAATAAATTTATTATCAAAATCAACACCTGCAGGTAAACCTTCACCTGAATTGATCATATCCTGCAGGCGCTTATGCGCAGCATCACGGCCAGTCAAAATAGTACCTGATAGCAATACTGTTTCACCCATTTTCCACTCGCGCGTGTCTTCTTTAGTCAACGTATTTAAATCAACACGGCGTGTGCCTTCACCTACTTCAAATGTTACTTCAGGCCAATCTTCAAGCTTCGGCGCTTTTAGGTTAGCTGGGCCTGAGCCATCAAGAGTAAAATGTACATGGCGAGTTGCAGCACAATTTGGGATCATAACCACAGGCTTAGAAGCTGCATGGGTTGGTGCTGTTTTAATTTTCACATCAACAACGGTTGTTAAACCACCCAAACCTTGTGCACCGATACCTAGTTTATTGGCACGTTCAAAAATATCTAAACGCATTTTCTCTTCGGTCGTTTCAGCACCACGCTCTATAAGTTCATGAATATCAACCGGATCCATTAACGATTCTTTTGCCAGTACGGCTGCTTTTTCGGCTGTACCGCCAATACCTATACCTAGCATGCCTGGTGGGCACCAACCCGCGCCCATGGTTGGTAAGGTTTTTTCAACCCATTCAGCCACATCATCAGATGGGTTTAACATCACCATTTTGGTTTTATTTTCAGAGCCGCCGCCTTTTGCTGCAACCATCACTTCAATATTACCGCCTGCCACTAGATCAATGTGCACAACTGATGGCGTATTATCTTTTGTGTTTTTACGGCTACCAGCAGGATCTGCAACAATCGATGCGCGTAACGGGTTATCTGGATTCAAATAAGCACGACGCGTCCCTTCGTCAACCATTTGCTGTACAGTCAAATCTGTTTTATCCCATTTAACATCCATACCTACTTTTACAAAACACGTAATAATGCCGGTGTCTTGACACAGTGGACGCTTACCTTCTGCCGACATACGCGAATTAATAAGTATTTGTGCAATCGCATCTTTAGCCGCTTTACTTTGCTCTTTGTGATAAGCTTTTTCAAGCGCTTGAACAAAGTCAAGTGGATGATAAAACGAAATATATTGCAAAGCATCTTCAATGCTATCAATAAAATCTTGCTGACGAATAGTACTCATAGGGGTTCCTTAAATTACCGTTACGTGTAAACACGCAACCTTGGTCAAACCGGTGACGGTGGTTTGTATAGCGCATAGGCGACGTCACGAAACGCTGCCAAAAAATTATAACTTATGATACCCTCCCAGCCCGTTTCGAGCCAGTTTTACAGGGTAAAAAATAGATGATAAACCAACAAAAAACCTGCATTCAATTAGACATTTCGCTCAACTGCATAGAGCTTTTCACCTATTTTGCTCATTTACCCTACGCAATACTATTAGATTCGGCCAATAGCCATCATGTGAACAGTCGCTATGATATTATAGCTATCGCACCAAAAATACGCTTAGAGGTTAAAAATAACCTCACTTATATTGATGGCCAAGTAACGTCTCAAGACAGCTTTGCTATTATGCAGCAAGAGCTTAATAAATTAGATAGCAGCAAAATTCAACCCGCCTTACCTTTTAGCGGTGGTTGGCTTGGCTATTTTGGTTATGACTTTGGCCGAGTTATTGAACAAGTTCCTGAGCAAGCCATTAACGATATTCATATGCCACAGCTTAGCCTTGGACTCTACCCAGATGCGCTTATTTACGACAAACAACGCAACAGCTGGTTTTATGTCGCCCAGCCTGATACCGACAGACTTGCTCTGTATTTAACGCCTTTAAATGATGTACCAACACAACAGCAAGCATTTAAAATAACCCGTGACTGGTTATCTAATATGAGCCGAGATCAATACGGCGCTAAATTTTCAAAAATTCAAGCTTATTTAAAAAGTGGCGATTGCTATCAAATAAATCTTGCTCAACGTTTCGAAGCGCAATACCAAGGATCACCATGGGAAGCTTACTGCCTATTAAGAGAAGCCAATAAAGCGCCGTTTTCAAGTTTTATCAATCACCCTGATGGCGCTATTTTATCTATTTCCCCAGAACGTTTTATTGCCATCACTGACGGGCACATAGAAACCAAACCAATCAAGGGCACGCTACCACGCTGCCTTGATGAAGTAACAGATGTTCAACAAGCAACGCGCTTACAAAAATCATCCAAAGACCGCGCTGAAAATGTCATGATAGTTGACTTGCTGCGCAACGATTTAGGCAAGGTCGCAAAGCCTGGCACAGTGCAGGTACCCTCTCTATTTGCTATTGAAAGTTTCCCCGCAGTGCATCACTTAGTCAGTACAGTCACTGCGCAATTAGCTGATGATAAAACAGCCGTTGATCAACTTCATGCGGCATTTCCCGGAGGTTCAATCACTGGGGCTCCCAAAATTCGAGCGATGGAAATTATTGAAGAACTAGAACCACATCGTCGCAGTATTTACTGTGGTTCAATTGGTTATTTAAGCGCCTGTGGCAATATGGATACCAGTATCACTATTCGTACTTTAGTATGTCATAAACAACATATTTATTGTTGGGCTGGCGGCGGAATTGTCGCTGATTCTCACGTTGATTTGGAATACCAAGAAACTTACGATAAAGTAAATAAAATTCTACCTTTATTGAAGTAACCTGTGTGAATAGTCAACAGCTTATGGCGCGTTTTCAGCTAAGCGCGCCTATTAATGAGCATGCGCAGCAAATTCAGAGTATACGCTCTAAACGTCCACAACGGGCCAGTGCAGTCATGTTGCCATTAATTGATATAGACAACAGCGCACATATATTATTATGCAAGCGCCCTACTTTTTTAAATCATCACCCGGGTGAAATTTGCTTACCTGGCGGTAAACATGAATTAACCGATACAAACTTACGCCATACCGCACTGCGGGAGCTAAATGAAGAGCTTAATATTGCCCCATCGAATGTGACTATCGTTGGTCAATTAGCAGATTACTCCACCCTCACAGGTTTCACGATTACGCCCTATGTAGGCCTGTTAGCACCCAATACATTTTGGCAAGCTGATAAAAATGAAGTCGCTGCAAGTTTTTTGCTGCAAGTTAGTGCACTCGCTAATGTAAATAATTGGCATCCTATAAATTTTGAGCGTTTTGGTAAGATAATCACTTTACAAGGGTTTTCAACCCCTTATGGATTACTATGGGGCGCAACTGCAAGCATTATAAAAAACTTTACAAAACAGCTCGCCATACCAGTTTAAAACTCTGTTGCAAATGGTTACAAGGGTATAATTACGCGTTATTATGTGCGACCGTTCAAAGGCAGCAATCGTGCTGAGTAAAAAGTAGAGTAAAGTAATTATGATCAGTGCATTTGATATGTTTAGTATTGGCATCGGCCCGTCATCATCTCACACCGTCGGCCCAATGCGCGCATCGCGTTTATTTGTTAACGAACTACAAGAACAAAACTTATTAACCGATGTCACCAGCGTTAAAGTCGAGCTGTATGGCTCATTAGGACAAACAGGTATTGGTCATGGTTCAGGTAAAGCCGTTATTCTAGGTCTTGCGGGTTATGACCCAGAAACGATCGATGCCGATTTAGTCGATGATATTCTCACTAAAATCGAAAATGAACAAGTCATCCACTTAAATCAAGTACATCAAGCCAAATTCCCGAAACAAGGTGCAATCGTATTTCATCGTCGTAAAACCTTACCAAAGCATTCAAATGCAATGGAAATTATTGCATTTGAAGGAAGCGATAAACTCCACAGTAAAGTTTATTATTCAATCGGCGGTGGCTTTATTGTCACCGATGAAGAGTTTGATAACGAAAAACAAGCTGCACTTGATATTCGCGAAGAAAATCCTGCACCTTTTCCATTTGGCAGCGCTAAAGAATTACTCGAAATGTGTAAAGACTCCGGGTATAGCGTATCAAGCTTAATGATGAAAAATGAAAAAACACTTCGCACTGAAGATGCCATAAAAGATGAATTATTCAATATTTGGCAAGTAATGAAAGCGTGTATTGAACGCGGCATGCGTACTGAAGGTATATTACCGGGTGGTTTAAAAGTAAAGCGCCGCGCACCTAGTCTGTATTTAAAACTCAATATTGAAGTCAGTAATGATCCACTTCGCGCGATGGATTGGGTTGATTTATTTGCCTTAGCCGTCAATGAAGAAAACGCCGCAGGTGGTCGTGTAGTAACCGCTCCTACTAACGGGGCAGCGGGTATATTACCTGCAGTATTAATGTACTACCATACATTTATTAAAGAGGTGGATCGCGATATCGCGACTCGCTACTTGTTGACTGCTGCTGCTATTGGCATACTTTATAAAAAGAATGCATCAATTTCAGGTGCTGAAGTTGGCTGTCAGGGCGAAGTAGGCGTTGCCTGTTCAATGGCCGCAGGTGCACTTACTGAAATTGTTGGTGGTAATGTATTACAAGTTGAAAATGCGGCTGAAATTGGCATGGAACATAACTTAGGTTTAACCTGCGATCCTGTAGGTGGGCTTGTTCAAGTGCCATGTATTGAACGTAATGCAATGGGCGCAATTAAAGCGATTAATGCCTCCCGTTTAGCAATCCGCGGCAGTGGCGAACAAAAAGTATCATTGGATAAGGTTATTAAAACGATGCTTGATACTGGTAACGACATGAAAACAAAATACAAAGAAACTGCACGTGGTGGCTTAGCTGTCAATATTATCGAGTGTTAAGTTTTACGTATTAAAAAAGCCGCTTTTGCGGCTTTTTTAATACTTCATCACTTAACAGGTAAATCTATACCTTCAAACAATTTGTCTACATCATCTTGATTTCGTAATAAGCTCGCCCGTTCAACACGCTCTTTTGTTAAGTGAGGTGCAAAGCGCTCTATAAAATCATACATATAACTGCGTAAAAAACTGCCTTTTCTGAAGCCTATTTTAGTCGTACTGGCTTCAAATAAATGACTCGCATCAATACACACCAAATCAGTATCTGAGACTTGATCTATTGCCATTGATGCAACTACACCGACCCCTAGCCCAAGGCGCACATAAGTTTTAATCACATCGGCATCCGTTGCTGTAAAAACAATATGGGGGTCAAGCCCTTGTGCATTAAATGCTTTATCAAGCTCTGAACGCCCAGTAAAACCAAATACATACGTAAT
Source organism: Pseudoalteromonas porphyrae (assembly GCF_001298125.1). Lineage (NCBI taxonomy): Bacteria > Pseudomonadati > Pseudomonadota > Gammaproteobacteria > Alteromonadales > Pseudoalteromonadaceae > Pseudoalteromonas > Pseudoalteromonas porphyrae. The sequence goes on along the minus strand of NZ_LHPH01000009.1, from coordinate 33,586 downwards.
TAATGGGTACTTTGCAATATCAGCTACGGTAAGTGAATCTGCTTTTTTAGCTAGCGGGTGATCTTTTGCAACTACAATACTGCGATTCCAGTGGTAACACGGTAACATCACTAAATCTGAATATAAATGCAATGCTTCAGTTGCGATTGCAAAATCCGCATCCCCTCTAGCTGCAGCGTCAGAAATCTGCTGCGGCGTTCCTTGATGCATATGCAACGATACTGCAGGGTACTTCTTCATAAAGCCTTGAATAACACTAGGCAGCGCATAACGTGCTTGCGTATGCGTTGTAGCAATATTCAGCTTACCTTGATCTGGCAATGTGTGCTCATTTGCGACCGCTTTAATTCCTTCGACTTTAGAAAGAATCTCGCGTGAAATATTAATAATTTCAGTCCCAGCACTGGTCACATGAGTTAAATGTTTGCCACTTCGTCCAAAAATTTGCACGCCGAGTTCATCCTCCAACATACGAACTTGTTTAGAGATGCCTGGTTGTGAGGTAAATAAACTTTCAGCTGTTGCTGATACATTAAGCTTATGGTTTTGAACTTCGACGATGTATCTGAGTTGTTGTAATTTCATGGCTGCATTTTTAGTGTTGTTATACTGCTTATTTATAAATGTTACACCGCTTCAAGCCAAGCTTTATTTCTTCTTAAAGAAAATAAATACAGCCACAGGTACATTTATAAGACTAATGCATCAAGGCTAGCATAATCCTACGCCTTGAGGTAGCCATCATTTGACTGGTATTCAAATTGGAAAATATTATGAACGTGCAATTAATAGTAATAAATAACCACAATGCTAATTTTATTTTGTATAAGCTGCGCAAAACTACCCAGTTAGCATATATTTAATGTAAGATAAAAATTATTAGTTTGAGAAACCAGAGACCAAAACCATGATCGTTTCTATTATTATTATGTTAATTGTTGCGCTGATCGTCATTGCCCTTTGGGTTAGTGCTGTACAACAACATAAAGAGAAACAAGAGACTGAGCGTCGTAAAGACCTTACAAAACAAAAAAAGATCATCGAAGAGTCTGAAGATGTGCTTCTTAATAGCGCCAATATCCCCATGTCAGATCACATTTTATATGTTATTCAGCGTCGTATTTATGACGCGCTATCTTCAATGGTACAATTATCCCCCACTTCAAAAGAACTAAAAAACCGCCTAAAAGAATCAAAAGAACGTCTAGCAAACAAGCCTGAAGGGACAAACGGTGAGAACTTAGCGTTACCGGATAACGACAAGCAACTCATTGCATTGATCCAAGGTATAAAAAAATTAAGAGTGATACTACGTTCTGAACATGGAAAAGGGAAAGTAGATAGCCAAGTATTCGTTGCCGAAGACAAACGCCTAGAAAAACTCCAACTAAAAATAAATATAGAAAGTCAAATAAAGCGAGGTTTATCAGCACGTTCAGCTAATATGGTCGGCTCAGCTAGGCAATACTTTGAAAAAGCTTATGCGACTATTTCTGCAATTTCCTACACCGATGAGTATGTAACAACCAAACGGGCTGAGCTGGAAGGTTACCTGGAAACAATTAGTACTGAACTTAAAGCTTCAAATGCAACGGCATTAAAAAAGAAAAACGAAGAAGAACAAGACGACTTAGATATTTTATTTGCACCGAAGAAAAAGTGGTGATCACTTTTTCTTCGTTTTATCTTATTAGGACAAAAATGCAAATTTAATAACAAACATCGCTGTAAGTATCCATACACTGATACTAACTTCATCACGTTTACCACATAATACTTTAACAGCCGTATAAGAAATAAAACCAAGTGCAATCCCATGCGCGATTGAAAACGTTAAAGGTGTCATTAACAGCACTACACTGACCGGAATGGCATCTGTCATATCATCCCAATTTACAAACTTTAAATTTTGCAGCATTAAAACTGCAACATATAAAATTGCACCAGCGGTAGCATAAGCAGGGACCATTTTCGCAAGCGGTGCAAAAAACATCATCAATAAAAAACACAGCCCGACCACAACAGCGGTTAAACCAGTACGCCCTCCAACAGACACACCCGCCACCGATTCTATATATGACGTTGTCGTAGATGTGCCAAGTACTGAGCCTGCAATTGTTGCCGTACTATCAGCACTTAATGCTCGTCCTAAGCGAGGCATATTGCCTTTTTCATCGGCTAAACCTGCTTTTTGAGTTACAGCAACTAAAGTACCTGAGGTATCAAATAAATCAACAAACAAAAAAGCAAAAATAACACTGAGCATAGAAAGCTCAAACGCAGCAGCAAAATCCAATTGCATAAATGTAGGAGCAAGTGAAGGCGGCATAGAAATTACGCCTTGGTATTGCACTAAGCCTAAACTCAGAGAAATCAATGTCACTAATAAAATACTGATCAATACACCACTTTTGAAATCACGAAATAATAACGCCGCGATGACAAAAAAGCTTAAAATTGCAAGTAATGGACCCGCAGAAGTTATATCTCCAAGCTGAACTAACGTGGCTGGACTCGCGACAATAATTCCAGCATTCTTTAACGCAATAAGCGCTAAAAAAGCACCAATGCCTGTCGCTATAGCTTGTTTAAGAACAAGCGGAATCGCGTTAATTATCCACTCCCTCACTTTAAATAAACTTAAAAGCAAAAAAATGCAGCCCGATATAAACACGGCACCTAACGCAGCCTGCCAAGTATGGCCCATACCAAGCACCACACCATACGTAAAAAACGCATTCAATCCCATACCTGGCGCTAACGCTAATGGATAATTAGCCCAAAAGCCCATAATAAAGCAACCAATTGCAGCTGCGATACAAGTAGCAACAAAAGCCGCACCTTGATCCATACCGGCCTCAGCTAACATGGCCGGATTAACAAAAACAATATAAACCATGGTGATAAAGGTCGTTAAACCAGCAATACATTCACGGCGCACAGTCGAATTGTGCGCGCTAATTTTAAATAACGCATCAAGCATAATGATAATTCATTTTCACAGGGGAATAATTTCGTAATTTTATCACAGATTAAAAGAATAATAGGACAAATCACCCGGTCTTAGACTAAACTTACGTAGTGTATAAAAAAAATAACATGCGTGGCATTATGACTGATACATCTCCAATTGGCCTTGATCTTGAACAACAACTTGAAAACGTGTTGTCATTTATAACTCAACCAACAACAGTTGAGAATAAAGACCCCACACCTGAAACATCGGACAAAACAGTAACGAAAGCACTTTACTATTTAAAAAATGAACAAGTCCCTCTGGCCGCTAAATGGATGCGCCTAGCTGCGATGGCAGGCAATCACAAGGCACAGTTTTATCTGGGCTTATTTTTTATTAAAGGCCAAGGCGTACCCAGTAGCATTTTTCATGGTGCGGTATGGTTAACTTTAGCCAGCAGCCAAGGCTATGAACCTGCAACGATCACATTAGCAGATTTACGTAAACACATAACAACACGTCGCTTTAAAGATGCACAATGTTATGCAGCATCATTGTATGAACAAATTCATCAACAACAGTTTTCTCACCTAATCCCATCACAATCCTAGCCAAAGGAATTAAACGATTTTTTAATTCACTAAAAAATAAATATTTGAAATTTAAAAGATTTAAACTTTTTCACTTCCGCATTTGATCTATTAAAAAAAATTAAAGGCAGTAATCGTATAAAAAATTGGCAAAAAACGCTTGCACACAAACACTGTATAAACTACTGTATACACATACTGTATAAACAACCAGTGAGTAGAACCTATGTTACAGCCAATTACTGTTAGAACCGTTAAAAGCTATCAACAAGATAACCTAAGCTCGTCAGTAAATTTAATTCAAATTGAGGATGAGATATCAGCTACTTTTGAACTACTAAAGGTTCTACATCATTATAATAATAAAAATGCATGGACATTATTAATAGCACCAGATCATGTACCAAGTAAAGCTCTGCTGGATTCATGCTCAATTGATACAAGTAAGCTCTTAGTAATAAGACAAAAGCATCTTGTAAATTTAGAATATGTTTTAAATTCTGCATTACATAATGGTAATTTTGCAGCGGTGATAACATGGACTGATATCGTAAAAGATAATCAAATTAGTAATCTCTCACTAAAATTAGACCAAGCTAGCGCAAAGCTATATTGCTTTACTAAGACACAAAACATGACAGAGATAGCATTAGCTCAATAAACTGCTAAAATGCCGTTTTTGAATAAACATATTTGAACTATGACTACACATACTGACAAAACTTGCTTGTGTGGGAGCCTTCAAAGCTACCAAGACTGCTGTGAAAAATTACACTTAGGAACAATACAAGCAACTAGCCCAGAACAGCTAATGCGCTCTCGCTTTGTTGCATATGCCCTAAAAAACGCAAAATATGTTTACCAAACTTATGCACAAGAAAAACAAGCCGAAAACCCTGTAATAGAAATTGCTGACTTTGCTAATAGTTGTCGCTTTATATCATTAAGCGTCATTAGTACTGACCACAACGAAGAAACAGGCTATGTTGAATTTTGCGCTAGTTATTTTTATCAAAATTTGTATTGTCAATTACATGAAAAATCACAATTTATCAAAGAAAATAAGCTGTGGCGCTATTTAGATGGCGAAATTTTCCCTGTTACTGATATAAAAGTAAATCGTAATGATGAGTGTCCATGTGGTAGCAATAAAAAATATAAAAAGTGCCATAGCGTGTGATCTGACTCTATAAACTTAGCGCTAAATAACTAAATTGCATATAAATAAATCAACATTTAAATACAGAATGTATTCTAAACGAGGGCGTTCAAAAATCAGCTCAAGCACTGCTTGTATGTTAGCTTACCTTATTTTCATTTTAAGGAATGGGGTAACCATAAAAGCAGTTTTTCGAGTAAGTTATCTTGCATAATGGGTTTGGGCACATAATCATCCATCCCAGCTTCAATGCACTTTCTTTTATCACCTACCATGGCATTTGCTGTCATCGCGATTATTGGAACTTTTGCGTATATTTCTCCACACTTTAGTTCTCTAATTTGCCGCGTAGCCTCGTAACCATCCATTACTGGCATCTGACAATCCATAATCACTGCGGTATATTGTTCAAATCGCTGGGCGTTTTTTAGATAACTAATCACTTCTTCGCCATTTGCTGCTACATCTATTTGATGTAATCCTAGTTTGTTCAACATACTTATTGCAACAATCTGATTAACTTGATTATCTTCAGCAAGTAAAATTCGAATTGAAGGTTCCCATATTATATTTTCCACAGCGCCATTGCTGCGCAGTGTTTTTGTGAATTGTTGTGACAACTGGCTCGCTCTATCAGAGTAAGCTCCGCTGCCTACCGTGCTCGCAAATACCGCAAATAAATCAGATGTTATTGCTGGCTTTTTAAAGCTACCTGAAAAACCCATTTTTTCAAAGTATGCATCATCGCCCTTATCATTTATTGTCGTCATAACAATCAATTGAATACTTTTGTGACTCTCATTAGCAAGCAACCCTTTTGCTAATTCAATACCATTCATACCCGGCATATCCATATCTAGAAAACCAATATCAAAAGTACGCTTATTTTTTTCATAGAAGGTATTTGCGACCGTGAATGCATCAGCTGAAGACATCGCCACCTTAACATTCGCCCCCCAATGTTTAAGCTGTGAGCTTAATACATTAAGGTGCGTGCAATTATCATCAACTACCAGTATATTTAATTTGCTGATATCCACATTAGGTATTATGGGCTGTGCCTTATCAGATTTTGAAAGTTGTACATAAAAACTAAAACAACTACCTTTTCCATCATCGCTTTCAACACTCACATCCCCATTCATAAGCACACATAATTTTTTAACGATCGCTAAGCCGAGCCCTGTACCACCAAATTTTCGCGTTGTTGATGCATCAACCTGTGAAAATGATTTGAATAACTTACTTTGCTGATCCTGCGTTATGCCTATGCCAGTATCTTTAATATTGCATCTGAGTTGCCAGTTTTCTATATCCACTTCACTTAGTATGACCTCAACTAATACCTCCCCTGAAGCAGTAAATTTAACTGCATTACTGACTAAGTTAGTTAATATTTGTCGTAACCGCCCTGGATCACCTTGAACACACGAAACATTTACCTGAGTCATATCTAAAATAAATTCAAGACCTTTATCATGTGCGGGCACCGCCGCAGACTGAGCAAACTCACCTAACATATCTCGAATATCAAACTCTAATATCTCTAGTTCAAGTTTTCCTGCATCAACCTTAGAAAAGTCTAAAATATCATTTATCAAAGTCAGTAAAGAATTCGCGCTACTGGAAGCAACCTTTACTTTATAATATTGATCTTCATTCAGCTTTGAGTGTTTCAATAAGTTTAACATGCCGAGTACACCATTCATCGGTGTTCGTATTTCATGACTCATTGCTGCTAAAAACTCACTCTTTGTCACATTAGCCAACTCAGCCTGCCCTTTAGCTTCAACAAGTTCTTTTTCAGCTTCTACTTTTTCAGTAATGTCTTGCTGTATTCCAACAAATGCACTAAGTACACCTTCATTGCTAAATACGGGAGATATTTGTAAGTCATTCCAAAATGGTTTATTTTCTTTTGTATAATTTAAAATCTCTACACGATGAATTTTTTTAGCTTGCAGCGCCTCTTTGATTTCTTTAATCGTTTCAGCACAAGTGTCGACTCCTTGGAGAAATCGACAACTTTGTCCTAAAATTTCATCACCATAGCCCGTGATCCGAGAAAACGCACTGTTAATGAATACAAGCGGTGAGCCCTCTAAAGTTGCATCGGCTATGCAAATTCCCACATTGCATGATTCGATCGCATTCGCTAATAAATCATTTTGCTCTTTTGCAGCCTTTAATGCCTCTTGCCCAGTCTTTTGTTCTGTTATGTCAGTAAGTGAACCCGCCATACGAATAGCGTTGTTTTTATCGTTCTTTAACGCAATGCCTTTAAGCCTAAAGTGTCTTATTTCACGTGTTTTTGTGTACAATTTCAACTCAATGTCACATGGTTGATTATTCTCTAAATGCAAAGTAAAAACATCTAACACCCTGCTCTTATCTAATTCATGTATTTTTTGTTTAAAACTTTTTAGTTTATTTGGAAACCCTTCGATATCATGATGTTGATAGCCTAATAGTTCTCGAAAGCGGGGGGAGTAATAAACCGTTTTATTGGCTATATCCCAATCCCAAATTCCGTCTGTAGTGCCACTGATTGATAACTTATACCGCTCTTCACTTTCGGCTAAGACTTGCTGCGATCGCTCCAAGCGTTTAAATGGATTAAGTAAAAGTTGCTTACCAAATATCAATAAAATTGCAAAGGATAATATGAGGCTAACAATCACAGCTAAAAAAATATCTCGCGTAAAGCCTGATACTTTTTCTTCTAAAACGCTTGTGCTGATTAAATATTCTAATTGAATCCCGGTGTCACCTATGTATTGCTTATTAATGCTCAAATATTCTTTATTAGCATCTAAGTTCGAGTATAAAACCAATGGTCCCTGCAAGGTTAAACCATAAGCATTACTCTCAATTGCTGAAGATAAAAGCTCCTCTAAGCTTGTGCTAAACTCGACCAATAAGACCCCTTCAGTAAAGTCACTGTATTTAACTGACACTGCAATTTTAAAGAAATTTTCGTTGTTGCGCGTTGACAATATAATCGCTTGATCTGCTTTTTCATCGAGTATTTTTTGAACCCAGCTATTTTCGTCCTCAGTTTCCGTTATATCTATCGCGGGAAAGTTTTCATAAATAGGCACTCTTAATATATTAATAAGCTTTATTGATTCTGTATTGCCCAATATTTTGTAGTCATTCAAAAAATCAGCCACGGATGCTTGAGATAGATCTGTCCCCATTACACTGTTTGATAAAATCGGATGGCGAGATAAATCCTGTAGTATTTGCTGGCGGGTATCTAAAAACTGCCGTAGATAACTAACTGCTAACTCTGACTCAACTTGATTGGCTTTGCTATACAGCTTATTGACTGAATCTTCAGCTCTGCTTCCAACTAAGTAAGTACTAACTAAAATAGACAGTAATAAACTAGTAATTAAAAAAGCATAAAATGATTTATTTGATGACATAGTCATTATTTTTTTTATAGCCACCAGCATACTTTATAGTTCACGCTGTGGGGTAATGATGTGTATTTGTCCGGTGTTATTAAATTGCGCCATACAGATATCTTCTGCACCGAGTGCTTCGTGCGCATCAGGATTGTCCTCGCTCCATATTGAATAAGGCCTCTGATAAACTTTCATTAATCCTGTAATGGGTTTATCTAACTCTTCCAGCTTCTTTCTAACTCTATCTCTTACGGTATTTACCTGTGCAACCAAATCAACATCACTCATCGCTGCTATCAATATTTTGCCTATATCGTAGCCATGTACAAAGCCTGCGGGCGCTAATAAATGCTTTTTTTGTTTAAATTCATCAGGGAATAACTTTGCAGCTATGTCTAACACCTGCTGTGTATGTAGGTCCAAATCGGGTCGATTTAAATCAAAGCAACTTTGTAAAAAATATAACGGTAACCCATTATTTAATTCACCACTGACTGAGTTAAAAAAATCACCGCCTGTGATACCCCAGTGGCTTACTATCGGCTTTTGTTTTTCTTTTGGTAGATTTGCCATTGCCTTAACGAAATACTTTCCTTCAACAGCATTGCCAACGAACAGCACACAGTCGCTTTTTGATTGCTCAATTTCTTTTAGTAAAATGCTGGCCTGAGATAATTTTACATTCCAATTAAACCAATAAACGTTATTAGGTATCGCACTGCCCAAGGCATTCGTCATGGTTTTATGATTAGATATCCCCCATGGTGTATTTTCTAAAAGTAAATCAACTGAGTTACACTTTAATATTTGCGTTGCGTACTCTACCATTTTCATGCCAGCTTTAGTGTCATCTAGTGATAATCTAAATACCCAATTTTTAACGTCTGGATAGCGAGTAATTGGCCCTCCCGCAGCCCACGGTACAAGTAGCAACAACCCATTTTCATTAATAAAATCTCTATATTTTATATATGGTGGGGAATGTAAGCCTCCAAGAATAGCGAGGCCTTTGGGGTCGTTTAAAAAACGTTTCATCGTCAAAAAGCTACGGTTACTATTCCCACGATTATCTTTTTCTAAAAAATTAATTTGATAGCCGTTAACTGTATTGCCAACTTCATTAAGTGCTGTCATAAAACCCATCTGCATAGCAACTGCGGATGGGTTGTGGGTGGAATAGTCTGAATCATGATAGATATTAAACACGCCAAGTTTTTCAATATGATCTTGCGCAAAAGCACTACAATTAAAAACAAAAAACAACCAAAAAACAAGCCTCATAAGTGACCTTTAATTTCCATTTATCGAGAATAAAATTGATACTTTAGGTTAATATAACCAAACCCTGCATTAACAATATACCAAAGTATCAAAATCGCCAGTCCTTGCTACAACCTAAGCTGGAGCTAGTCAAGTGATTCAGTAATGCTAAATAAAGACTATCAATGCTAATATGTGTATTTGTATAGCCTGATAATCAGTGAACTATGAAAGACTGTAACCAATGCGGTAAATGTTGTATAAAATACGGCGGTGGAGATTTGTGTGCGACAAAAGAAGAAATCGATCTTTGGGAAATATTTAATCCTGATATTTTTGAGTTCGTCAAAGGTGACGAGATATGGTTTGACCCTAAATCAGGCGAAAAATTATCAAAATGCCCTTTCCTTGAGGTTGAACCAAAAAAAAATGCAACTGCACCTAACAAGTACACCTGCAGCATTTATTTAGATAGGCCTGAAGATTGCCGCCATTACCCTAGCCTCATTGCTGAAATGGTAAGAGATGAATGTGAAATGATTGAAATTGTCGATTTAGAAAACTATAAAAAAGCGCAAAAAAAACTAGACCTATTAATGCAAGATAGCCGCCCTGCTGGCTACTCGTAAGTGAATGATGTTAATTCATTGTACCAATAATGGCATGCCCTTGTAATAAACTATAACATCAGGAGCTGCCTGCACAGTCATTAAACCTTGGTATAAAAAAATTGATTCGACCTAAAACTTAACTAAAACTCACTGAAGGTAAACTTTCAAAGCCGGGTTTTGCAAAGAAATACCCTTGCATTAATTCCACCCCAGCATTACTTAGCCATTGATACTCCTCAATCGTTTCGATCCCCTCCGCCAAAACTAAAATATTCAATTCAGTTAACATATTTAAGCAATGCCTAACAACAATTTGCCGCTTGTGGTCTTTATCTATGCCCCTAATCAACCCCATGTCTAACTTAACAATATCAGTTTGAAAATCTGCTAATAAATTAATACCCGAATACCCAGCACCAAAATCATCGGTTGCTGTTTTAAACCCAAGTGATTGATAGTATTCAACCACACGTTTTACATGATTAGTATCTTCAATTTTTTCAACTTCAGTAAATTCGAACATGATGTTCTGAGTAGGGAAATTATGTTTTTTAGCGGCTTCAAGTGTCGTTCTTATACAACGCTCAGGTTTGTAAATTGCATTTGGTAAAAAATTGATGCTCAACATGCCATCAAGTTTAAGTTCAGCGGCAAGTGCGATTGCTTTCACTCTACAAAGCTGATCAAATAAATAACGGTTATCGTCATTAACTTTAGAAATAACAGAATAAGCTGACTCATTATTTAAACCACGAGCAAGCGCTTCATAACCAAAAACACGCTTAGTTTTACAGTTAACAATAGGCTGAAAAGCCATTGTAAAATCAAAGTCTAAATCGTTAATATCACTACAATTATTGCAACATTCCCTATTGCAATCTATTGATTCACTCATCTATAAGCCCTATTATATCTGTCTTGCTTGGATACCTAGAAGATTAGCTGTCATAATGAGTCTATGCAATGAATTGTATATAAATTAACTAAATATACCCAAGTCACCTCAAGATGTGAGTTTCAGTTGGAATTAAAAGCGATTTAGACAAGGCATTGATTGCAGGCAATGGTAATTCCCTTATCAAAATCAATAACGCAGTATAAATAGCTTTTAAACCAACCCTCTGGGCGTTTCACAGGCACTTACTCTCTGCGTTGTTACTCCTTAAAAGGGACCGCCATTATTGCGAAGTAACGCCTTGATATTAAGCCCCTGTAAAACGCTGAATCCTGCATCTTGAGGTCACTTGGGTATATACGTAAACGTCATGCAATTAAAGTCCACTGCATTGTTTGTTTAGTCAATAACTCTCAAAGTCCATATAAAACAACCTCATTTCATATGGTTATTACTATTAAATTATCTCATTAATATCTAATGTTAACTATACTTAAAAAAACATAACTACTGAGCGAAAACATGACTAAACAAAAAATTACTCGCCGGCACTTTCTTAACACGCTGACCGTTGGTGCAGCAACAACCGCACTTGCTTTTAAAGCCCCTTATGTTTTTGCTAAAAAGCCTATAACTCTGCGCGTAATGGGCACACATGTCACCTTGCAAGAGGAGTTACGCCTAAAAGCCATGCAGGAACTGGGGATAAATCTTGAATTTACACCAAAAGGCAGTGCTGCGGTTTTACAAAAAGCTGCCGCGGATCCATCTTCTTTCGATTTATATGAGCAGTGGTCAGACTCTATCAATATTTTATGGCAAGCTGGGGCAATACAGCCTTTAGAGATTGATAGATTAAAGTACTGGAATGAAATTAATTCTTTGACTAAAACAGGGAAATTAACCCCTGACGCAAACATAGGCGCAGGTGATGCACCTAATAAAATTCTCTTTGTCCAAAGTGATGGCAGCCTAGGCACAACGCCCACATCACAAATCAGTTTTATGCCTTATGTGCATAATGTAGATTCTTTTGGTTATAACACTAACTTTATAGCCCAAGGAGTCCCCTATCAAACTGAATCATGGGGGTGGTTATTAGATGATAAAAATAAAGGGCGTGTTGCACTTGTTAATGCACCAACTATAGGTCTTTTTGATGCCGCGCTAGCCGCACAAGCACAAGGCTTAATGACCTTCAAAAATATAGGCAATATGACAATAGCCGAAATAGATACCCTGTTTAAAATACTTATCAGCAAAAAACAGTCCGGACATTTCGCAGGGTTTTGGACCTCAGTACCACAATCTGTTGATTATATGGTAGATAAACGAGTGCACCTTCAAAGCATGTTTTCGCCCGGTGTAAGTGCTTGTAGAAGCAAAGGGCTACCAATTGTGTATGCATCTCCTAAAGAGGGGTATAGGGCATGGCACGGCGTTATGTGCCTATCAGCAAATACAACGGGGCATGTTAAAGATGCTGCTTACGATTATATGAATTGGTGGCTTTCAGGCTGGCCTGGTGCGTTTATAGCTAGGCAAGGTTATTACATCTCTAACCCTGAACGAAGTAAAGAGTTAATGAGTAAGCCTGAATGGGATTACTGGTACCAAGGAAAAGAAGCTACATCAGACTTATTAGGCACTGATGGTAAAGTCTCAGTTAAACAAGGTCAATTGCGTGATGGCGGCAGTTACGAAAAACGTTTCTCGAATATTGCAGTATGGAATACCGTTATGGATAACTATGACTATAGCCTTGATAAATGGTATGAACTACTTAATGCATAAGGGATATTCATGCTATCAAAATTGACTAACTCTATCGCGGCTAAAGTACTTTCAGTTTTAGCTTTATTTATTATAATTCAGTTAGTTGTATATATTGTTATCACAAAACGTATCGCAATTGTCGATAAGTCTGTTGACGAAATATTTAATCTTACCAACCTTTCAATCAACGTTTTTGAGATCAACAAAGACATTTTAGAAATACAACGCGATACATCCGTTTTTGGTAGTTCTGGTAACCAAGTTATCTTCGATAAAATCGAAAAAAATTACGCCATCATTAAACAACGACTTGCAAGTACACAGCTACAAGTCGAAAATGAAAAAATCACCTCTTTGCTATCATCAATGCAGGCATTAGTCGTACACTTTGGAAAAAGTTTAGATGTTGTTAATCTGCGCTACAATGAAAAAGCAACGTTGATCGATCAAGACCTACCAGCGATTTATGAATTAGCAATCAATACACTAACTCAAGTTATGGCTGAAAGTACAACAACACAAAGTAAATTACTCGTCGCTAATTTAACCAACGCATGGCATACGCTTAATAGAAATGCGTTTCTTTTTTTGAATAATAGGGAATATCAGAAACGCCAAGAAGTGGTAAAAAATCTCAAAAATATTGATCTCTTATTAGTGCAATTAAAGACAATCACATTGCAAAACCAGCAGGTATTAACGCAGATCAGCGAGCTTAAAGTACAATTTAGTAAAACCTTCACTAAAAGTATTCAAGCAAACCGTAACTATCTCACATTAGTAAATGTTGTAATTGCTGGAGACACCATGGAGTTTAGCGCTTTAGCTGCGCAATTAAGGGAAGAGTCAATAAATCTATTAAGGGAGATTAAAAATACCAGCGAATCAAGTATCACTCAAGCTGAGAGTATAATTAAAGGATCATTGTTTTTGTCTATTGTACTGTTTCTTATTTTTGCTCTATTTTTTCACTTACACATCATAAGAGCAATAAAAGGACTAACAAACGATTTTAAAAGCTTACTTCAGGGCGACTTATCGATCAATATATCAGAAACACACCGTAATGATGAAATTGGCGTATTAGCTGAAGCGGCCAACCAATTTAGGGTATTAAACGAAAACTTGCTGTTAGCAAAAAAAGAAGCCGAAGAAACATCACGCATAAAGTCTGAGTTTTTAGCAAACATGAGTCATGAAATACGCACCCCAATGAATGGCATATTGGGCATGGTACGGTTACTTGAAAACACAGAATTAATGCCTGAACAACAAAAAATGCTTAATTTAGTCAACTCCTCCAGTAAAAGTTTACTCGTTATTTTAAATGACATACTTGATCTGAGTAAAATTGATTCTGGTAATATCAAGCTAGAAAAAAGCACTTTTCAATTAAGTTCAATATTAAATGAACTAGAGCAAATGTTTAATCCGCTTGTACATTCAAAGCAAATTAAGCTGCTTATACCAAAATCTATTGATAACTCCTTCGACTTTCTTAATGGCGATGAAACGCGCTTAAAACAAGTTTTAATCAATTTACTTAGTAATGCCGTTAAATTTACTGAATCTGGATATGTTAGCTTAGCAATTGAACTAAAAAGCAAAAGCACATCAAGTGTTAACCTCATTTTTAGCATTTCTGATACCGGTATAGGTATTGCGCCTGACAATATCAGTTCATTATTTGATGCTTTTTCACAAGCTGACTCTTCCATAACCCGTCGCTTTGGTGGAACCGGGCTTGGCCTGACAATCTCAAACAAGCTCCTGAGCTTGATGGGCAGCACTTTAGAGGTCAATAGTGAAATCAATAAAGGGTCTACTTTTTATTTTAATATTACGTGTGACCTCGCATCAAAAGCAGAGCCTTTTAAGAAAAGTGACACTAATATTAAGCTAAATTTTGATCCAGATAATATTACGATTCTGATTGTTGAAGATAGTCCTATAAATCAAATTGTACTAAAGGGCTTGTTGGCTGAGTTAAACATTAAAAATATAGAAACCGCTGAGAATGGTGAAATAGCACTCAACAACTGTAAAACTAACCACTACGATATAGTCTTGATGGATATGCAAATGCCCGTAATGGATGGCATCACAGCTACACATCTTATTCGCTTACTTGCTGCATACACACACACACCTATAATAGCTATCACAGCCAATGTTATGGAAGAAGATCGTCAACGTTGCTTTGATGCAGGCATGAACGACTTCTTAAGTAAGCCTATTATATTCAAAAATTTAGTGAGTATATTAAACAAGTATCACAGGGCGTGTTGACCTTTGTGGATTGAAACTTATTCAATCTAGGGGCGGTTTAATCGCGGCACGAGGTTTGTAACCGAGTGGGCTCGATAACTAGTCCTGCGTTATTCTACTGGCTCACATCCATGTGAGAATAAGTAAAAACGAGGCAAAGCTTGTGTGTCCTGATCACGCCCCTTGCCTACATTCATGTAGGTATCCTCGAGGCAGAACTAAAAGGGCAGCCCATGTTTGGCATTTATACTGCGTTATCGCCTATTTATGGGGAACAGACCACACACCAGGCGCTGCCTTGCTTAAATACCAAATAGACTGCTGTAAAATCAATCACGAAATATCAACACGCCCTAATAATGAATTAAAAGGTGAATTTAATATCTTTTATTTCTCTTACTTGATAGGCGCTAATAAAACTTGAGTCTGCAAGTTCTTTTGATATTGTGCCTTCTCTGTATCTATTTACGACAACATCTACCTCACAGTTTTTGTAACTGTTTTGCGCATTCGCATCTAAAATGTCTTTTTCACTTAAATTAAAGTCAAAGCTGGCAACATTTGCAATTGTGGTACTTGCAGATCCTGTAAACGTGCCGCCATTTGAATCATCACACCCGTAGTTTAAAACAAGCTCTGTTTTACTGGCCGGATCTAAACCATCTAATTGAACAGTTACACGTTGATTGTACTTAATTGATATACCATTACTCGGTGCTAGGATGATAAAATTAAGTGGTAACTCAACCTCAGACTCCGCATTTTTCTCATCTTTTCTAACCAAATCGATACTAAATTTTGTATTCCCTTGCGTTATATCAAACTTCCCTTCGTAATCAATATCTAATAAGTCGGTGTCTTCTGTAAGCGTAATGCGTTTACCTGCGGCTTCAGCATATAACTTATCACCATTTGACAAGCGGATATTAGACCCAAATGAGTTACCTGTATTTAGCTCCGCGTTTATTTTAGTGCGCTCACCATCAGAGCTAATTCGATACTCAGCCTGAATTGCCTTTGTTTTTAAAAGATCAGATTCAGTTTCGCTTGTACAACCACTTACTAACAACCCTAAAAAAATTAAACTTACATTAAATTTCATCATTATAAATATACCAACAGTTAACATTTTTGCAGAGTTTACATTTAAACTTACCTTTAACAAGAACAAAAAAGTAAAAAAGTGTAACAATTATGTTTAAGATCAATTTTCATAATTAAACCAATAAAAAAGGATTGAAAAAACCCGTGATCTTTATCGTTTTTATTGATTTCATTAATAAAAATCACCACTTATTTAAGCGGTGACTTGCCATTTTAAATTATTAAGAATATTAAAAGTCAAACCTATAACCTATTAAAATTTTATCTTCAGCTTCATAGACCTTTTCAGCTTCATCTCCCCATATACTATATTCAATATAAAAACTCCCCGCTTTATGATTATATATCACATCAAAGATGGCTTGATTAGTATCGACTGTTAAACCACTAACAGAGTCCATTGCTACATCGGCATACGTTGCTTGAAGCTGAAAATCCCCTATTTTATAACCCGAATATACCTCTATCACTTTTTCGTTAACAATTTCACCCGTTGCTTTTAAACCAGCGTAAAAACGAACATCACTGGAGTCCTGATAGCGGGCAGCTAGGCTCAACGAGCCACGATTGTAAGCAACTTGAACTGCATCTACTTTATTATCTCCTACCATACCTGTTAGGTCATAACGCGATGCTGAAACAGTGAAATCGCCTATAATATATTTAGCTGCTAAATTGTAACCAACGATACTTTCATCTTTATCACCTGCAAGGTTTGCCTTTACGTCACCATTATTAGTAACCACCATGAGTGCTGCTTGAAAGCCATTCATATCAGGTGTCATGTACGTAACAGCACGATCAGGGCGCAAATATTCGATATAATGCCCATTTCCAGCGGCATCTACGGCCCACAAACCATAGCGATGAGTATGACAAATAACGCCTGTTGATTCGTTTGTGCATCCTGCTGATTCGTCAATATCTGCAAAAACATCAATGGCATTATCTGTAAAATTCCAATGCGGTGAATATTGCTTACCTATTAAAATAGAACCAAACTTACCTTCTAAACCCACGTTAGCAAGACGAGCCCGTGTATCATTTCCAGCAAATGAACCATCATCTGTAAACAGCCTAAATTCAAAGTTGTACGTAGCCTTTATACCATCCATAATTTCAGCGCTACCAAACGCACCTAAACGAGAATAATTGTCTTTATATTCTACATTGCCTTTATTAGTGTCTTGTATTTGTACACGAATACTACCGTACCAATTGAATAGGTCACTATTTGCCTTTGCTACTGCGGGTGTTACAAGTGTTGCTACTAATAGAAGTTGTGTTACTAATTTCATAATATTTCCCCAGTGTTAAAATTATTTTCCAAACAAGACTTAGTCAAGCTGGTTTCAACCATTCATTTTTATTATTAATTACGTTGATTATAATAAGAACAACAAGACAAATAGTGAAATCAATAAATTTAATAAATTAATAAGTAATCCTTATTAATAAAACCAGAAATATAATATATTAGATTAAATTAAATAATTTACATTTAAATAAAAATAATTAGTTTTATTTTATTTTTTCCTCTACATGGTTAATCCGAAGATCAAAGTCAATAATGGTTGAAATAGCAGCGTATGTTTGGAATTTATACTGCGTTATCGCCTATTTATGGGGAGCAACCGCACACCATAGGCGCTGCCTTGGGTAAATACTGCAAATAAGAATACTCACAGCCCCTAATGCAACACATCCGGCAAACATACGAATGTGTCCCACACGGCGAATTAAATTAGTGCTGTAAATAGCGACCACTAACAACCCAACAAAATAAAGCGACAGCACCATACCAATTGTGTCTAAATCAACACCATCAAGCCCTATTCGAACAGGCAATAGCACATTGATCAAACCATTCCCTAATAACAAGATAAAGCAGCTAGTAAACAAAGCGAGAAAGATATAAACGTGGTTCGCATGCATTATCCTTTTAAAAAATTTGCTGATTGAGCAAGTAAGACGGGGGAGTACTGTACTTTGACGTTCTGTAGGTATTAGGCCTGTAGGGGCAGGCCTAATTATGCGTTTTAAGGAACAGCTGCGTAGGCAACAATTTCACATAACATTTCTTCACGCGCTAAACCTGCCACAATCATTGCGGCGCGGTTTGGGTATGGCGCTTGGAAATACTCAGCATAAACCGCATTAAACGCTGGCAGTTGTGAACGGTCAGTAACATAAATAAGTACTTGCGTTACATCATTCATCGTCAACTCTGCGGCTTCAATTGTATGCTTAAAGTTCTCCATTGTTTGGCGGGCTTGTGCTGTAATACCGCCATCGACAACGTTGCCTTGTGAATCAATCGGGATTTGCGCCGTCGATAATGTGCCATTTGCAATAATAGCCCACTCTAACGGCGCCTTTGATGCAAATAAATTAGTTTTAACAGGTGTTTTCATTTTAATTTCTGCTCTGGTTATTTAAGTAAGTAATTAACATTACAGTTGGTTGTGGTTGGTTATTTGCCCATGCTGTTAGGACAACATAGGACTTTGTAATTATTTAATTAATAAAAGAGGCCGTTATATTTGCCTCTTTTATTTGAGTTTATAAGCCTTGTTCATCCGCCATTTTTTTAGCAATTTGTGGCGCTGTCCAAAGTGACGGTAATAGTACAAACGACACTGGCACCGCCGTGACCACAATAAAAGACTGCAATGCAGAAATACCGCCTGAGCCAATTGAAATTAATAAGGCTGCCATTACCCCCATCATAATTCCCCAAAATACGCGAATTGAGGTTTGCGGGTGATCTGTGCCTGTCATAACCATTGACACCGAATACGTCATCGAATCGCCCGTTGTGGCAACAAAGATAGTGGTGAGTATTAAAAATAATACCGAGATAACAAAGCCCATGGGTAGCTGCTCTGTGATTGCTAATAAGGCGGCAGGTAGATTAAAACCAGTAAACGGCACAGAAATAACACCAGGGTTAGTCAGCTCAAAAAACAAGCCTGAACCACCCACTATAGTAAACCAAAAACACGTGATCACAGGGGCTACAACAGAAATCAATAAGATCATTTCACGAATCGTTCGGCCACGAGAGATCCGTGCAACAAACATCGCCATTAAAGGGCCATACCCTAAAAACCAACCCCAAAAGAACACTGTCCACCAGTCTAACCAGCCTTTATCAGCACGAAAGGTCGCCATAGGGATAAATTCATTTAGATACAGACCAAAAGAATGCAAGTAACTATCAACAATAAAAGCGGTTGGTCCCATCACAAGAATAAACACCATTAGCGCCACAGCTAGAATCACATTAAAACGGCTCAATAATTGAATACCTTTAGTAACACCACTGACTGCCGATAAAGTGTAAATACCGATTAAGCTAAATAAAATAGCAACTTGCGTTGTATAAGTGTTAGGTATTCCAAATAACTTTTCTAAACCAAAGCTCACCTGTAGACCAAGAAAGCCAATCGGCCCAACAGTGCCCGCAACAACCGCTAACACACAGCACGAATCAACAATAGCGCCAAAAGGACCTGTCATTACGCGATCACCAAACACCGGGTATAATAAAGTGCGTGGCTTTAGCGGTAAGCCTTTCTCATAATGTAAATGCATATAAACTATACCAGTCAAACTCCCTAGAATTGCCCACGCTAAAAACCCCCAATGCATAAAGCTTTGCGCTAACGCATTATAAGCAGCTTCTTTGGTGCCTGTTTCACCGCCAAAATGTGGTGGCGGCGAAGTAAAATGTGCCATGGGTTCGGCGGCAGCCCAAAATACACCGCCACCAGCCAAAAGTGTGCACATAATGATGCAAATCCATTTAAAAGTAGAAATTTCAGGCGCTTTTAATCCCCCTAAAACAACTGATCCCGTTCGACCTACGGCTAAGAAAATACCAATCACAAAAGTTAAAAGTAAAAGTACTTGCCAAAAAGCACCAAAGGTCTGAGTAGAAAAAGTAAAAGCCGCGTTGATCCAACCCGACATAAGCTGAATATCGTAAAGTGCTAACGCTGCAAACAGCACCAACACCCCGCCGCTAATTAAAAACACGGGCATATCGACACTCGCCAAAAACTTAATTTTGGTTTTATCTTCCTCACTCTGTTCTATTGCTGTTTTAGAGGTATTCATTATCGTCTCCTGATGGATCTCTTTTAGTTATAATTTATCAAGATGTTACGTTGATACTATGCTATTGCTCCTTACACCAAATCCGTTTTATACCTTTTGTGCCTGTAGCCCTTGGTCAAGGAAATTCAACCAATTCAAGCCCATTATTTTTGCTACCTCTTCATCATGAAAGCCACGCGCCTGTAAACCTTGAGTGATATTAGGAAAGTCGCGACTATCTTTAAACCAAGACAAAGGTTTTGGCCAATCAGCATCTGATTTAGACCCTTCCCCATAATCCATTTCTTTTGACCAGCGACCGTTGCGCATCCACTGCAAAATCGAGATCGGTTGTTCTTGGCATAAATCGGTGCCAATTCCAATATGATCAATCCCCATTAGATCAGCGGTATTAGCCACCATGTCGCAAAACTCATCGAGAGTGCAATCTGGGCCATTTTTTAAATGAAACGGATACAAACTAAAGCCCAGTAACCCACCAGACTCTCCCAATGCTTTTAATACCTCGTCTGATTTATTACGCTTTGCAGCATGAAAACTACTGGGGTTTGCATGCGAAATAACAATTGGTCGCTGCGATATTTCAATCGCATCAAGCGTACTACGCTCACCGCTGTGGCTCATATCAACAATCATCCCTACGCGGTTCATCTCTTTAATAACCTGCCGGCCAAAGCGCGTAACACCACTATCAACGGCTTCGTAACAACCACAAGCTAATAAACTTTGATTGTTGTAAGTTAACTGCATAATCATCAAGTTTAGCTCACGCATGATCTCAATCATTGCAATATCGTCTTCAATCGCAGAGCAGTTTTGTGCACCAAACATAATGCCTACTTTGCCTAGCTTTTTTGCTAAGTAGATATCAGCCGTGCTTTTAACCGGCATAATTAAATCGTGGTGCAGCTCAAAAAGACGGTTCCACTGCCCTATTCGAAGCAATGTTTCGCGAATTTGCTCGTGGTAAACAATGGTCACGTGGACCATTGTTACACCGCCACTTTTTAACTGTTCAAAGATAGCCCTATTCCAATTAGAATATTGCAAGCCATCAATAACTATTAGGTTGTCATGCATAGCACTTTCCTTGGTTATGAACGGATATAAGTGGTTTTAACCACAGTGTAAAATTCTTTAGCGTACGTGCCTTGCTCGCGTGCCCCAAAGCTAGATTCTTTACGGCCACCAAAGGGCACATGGTAATCAGTACCCGCAGTGGGTAAATTGATCATTACACATCCTGTTTGTGCGCGACGCTTAAAATCGGTCGCATATTTAAGAGACTGAGTACAAATTCCACCGGTTAAGCCGTAGTTTGTATCGTTTAAGGTCGCAAGCGCTTCTTCATAGTCTTTAACCTTGATCACACAAGCAATAGGCGCAAATGCTTCTTCACGGTTGATGGTCATATCATTTGTAGTATTAATAAATAATGCCGGTTTTAGGTAGTAACCTTCGGTATCCTCTGTCACAACTTCACCGCCAATAGCCAAGGTAGCACCTTCATTTTTAGCAATGTCTAAATAGCGAAGGTTCTGCTCCATTTGGCGGGCATCGGCTACCGCGCCAATATGCACGCCCTCTTTAAGTGGGTGGCCAACAACCAACTGTTCCATTCTTTTGATAACAGCCGCTACAAAGCGGTCATGGATCCCTTCAGTTACAATTAATCGTGAAGACGCGGTGCACTTTTGCCCTGTACCAAAGAAAGCGCCGCCAACTGCACATTCCACAGCATTGTCTAAATCTGCATCATCCAATATTACTAATGCATTTTTACTGCCCATTTCGAGCTGACACTTGACTAAGTTGACTGCGGTTGCCGCTGCTACTTTTCGGCCAGTTTCCAAAGAGCCGGTAAATGTTAAAGCATTAATTTTTTTGGAATGAATAAGTAAATCACCCACCTCAGCACCTGGGCCCATTACTAAATTAAATGTACCTGATGGTAAACCTTGGCGAGAAATAATCTCAGTTAGCGCCCAGGCACTTGCAGGCACTTGATTTGCAGGTTTAAATATAATCGCATTACCAAATGCTAATGCAGGCGCAATTTTCCATGCTCCGGTTGCCGTTGGAAAGTTCCATGGTGTAATAATACCCACAACGCCCACGGGTTCACGGTGCGTTTGAATTTCAACACCAGGGCGAACCGAGTCAGCAGTTTCGCCCATTTGACGCAACACTTCTGCTGCATAGTAATGAAAAAACTGCCCTGAACGATAGGTTTCACCAACACCTTCAGCCAATGTTTTACCTTCTTCTCGTGCTAGTAACTTACCTAATTCATCTTTACGAGCGATTAACTCATCACCAATTGCCATTAATACGCGGTAGCGTTCTTCAAGGCCACTTTCTTGCCATTTAGGCTGAGCAGCGACTGCGGCATCAAGGGCAGCCTCGGTTTGGGCTTTATCGGCTTGGGCATAATGTCCAATCGTGTCGCTTAAATCTGCTGGGCTAACATTAGCAATAGAGCTTGCACCTTCAACCCATTGACCTGCGATGTAATTACAAAAAACTGAAACTGATGACATAAATACCTCCATTAATTAATTGGATTCAGTATAAGAAGCATGCTTTAATAACTAAAATTAATAATTAATATCTTTTGATAAGGAAAACTTATCGTGTTACCTGAATTTAAGATTGCTCAACTTCGTCACTTCGTCTGGGTTGCTGAATTAAAAGGGTTTCATTATGCTGCGCAAAAGGCGTGTCGTACGCAGCCTGCTATCTCCTTATCAATACGCGACCTTGAAAATAAATTAGGCGCCGACGTTTTTGAAAAGCGTAGCACTAAAAGTACGATGACGGAGTTAACCCCTTTTGGTAAACATTTTTTACCTAAAGCAAAGGAGCTAATTGCTCATCACGACAGCATTTCGCAAGACATGATGTTAATGCGAAACAATAAATCAGGGCATTTACGGCTCGCCTCTGTACCTTCTATTGCATGTCGGCTCTTGCCTAATTTATTGTCTAAATTTGTTGCTGATTCACCGGATCTTCATATCAGTTTTTACGATGACAACTCAGAAGCAGTACTAAGAAAAATTGAAAAGCAACAAGTGGATATTGGTATTGCCAGCCTCCCTCATGGTCACGAACATAATAATATTTTATTTACTCCAATTTGGCAGGACGAGATTGGCGTGGTATGCCACAACGAAAACCCACTTGCGAATAATAGCGAGCTGCACTGGCAGGATTTACATGATCAACGCTTAATTAGTAATGGCACATCGCGCTTGTTAGAAGAAACCGAAGCAGCTCCTTTACTTGACGGTTCACAATTTTATATTTCCAATATGCTCTCGTTAATCGCCATGCTCGAAGCAGGTATTGGTATTACAACATTGCCACGCTTTGCGTTTCCAGAGCACAATAAAACACTGTGTTTTATTCCCTTAAAAACACCTCATGTGATACGTCAAATTGGTATCGTGCAACTTAAAAACTCATCACTTTCACCAGCAGCTCAAGCATTCGCTGATTTCATTTTAAAACAGGGGGCGGCGCAACAATAAAGCAGGCCTATCAAATTCCATTTTATAGGCTATATGCTAGGGCGTGTTGACCTTTGTGGATTGAAATTTGTTCAATCTAGGGGCGATTTAATCGCGGCGCGAGGTTTGTAACCTAGCGGGCTAAGTAAAAATCGATCAACAAAGAGTCAATCGCCCCTAGGAAGAACCCTTTGGGCAGCGCATGTTTGGCATTTATACTGCGTTACCGCCTATTTATGGGGAACAACCACACTACATAGGCTATACCTTGCCTAAATACCAAACATACGGCTGCAAAATTAATCACGAAAGATCAACACGCCCTAATGTGTTTTAGCAAGACTTGAATTCAAGCAATAAGTTTTACTTATCAACAGATAGACTTTTTTGACTTGTAACAATGTAAATTTTGGTTCAAAAATGAAGAACCACTTATATAAAAACCAGTTTTGAACACACATTGCCTAAACATTTTAATAAATAAAAACGAAGGTGGTTAACAGCCATAACTGAGTTGCTATTATAAAAAGATTTTAGGTATTAAAACTGTATAAAAG
The DNA here is from genome assembly GCF_001298125.1 of Pseudoalteromonas porphyrae. NCBI lineage: Bacteria > Pseudomonadati > Pseudomonadota > Gammaproteobacteria > Alteromonadales > Pseudoalteromonadaceae > Pseudoalteromonas > Pseudoalteromonas porphyrae. The sequence goes on along the minus strand of NZ_LHPH01000009.1, from coordinate 9,363 downwards.
AGATCATTAACATGACTAAACATGCAGATATCCGCGCCTCACTTTGGGGTGATAACGCACTACCACTTCGCCCCCCAAGCCAAGTAATGAACCTTGAACGATTGGGTTCTTTGCACCAAAGCCGGTTAAGTTTTATGCGTACTTTAGTACGTAGAATTTTTCGTGAACGGTGGAAGATTGAATTGGCCACTTTTGAGCTTAACAACGACGGGTTTGGTACTGTTGTTTATGAAGTGAACGCGCCTGATGGGCTGTTTAGTTTTGTATTATTCTCAGACTTATTATTACCTGAAGAACGCAACGACCGCGTAATTGCAACGAAGTGGGATTTAACCATGGCGTTAGTTGAAGGCCGTGTTAATCCTGAGTACATTGCAAAGTTAAAAGAAAATGTACCAAAACAAGAGGCTGGACGCGTAGACTCCCGTGTATTTGTATTATCACGTGCAAACCGCAGCGCTCGCAATTTTGATTACGTAGTAAATCAATTGGCTACAGGACAACAACCCGATGTAAGTAAAATTGCCGAAGTGGGTTATCTCTATCGTACTACAGCCGTATACGGTAGTGGTAAGCTAGGTATGGCTGATTGGGAAAAAGTACAACAAAAACATCGCGATTTCGCACGTCCATTTGCCAGTGAAATGTTTGTTTGCTTTATGCTACGTAACTTTAGTTTGCTACAAGTGGAGCATATTGCACGTCACCGTAACGAACAAACATTCACACCAATGCGCGCCGATATTAAACGTTACTTTGGCATAGGTAACTCAACTGGCCTTGGCATGGCACCCTACTTAGTTAATCATCCTGTGTTAATTAACCAATGGATTGAAATGCGCGAATTAGCACTCGCCCGTATTCGCTCACTCGGTGCTATTACATCACAAATCAAAACAACACTGCTTGAACTACTAAAACGTTGTGCGCAACATACACATGAAACAATCACCGAAGATAAGCAGCAAACTCAACACAACATCATACTCGCCCAAGAAATGAATAAGCTAACTGAGCAGGTAGTCACTAATTTTACTAGCTGGAATGAATTAATTGCCTTTAGTGAGCAGCACTGCTCGCTGCAAAGCCAAGAAATCCTTGTCTCAGTTATGCTCGAACTTTACCCTGAACTGGTTGATGATCTAGAAGATTTTCACTGCGCTGATGAAAACCTTGATTTAGATCCACTGATGCCACTACACCAATTAAAAGCGGTAATTGAACGCCGTTATGACTGGGCGTTGGCGATTGACTTTGACGCAGAAGGCGCGCGCGAAACCTACTGGTATCGATCAGAAGAAAAAATGGAGCCGCGCCTAGGCAGTATTGCTGACGTAGAAGGTAAAAAGAAAGCCATGGCATTAGCCGTCGGTTACGCTGTACGAAAATGCTATAACATCTTGGTTGACTACATTGCAGCAAACCCAAGTCAGATAACCGCCCGCTTCATGGTTGCTCACCCAAAATTACGCGGAATTGTTAGACGCATTCAAGGTATGGACCGTTGTGTGTATGGTGATATCCAGGCAAATTTACTTGATAAAAACGTACTGCCAATGCATTTACTGCGCTGCAAACTCGCTTTTTTTGGTGTAAGTAAGTTTGACCCTCGTTCACGATTATGGGTTAGAAACACTATGTTTCAAGGTGCACCATTACTTGAAGACATCGGTAAACCATTTAGTGATGATTGGTTTATGCCATTGATCCCAAAGCAATGAGGAAAATACTGTGAATATTTCAATGAATGAATTTAAAGCCTCTTTACGCAGGTGCTTTGAAGCAAGCGGCTATTTTGTTGGCAATTACGAAGACGCTGCAAACATGGTGCTATGGCTAGAAAAACATGGTTTAAATGGTTTAACTGAACTTAAACATGCGCTCCCCTACATTTGTAATGATTTTGACAAACCATTAAGCAATGTAATTTACGAAGATAGCACCTCAGCCATCATCGATGCTCATCACCGCAGCGCACTTAATTGCATTGCCGCCGCCGTTGATCTTGCTCATGCAAAAGCACTTGAGGTAGGAATTGCAACAGTCACAGTACATAACTGCCATAACCGGATGTTTGTTCTCAAAGCACTAACAGACCGAGGTCGTAGAGGGATCAGCGCAGCCGCTTATTGGAAAAATGGCAGCGATACCGTCACCGAGCACACCGCAGCTATTTGCTCAGGCAAACGCTACCCAAGTTATAGTCAAGCAGTTACTAATCTCATAACCAATGGTGAAGATAAGCAAGCACTCACCATTATATGCAGCTCACGTGTTGACCTAACCTCGTCGTTGCAAAGCAGTGATAGCTTGATTATTACACCTAAGCAAATTGAAAAAAACAAAGAAAAATCAGTCGATTTTGGTATTGAGATAGATGAAAGTACATGGCAAAAAATAAATAAACTAGGGGCTGGTGTTTTAGTAGAAAATACCGAACGCTCAAGGTTAGATGCCGGCGGGCGCTAATTTAATAATACAAACCTCTCAGCCTAATTTCAGGTTAAGAGGTTTGCTTACCTGTGGAGTAAAAATATAAAAACTCACCCAACTACCCCCCCACACCTACTTAGGCCTTTTTTAAATCTAAATACTGCTTTTCTTTTAAATATAAATACAAAGGAAAGCCAAATGACACGCCAATAGATAACGTTCCAAGAATTGCCAACCAGCGGTATTTAACTTTGTTTCTTTTACCATCTACAGCGATAAATATTAATAATACCAAAGCAGCAACTAACACATCTAACCAAGCAAAAATGCTAATTGGGTTAATGACTGCAGCATAAAATAAAGCCGTAAAATCTAACCCATTATTTACCAACCAAGGAATAAATGCACCAAAAGGAATAGCAATGCCAAGCACCGTTAAAAATAAATATAATTTAGACAAAACTTGCTCCTACCTATGGAGTGTAATAATTACTATTGACTTAGACTACGCAGAGCCATTTTTTGTCGCTATAAAAAGTAGCATGAGATTTGGGCTTACGAACCCGAAAGCCCGAAGTACCAACTCCTTAAAAAACAAGGAGTATCATATACCCAAGCCGCCTCAAGATACAGACTTCAGCGTTTCACAGGTGTTTAATATCAAGGCGTTACTTTGCAACAATGGTCATCCCTTTTAAAAAGTAACAACGCTGAGAGTAAGCGCCTGTGAAACGCCCAACGGGTTGGTTTAAAAGCGATTTATACAGCGTTATTGATTTTAACAAGGGAACAACCATTATTTGCAATCAATGCCTTGCCTAAATCGCTTTTAACTCCAACTGAAACTGCATCTTGAGGTGGCTTGGGTATATTACTGAGTGACGACTAATCACCACCTCCCCCGCCGCCATCTGTACCGCCATCTCCGCCTCCAAAACTCCCCGAAGAATTTAACGCTGAATTTGATGATTCGGCTAAAAGTGTGGCGAATGAAAAATCAGATACTCCGTTAAATAAAGTATCAGATACATCACTACGCATAGCAATATAATCGCAAGACTCGCCAGCACTATCATAAATATTTTTAAATTCTGCTGGGGAACAATACATTGCATATGCATAGCAGTTATCGATCACATCCGTACTACTGTGATTACCAATTCTCTTTCGTTTGATAACACTATCTACCTGCGCTTGAGTATAATATTTTTTATATCCGTATTGTGCCTTCAAGACTAAAGGCAGGCTTCTAGCGTATTTTTTGATTTTACGTCTTTTGAAAAAACCTTGAAACATAGTCAACCTTCCTTGAGTTATTTAACGAGCCTACAGAGTTACTCATTTAAAATTTATTTTTATTGATGTATCAACCATAACTGATCACCAATTTTGACTCAATCTCTTAATGAAGCCATTAATTGGAAATCACTGTAATAAATTAATAATCAGATGTGACGTTGAGTTAATGCTTTTATTTACTCTAACAAGACGGTACTCCGCCATTTTGAATATTTGCCAAAGTAATCAAAATTCCCCTCGCTTATGTAATAGTATTTGACTCACATTGAGTTAAGGCAACAACTATTTTATGCTATTTCTACACGGTTTCTTCCGTATGCTTTGGCTAAATATAATGCTTTATCCGCACGCTCAATAAAAGCCGGTGTAGTATTACCCTCCTCGAACAATGCAATACCAAAACTGGCTGATATAGCTCGCTGTTTTTTATCACTTTTCTTACTTTTAACACAGAGCTTTGCAATTGATTTACGAAGTCTTTCCGCAAAGTTTAATGCATTTGAAATACCTGAAAAATCACCTAAAATGCAAAATTCCTCACCACCATATCGATATCCTTTAAACGAATCACCGCATGCATTAAGTACTTTATTAGCAACGACTTTGAGTACATCGTCACCTTTTTGATGTCCAAAATCATCATTAAATTTTTTAAAATGATCAATATCTATAAATATCAATGCATGGTTCATTCCTAATGGCGCTTCCTCATTACAAAAATGAGCGATATCAAGGTCAAATCGACCTCGGTTATACAACCCCGTTAACGAGTCAGTATTAGCAGCCTCTTGAGTACTTAAAAGTGTTTGTTTTAAATTTGATATCTCTGCGTAGGCACTTTCTAACTTTTTCTGAAATGAATACGCATTTTGTTGCATAAGCACTGATTCTTCCGTGAGTTGATCGACAATACCAAGCACTTCATCATATGACTCAACACTATTATTCTTAATGCCCTGCAGTCCCGAATTACACTGGTATAGAAATGCCGAAAACCCTTGAGAAGTTGCAAGTGTTTTATCAATGTCTTCTTTTACATCTTCAATAGTGTCTTGAAAGCTCGTAGAGATCTCATAAAACAAAGCGAGATCTTTATCTGATAAAAACTCATCAAATAATGCGCGAGCTTTATCTGCTGGGCAGGTTTTGTAGCTTTTTAATATATTATCAAGGCGTAAGTTAAACTCTAAGTTACGGCCTAATACATAACAATACCAAATCGCATAATTGACTGGGGTAAACGGTATTTTAAAGCTCGACATCATAGGAATAACTTTTTTCAAATGCTTGGCGGACTGCGAAAGTGAAGTATTAGTATCCATGGGCTTTGTTACTCATTGATTAGATATGCCAAATTGCTTTAGCTTACTTTTATTATTTTATGTAACACTTACCGGACCAATATAGATAATTGCATTAAATAAATCAATCTAAAATAAACCACCCTAACAGATTAACTTATGTAAATTTTTTTTTGCAATCAAATAATAAGCGTAAATATCATCCAATGGTGAGGTAACATTAGATGGGAGAGTCAACATGCTCTTTTTATATCGTTACTCTATTTTTTATAAACAATAAAAAAAGCGGAGGAGCTATAACTAGCTCCTCCGCATCCTTAGGTAATATGCACGCTATTCGCACGCAAAAAATGTACTTACCTTATGCTGTAGATACGTTTTCAGCACCTGCATTTTTAAGCGCGTCCTCAATATCACTCTTGTTCTCACTGGTATATTTAACACCTAATAGAACTGATCCCTTGGCAATGGCATCTTCATAATATTTGATTTCATGCTCAGGTATAAAAGCACCAATGATAGCACCTACTGTACCACCGGCAGCGGCACCAGCACCGCCAGCAGCAAGAGCCGCCACTACAGGACCAGTAACGATCAATCCAGTTCCGCCACTAGCCACAACACCAACAGCAGTCAAACCACCAACAATTGCCGCTAATACGCCGCCTGATGCAGCTCCAATTATGCCGCCTTCAGCAGCTTTTGTGCCTTCATCAACAGCAAAATCATCTTTTGTGTAAGAATCGTTGGCAACAATGCTAATTTCTGAATTTAAAACACCTAGCGCCTCTAATCTATAGATTGCTAATGTTGCTTTTGAAGCATTCTCAAATAAACCCGTTATAACATTACTCATAATAACTCCTTTTTAAGTTTAAACATTGTGTATGAACTTATTAGAAGCAAATGTTGAACCAGAAATGAAAAAACAGAACTAATATTATAAAATCAACAACTTAAAAAATATAAACTAATATATCAGTATGTAAAACTGCACACAAAAATCAATTAATTGCAACTTTTACGAATAACAGTGTAAATAATTCTCAGAGCTTTGTTTTTAGGTGTTAGTAGTAAATAGCTTTACGAAACTCATAATTGAAATAAACAGACAATAAACTAGACAGCCAGCACAATTTACCTGCCCACAATGTCAATTTAAAGAACGTCTGCGACAGAGAAAAGATGCGCTACTACTTTCCTGACCCCGTTGTACAACGCTCTATTAATTTAAACATGGCCATACTCGATTGCTATCACAAGGAACTTAAGCCTTTAGAGCATTGTATTGAACAAATGGCTAAACAGCACAACCCTGTTCACCTTAATATTTTGCAAACAATTAATGGTATAGGCCGCATTCTTGCACTCACCATTATTTACGAAATTGGTGACATCAATCGCTTTTCAAGCGTACAAAAGTTCGCTTCATATAGTCGGTTAGTCAAATGCAAAGCAGAGTCTGCCGGCAAAACCTACGGCACCCAAGGTAATAAAATTGGCAATGCACATCTCAAATGGGCTTTCTCGGAAGCTGCCGTATTACTGCTGCGTCACAATCACAACGCCAATAAATACCTTGAAAAACTACAAAAACGAATGAGCAAAGCCAAAGCACTGTCAGCGCTTGCGCATAAGCTTGGTCGCTGTGTTTATTATATGCTTAAAAAAGAGACGGTATTCGATGAAGCAAAATTCTTAAAGAGTTAGTCACGGTACTGAGTGAGCTGAACATCTAACTGGATTTAAGGCTGAGCATCAATTAATTGGGTGAGTTAATAACCAACAAGGTTTAACCTGATTATATACCTACAGACCTAAGCCACTTGCCTTGATTAGACGCTCAGTATGCGTGCATTAATACAATAAACAAAGTCGCTTACACCTGACTTGAGCCTGAAACTAACTGGATCATAATGATGAAACCAGCCGCCTTGAATAGTGCCATGATTAGGTTAACCGATGAGTGTCTCGGCTCTGGCATCCTGCTTCGCTCTACCTTCTAAATCCATTTAGTCGTAGTGCCCCTACAAATCCATAAGGATATGGAAAAAAATAGGCTGCGATGAGATCGCAATAAGAGAGCCTCTATATGTGTTTGCCGTAAGCAACTTGCTTAACAGCCGCATCGACAGACGAAGTAAACGAATTTGTTTATTGATTTGAAGTTGACCGTCACTGTATAAAAACGGTCAAAAAGAACACTAATGCCTATTGACAGAGTTAAGGCTCATATGTGTTATAGCAACAATCGCCAAACCAAACCGAGTGAACAGATAAATACTCCTGACAATGAAAGCCACTGTTGGACTCTTGGATTCCCTATCGTTGGGATGCTTTCTGATTTTAAAATATTAGTTAATGGCGAGAAGAATAATTTCGGCATTAAGCCTGCGCTTAACAGCATAAGAAATACGCCAATAGTCATTACTAGATCCCTAGCTATGAATTCGACAATCAAAAAATCGTAAATACCAGTAATTAGGATTAAAGTAGCAAAACTAATACATAAAATGAATGCTAGCTTTTCTTTTAAAGGTAGATGATTCAATACAAAACTCTCCATGTTGCATATAACATTTGAGTATTTATGCAACACGCAGTTTGTGTTGCATAATCGCTTGTTGGACTGAGGCGCTACCTGCTCGGTGTATAGAGTTGGTGTTGTTTATGCTATGGACTTAACTTATAAAGAAAGGTTTTTTATGGCCTAAGCGATATCAAACCAATTTCATTGGCGTGTCTATCGTATCTAAGCTATCCCTGCATTGCTCAGCGTTTATTATCTATTCATTAAACCTAATGTTTAACCGTTAAGCAAGGATATTTTTCTCACGGAGTAAAAAAGGACAGGCATATATTTTGCCAGAAAATTTTGCACCTCTACCATCGTAGGTAACCGAATCATTCTTTTTTCCACACTATTAGTTACAGAACTTAGAATTGAGTTGATTTGAAGGAATTTTGGGTAAATAAAGGCAAAGCTAGATCATCACTTTGTTTAATAAGGTGTTTTTTAAACAAACCAATAAAGATGCAACTGTTCAGCCTGCGCCTTTGTACCATTTTACATCGTTGCTGGCGGCTTGCTGCTTTAACCGTTGTTTGCTGCCTGCAAAATTTGAGTACTGCTGCCTGAAACGTTGAATGGATTCAAGCCATTGCGGTTCTTCTATATTCAACGTTAGGAGCACTTTTGGAATGCTTTTGTTGATATGCCCTTTTTTCTTTGGATCTATCTGGCGGCCACTCCAGTCGACTAATTCAATGTAATCCAGTAAGGCAAAGGGGATCGTGCCTTTAATATGATTACCACCAAATGGCTTTAACTGCGCTGGTTGACTTTCATGTTGAACAGTATCTTTTTGTTTGAGGGGGTTATTTGATTTGACCGTGTCTGTGGTAAAGGCTTTGAAATGTGCTATACGCTCTTGAATTGAGGTAAAATCACTGTCTTCAAGCGTATCGGCTATGTTTGCTCTGATAGGATTCAAATCAACGTAGGCCATGCAACTGAGTACTGCGGTTTCATCTAATAATGCCTGTGACTTATAGCGCCCTTCCCAGTACTTGCCCGTGCAGTTATCTTCTTTATTGGCTTCGCGGGCAATGTACTCATTGAGGTTTTTCATATACCAGCTGATGTCATAAAGCCTTGCGCGCCATTTAGCGATGATCTCATTGAAAAAGAGCAAACTCGGCTTATCTAACTGCTCACCATTTAAATGGCGGTCGACTAAAACATGGCCGTTATAAAGTTGATACCAGCGTTCAATTACTTCATCATCTGACCAATCAAGTGCTTGACGTCTATTGACGTTCACAACAAGGTGGTAGTGATTGCTCATAATCGCGTAGGCGGCAATCTCAATAGCGAACACGCTACTTAATAACTTAATTCGCTCTACCAACCACGCCCTACGGTGATCAAAGTTTTTACCTGTGTATTTATCATCACCACACAAGAATGCACGTCTCACGCATCGTGAGATTAAGTGATAATAAGATGTCGATGCTAAATCAATCAGCTTTTTTCTTGCGCGAGTCATAAAATATCAACCTTAGTTGAACTGTATGTAATAGGCTATGTTGTAGTTGAGTGTGGGTATTAAAAATTCATATCATAATGCCTCTTTTATCCATGTTTGATCTGAATACTCAGTGTTATCTTCCATAAACCTAAACCAGCTTAAATAATTCTCAATGTAGTCTGTACCAATGCCATTAAAACGTCTTAACCATGCCTTCCAGCGCATCATATAATTATTAAGTGTTTGGATATGGTAAATACCTTCTACCACTCTTTGGTTATCCAAGCCAATCAAGCGTT
>NZ_LHPH01000071.1:0-816 GCF_001298125.1 Pseudoalteromonas porphyrae | reverse complement strand
CCCTTATTAATGTATCGTGTTTCTCAGCTTTTCTAGATTATGAACAAGGCAATACAGTTGCCATTGCGCATTCACTTTCGTTTGTCCGCGTAAGGTCAATTTGTTCATGCCTTTATTGACTGTAATATTCCCGAACACGGGCTCTATACATCCAAGTCGTCTGCTGTACTGCCGTCGCCCCATTGGACTGTCTATTTTAACTTTCATTTTGTCGATATAGCTTAGCTTTTTACGTGATTCATCATTTTTAAACTGTACTTGCCGYCCTGTTTTTATTGGTGGCTTTCGCATGCATTGCTGTTGCAGTGGGCATACTTTGCAATCTTTTAAGTAACCGCAGAATCGCGTGTATTCTTGATTGTGACTCTTTACATTAACCCCGCTTCGCCACATACCATTGCCTGCGGGGCAGAGGCAGGTTTGGGTTGTTTCATCATAATGAAAGTCCTCTGAGGTAAATAACCGTGGCTTGCCTTTACTGCGTTTTAGTCGGCGTTTTTCTTGCTCTGTTTCATACGTTTGACTGTCTTTAAACAGCGGGTTTCGTTTTCTAAATTGGTTATCCGCAATATAAGTATCAAAGCCACTTTTCGCCATGTWTTCAAGGTTTACTTCGCTGTTAAAACCACTGTCTGCGGTAAATTTGATTGTGTGTTTGTCTGCGGATTTATCTGTGTTCAGTTTATCTAACTGCTGTTTTAATTGTTTAACCGCTGGCTGTAAGGTTTGTTGCTCACCCACTGAGCCCCATGCCTGTGCTTGCAGTATAACTTGGTGCTTGTCGTCATTTATTGCTATCCCGTTGTAGCCTTGAAT
>NZ_LHPH01000070.1:0-851 GCF_001298125.1 Pseudoalteromonas porphyrae | reverse complement strand
TGTTATATTGTCGAAAATAAACTCGACTTGTCGGGCTTTGACGCGTGGTATAACAACGACAAAACAGGCGCGGCAGCGTATCCGCCCACGGTGATGTTAAAGATTATTTTACTCGGTTATGCGCATGGATTAATTAGTAGCCGCCGAATAGCCAAGGCCTGTGAGAACAATATTTTGTTCATGAGTGTGTCGGGCGATATTCAACCTCATTACACATCGATAGCGGGATTCGTGGCGAAAATGCATGARCAGATTGAACCGCTGTTCACGCAAGTGCTGATGATATGTGATGAAGAAGGCTTGATAGGCCGCAACATGTTTGCGATTGATGGCTGTAAATTAAAATCAAATGCGAGCAAGGAATGGAGCGGCACATTCGATGAGCTAGGGCGTAAAAAAGCAAAATTAGAACGTGCAAGCAAACGTATTATTGAGCGTCACCAATCGCAAGATGGACTGGGCGATGAGTTCATTGAACAAGACTTAAAGCAAAAAGAAAAACTGGATAAAAGCGCAGAGAAAATCACAGACTTTCTCGCCACACACAAAGAAAAAACAGGCAGTAAAGGCAAGCCCATTAAAAGCAATATTACCGACCCTGATAGCGCGAAAATGACCACCTCGAAAGGCACAATTCAAGGCTACAACGGGATAGCAATAAATGACGACAAGCACCAAGTTATACTGCAAGCACAGGCATGGGGCTCAGTGGGTGAGCAACAAACCTTACAGCCAGCGGTTAAACAATTAAAACAGCAGTTAGATAAACTGAACACAGATAAATCCGCAGACAAACACACAATCAAATTTACCGCAGACAGTGGTTTTAACAGCGAAGTAAACCTTGAATA
>NZ_LHPH01000069.1:0-881 GCF_001298125.1 Pseudoalteromonas porphyrae | reverse complement strand
ACCCATTACTGGGCCGACCCCACACAGATCCGGACGTGCGGAACTACCGCATCCGGCTCTTCAGTTATATATTCACGCGTGTAAATCACCACGTACTTAGTACCAGTCCACATGAATAAATCGCTTACTCACTCTTGGCCGCTCTATTGCGTAATACATTAACATCTTCTTGAAATTACTCCAATTATAACTGCGCCTTCCACTTCGCCTATTCAGCCATTTATATAAGCTGTGCAGCACATAGCTGTACAGTCTATCTAGGCTACGGCTATTGTCTGGCAGGCCAAAGTAATTTCGGTATCCCATCAGTTTGCGTTTCAGTTGGGGCATCCACGTGTTGAGCTTGGTTGACCGTTTGGCTTTGATGTATTGGTAAAACTCGCTCATGCTGGCGCGGTGCTTTTCAGCCCCTGTGCGCCGCCTAAGTCGAGGTTTTCCTTGCGCATCTTTTGCCCAGTAAAAGGCAAAGCCAAGACAACAACAAATTAGACAGCCATTCTAATTGAGCCAACATCACTATTCCACTAGATTTACTTTTTAGGTTATGAATTTACTTTTTATTAATGGGTTGCTTTCATTCCATCCATTAAATAAGTTATTAATACTCTAAAGCCTAAATTACGTACAACAACAAACCCGAATTCATTATGCAAGTGCACCACTGACCATAACCCACCAATAAATATGACATTCTGAAATATTTGCTAATGTAGTAAGTGCGACCAAACTCATTATCGAGGGAATTCAGAATGTCTTACGAACATCTTAACAGTTTCGAACGAAAAGCTATCTACTATCGATTCAATAGTGGCGAAAGCTGCCGATCCATTGGTAAGCTATTAAATCGACACCATACAACTATCATGCGTGAAGTTAAGCGA
>NZ_LHPH01000068.1:0-961 GCF_001298125.1 Pseudoalteromonas porphyrae | reverse complement strand
GTGCTGGAGAGCTCTTCAATGAAGCAGAAGACATTCTTGATGAACATGATAAAGCGCTATTGGCCACATCGCCCTTAGTAAAGAAAGAAAAAGCCAAACCGAAACGCCGGCCACTGCCAGCACAGTTACCACGAGTCGAGGTGGTTGTTGACCTTGATGAGGATGAAAAAGTGTGTAATTGCTGTCAAAGCCCACTTCACAAAATGGGTGAAAGCAGCAGTGAAATACTCGAATTTGTGCCAGCGCATATCAAGGTTATCAAAACTATTCGCCCTAAATATACGTGCCGTCACTGTGAGCGAGAAGGGATTGAAAGTGTAGTGAAAACCGCCCTAATGCCCGCAACAGCCATTCCAAAAAGCATCGCCACCCCCAGTTTACTGAGCCAAATAATCATGTGTAAATACCAGTTTGGCTTGCCGCTTTATCGCCAAGAAACGTTATTTTCTGATATCGGTATTGAGTTGAGCAGGCAAACCATGTCGAGCTGGATGTTACGCTGCGCTGAATTGTTGTCACCGCTCTATCAGCGCTTAAAAGAAATCTTGTTATCTCAAGCGGTTATTCATGGCGATGAAACCTCGTTAAACGTTATTAACGCAGAGAAAGCGACCAGCTATATGTGGCTGTATTGTTGTGGCGATGATAAGCCGGGTAAAGGCACTAATATTGTCTTGTTTGATTATCATAATAGTCGCGCGGCCCACTGTGTGGTTGATTTTCTTGACGGTTATCAAGGCTACATGCACGTTGACGGCTACAAAGCATACGAGCAAACGAAGGCAACACTGGTTGCGTGCTTAGCTCATATACGCCGTAAGTTCATCGAGGCCAAAGGCAATAATAAAAAAACCGTTAAAGCGGATGTAGCACTTAACCTTATTCGCAAACTCTATGGTATTGAGCAAGCCATCAAAGGTAAATCGGTCAGTGAAAAATTCACCGTTAGGCAGCAAAAAGC
>NZ_LHPH01000067.1:0-1008 GCF_001298125.1 Pseudoalteromonas porphyrae | reverse complement strand
TGGTTTAGCGCACTGTAATCCACATGCCTTACGCCATGCTTATGCAACACATCAACTTGAATCAGGTATGCCACTTCATCAACTGCAACACCAGCTTGGTCACAGTGACATTAGAACCACGCAAAGTTACTTACACTGGTTACCTGAATTAGGGCATGGTGGCATTGATTTACTCGCAAGTTGGGGAAACCAATGAGCGGCTTGCACCTCGCTGATATTTTAAATTCTGGCCTTGGGAATTATCGGCAGCACCACATAATGAGTTATCAGCAGTTACGTGTCTGCCAACACCTTCAATCATGCAGAACAGCTATCACATTACCAAGCATGGCAATGTGATAGCTGTGGTGAAGTACAACAAATTGGATGTAGTTGTCGAGATAGGCATTGCCCACGTTGCCAAGGTATGGCCACGGCTAAATGGGTGCAAAGACAACAAGAGGATTTATTACCGTGTCGGTATTTCCACCTTGTTTTTACGCTCCCTCATGAGTTGAATATCATTGCTCACTACAACCCAAGTGCGTTGTACCAATGTTTATTTAAAGCCGCATGGCAAACGCTGAGCAAATTTGCGAAACGAAAGAGGCATGGTCAGTTAGGTATGACAAGCGTACTGCATACGTGGGGGCAGAACTTAAGCCAGCATATTCACCTGCATTGCTTGATACCCGCAGGTGCGCTTGATAAAGCGCAMTGGCATGAAATAGAAAAAGGTTATTTATACCCMGTTAAAGCRTTATCAACAGTSTTTAGAGGKAAAATGCTGGCGGCGCTCAATGAATGCGATAGTTCATTCGCGAAGATAAACACGCCAACAAAGTGGTGCGTGTATAGCAAAGCTTGTTTAACGTACAGTGAAAAGCTAGTGAGTTACCTTGCGCGTTATACCCGAAAAGGCGTGATGTCAGAATCGCGATTAGTGTCAGCGAATGAGCAGTCAGTGAGCTTTAAATATCGCGACTATGCAGATAACAACCGCGATAAAGTCATGACACTGAGTTGTGA
>NZ_LHPH01000066.1:0-1666 GCF_001298125.1 Pseudoalteromonas porphyrae | reverse complement strand
CAGCTTATATAAATGGCTGAATAGGCGAAGTGGAAGGCGCAGTTATAATTGGAGTAATTTCAAGAAGATGTTAATGTATTACGCAATAGAGCGGCCAAGAGTGAGTAAGCGATTTATTCATGTGGACTGGTACTAAGTACGTGGTGATTTACACGCGTGAATATATAACTGAAGAGCCGGATGCGGTAGTTCCGCACGTCCGGATCTGTGTGGGGTCGGCCCAGTAATGGGTCGCTCTACCACGATTAAGTAATCAAAGGATTGTAGTCATCGATGAATTTTAGAGCTTTCTCAATTAAACGTTTTCTGGTTATATCTTTAATATTTAACCTACCTCCACTATTGGCAATAACAAAAATTGGATTATTATTCCTTCCTTTATTATTCTGGATAAATATCCCTGTTTTGTGGACTGGAGTTGCAAAAGCTATGGGTGAGGCACATTTCAAAATTGAAGAGTTTGGAGCGTTACCCCAGTCTGTTACTGCGTATGTGGTTGTAGTATCATTTTGGCTTTTGTTGGCAGGCTTGATTACCGTTGTAACAAGTAAAACAAAGCCAGAGTAAATTACTTATAACAAACTGTTAAATAAGGACAAAAAACAGTTGGCTGTTTCGTTCCTCAACATTTTAGCCAACAATATTTTGCCCATTAACGAGGGCGTTAGCAGTAAAGGAAAGTATGGACGCTGGAATTAAATCTTCTATTAATAAACTAGCTCTTGCAGGTGGTTGTGTTATTGCTATTCAGGGCATAGGTCTAAATTTTTTAGTATCCCTTATTATCTCAATAACAACGATAACAACGATGACACCCATCCTAAAGTTTGTATTTTTTATATTTTGCACTAACTTTGAGTTAGTGCAAAATATAATCTGGGTGTCACATGGCAATTGCAAGAAGGCGTCAAGTAAGTTTGGTTGATACAAAGTATTATCACTGTATTTCACGTTGCGTTCGTCGTGCTTTCTTGTGCGGGGAAGACCGTTTTACAGGGAAGTCTTTTGAGCATCGCAGAGGCTGGGTTGAAGATAAGCTACTCACATTGGCGAAGGCATTTTGCATTGATGTGTGTGCCTATGCAGTCATGAGTAACCACACTCATTTAGTCCTGTATGTAGATGATAAAAAAGCGAATCGACTAAATGATAAAGCGATTGTTATTCGTTGGCATAAACTCTGTAAGGGCACTTTGCTTACTCAAAARTACATGCAAGGTGAAAAGCTAAGTAAAGCTGAACTTATCTTTTTTAGTCAAACAGTAAACCAATACCGTGAACGGCTAGCAAGTATCAGTTGGTTTATGCGATTATTAAATGAAGACATTGCGCGTAAAGCCAATAAGGAAGATAACTGCACAGGCCGATTTTGGGAAGGCCGCTTTAAGTCACAAGCCTTGCTTGATGAAGCCGCACTTGCCGCCTGTATGGCCTATGTAGATTTAAACCCAATCAGAGCAAAAATGGCGCAAACACCGGAAATATCTGACTACACCAGTGTACAAAAACGCATTGAAAACGCAACAGAGGGCAAGCAACCAAAAAAATTATTGCGTTTTGCCGGTATGCCACGTCAAATTATGCCAAAAGGGCTACCGTTTGAACTTAAATCTTACCTTGAATTGGTTGAATTAACAGGGCGTTGTATACGAGAAGGCAAACGCGG
>NZ_LHPH01000065.1:0-1165 GCF_001298125.1 Pseudoalteromonas porphyrae | reverse complement strand
AATAAGTCAGCTCCCGCAGGAAAACTGGCATGAGATGATCGGAGAATCAACCCATGCTGACGCCATTTTAGATAGGCTAATTCATGGTTCGATTAAGTTGAACTTAAAAGGAGAATCGATACGAAAACAGTTAAATAAATTGACTGATGATGATCAGTTAAGCTAATTTAAAAACGGCTCTACAAAATGATAAATCAGGTGATCAAAGCTGATGAGAATCGGTGATCAAAGTCATGAGAATACGCAATTATTAAACGTAGTATCGATAGCCGTTAATAACTCAGTAAATTCATTTTTAATTTTGGTCTCAAAATTATTCGCTGAAGAGTGAAGATCACTCTCTGCTGTTTGGGCAAGTACGTCATATATTTTACCTTGCAGGTCAATGAAGAAATTTTTGTCTTTTATGGCTGGTATATATATAAAATTAACATTTTCCAGTAGTGATTTTATTTTGCTTCGAGCGGGAAAATCAGATTTTTGTGTGAACTTGTTATTTTTTATGATGCAATATTTTATCTCTTCGCTTGGTTTATGTTCCCCGCTTTCGCGCCAAACCCTTTTCCAATATACCGTTTCAGGGTATCCGTCACGTCTATATGTTGGTGGTAACTTTAGCCCTAACTCTATTACTATTTCTTTGGCTCTTTGCTTATAAGTCTTAGCATTAATATTGAAATCTGATTTAAAGTTATAGGAAGTATTGTGGTCTGTTTCTCCATTAAAAAAGAGATTAAGCGCCCTTAAAATATTCGATTTTCCAGCATCGTTTTGACCAACAAAAGTTGTAATTTCTTCAATTGGAGCAACTTGAGTTTGAATAGATCTAAAATTCTTTATACTAATTAACCGAATCATGTGTCCTTTCCCGATGTGAACTATTTTTACGATGTAAAATGCTAAATGATGAGAAACTGCTAACATTTTAGTATTTATGCGACACGCAGTTTGTGTTGCATAATCGCTTGTTGGACTGAGGCGCTACCTGCTCGGTGTATAGAGTTGGTGTTGTTTATGCTATGGGAATTTGTTTTTTATGGCCTAAGTGATATCAAACCAATTTCATTGGCGTGTCTATCGTATCTAAGCTATCCCTGCATTGCTCAGCATTTATTATCTATTCATTAAACCTAATGTTTAACCGTTAAGCAAGGATATTTTTCTC
>NZ_LHPH01000064.1:0-1188 GCF_001298125.1 Pseudoalteromonas porphyrae | reverse complement strand
CTCGCCGTCATTGGCGACAACGCTGACTGAGTCACTGCCATTAAAGTCACTGTTTGGTGTGTACACCAAACTATTGCCCGTTAAGCTTACGCTGCCATTGACC
This sequence comes from Pseudoalteromonas porphyrae, assembly GCF_001298125.1. Lineage (NCBI taxonomy): Bacteria > Pseudomonadati > Pseudomonadota > Gammaproteobacteria > Alteromonadales > Pseudoalteromonadaceae > Pseudoalteromonas > Pseudoalteromonas porphyrae. The sequence continues at coordinate 1,085 of NZ_LHPH01000064.1, read as the reverse complement.
GCATCCGTCACCACGGTATAACTCAGGCTTTGCCCTTCAATGTCTTCGCCCGATAAGGTCACGGTTAAGGCCGTGTCTTCATCTGTTGAGACTGCTTGCCCTGCGAGCGTTGGCTTGTCGTTAATCGGGGTTATCGTTAATGATACGGTGACTTCATCCGAATCAACCTCGCCATCATTGGCCACAAACGTAAAGCTGTCTGCGCCATTCGCGTTCGCTGTCGGGGTGTAAAGCCAGCTGTCATTACTTTGTTGGATTAGGCTTCCTTTTGTTACCTCATCCACAATGCGATAGCTCAGTGTATCTTGGTCTACATCTGTCGCGACTAACGTCAATAAGATTGAACCATCTTCATCCAGTGTTTGCGCTTGTGCGCTGGCCACGGGTTTGTCGTTCACTGACGTTACTGTCATCGTCACTGTGGCAACATTTGAAACTGCACCTTGGCTGTCTTTTACTGTGTAGGTAAAGCTGTCGTCACCAAAGAAGTTGGTATTGGCTGTATAAATAATCGCCCCTGCACTGGTCACTTGCGTTTGCCCGTTCGCTGCATCACTCACAATTGTTACACTGCTTGCATCCAGACTGTCGCCCTCATCTACGTCACTGTCATTACCCAGTACGTTGACCTCAAACTGCCCTTCCTCTTGCAGTTGCGCCGTATTATCAAGCGCAACTGGTGCGTCATTAATGGCGTTAATCGTCAGTGTCACTGTGGCTGCTTGTGAGGCGAGCCCTTCACTGTCTGTCACTGTGTAAGTAAAGCTGTGAACGCCATTTATATCCGCTTTTGGCGTGATGGCTAAACTACCATCTAAATTCACGCTTACACTGGCAAAGCTGTATTCACCGACGCCATCGCCTTTATCTTCTAACAATACATTCGCGCCGTTAAATCCTTGGTCTTCAACGTCTGAATCATTCGCTAAAATGGCCACACTTGTTACTGTGTCTTCATCGGTAGTCACCGCATCATTCGCAACAACCGGGCGGTCATTCACTGCACCTATGTTAACGGTGACTGTTGCGGTGTTTGATACTAAACCATCACTGTCTGCAATGGTGTACGTGAAGGTGTCTTGGCC
>NZ_LHPH01000063.1:0-1195 GCF_001298125.1 Pseudoalteromonas porphyrae | reverse complement strand
TTAACTGTTTATGCTCTGGAATCTCTTTAAACATCTCTACTGTAGCCGTATTGAATGACTCAGCTTGCTTAGTCTCTATTTTTTTCGCGATTAAATATCGAGAGCTACGGTCAACATGGGTTACAAAAAAACCAGAGCCCTTTTTGCCTTCAATTAAATCACCTTCCCAGTCACCTATTCGGCTTCTGTCTTCGACTATTTTTGGTCGTTCGCTAATACTTACTCTATTCTTAATTTGCCCACGTAAAGCCACTATTGAATCGATAGTAGATAGCTTTTCGTTCGAAACTGTTAAGACATTCTGAATTCCCTCGATAATGAGTTTGGTCGCACTTACTACATTAGCAAATATTTCAGAATGTCATATTTATTGGTGGGTTATGGTCAGTGGTGCACTTGCATAATGAATTTGGGTTGACGCGTGAAACAAAGATGACACCCACTCTAAAGTTTGTATTTTGTAAGCGTCTAGCAAAGTGCACCTGCCAGTAATTCGTCAAACCGATTAAGCTATTTCTGAATTTCAATTAGGAGATAGCCATGAGAAAAATACGTAGCCTTGAGCAGTGGCGTAACATTATCGAAGAACAACAAGCCAGCGATTTAACTATTACTGAGTTTTGCCAGCAACATGCTTTATCAAAAACAAGCTTTTATGCGGCACGAAGTAAGCTTAATACTGAATCTAGTCGTTTTGTTCAAGCAAAAGTCACTAAACACATCGCCCCCACTGAACAGCAACTGCCGATCATGCTTACTATCGGCAGCGTGAAAATTAGCTTCCCACCCACAATGCCTGTCGCTTATTTGAGTCAATTATTACGTGAGCTTGCCTTATGAAAATGTTTGTTGAACCCGCGCGTATTTACTTGCATCGTGACGCCGTGGATTTTCGAAAGTCCATTGATGGTCTGGTCGCACTCGTTGAAAGCGAGCTTGAACGTGATGCTTATACTGGCGCATTATTTTTGTTCTGCAATAAATCGAAAGATAAACTCAAGCTGGTTTACTGGGATAAAACGGGGTTTGCTTTGTGGTACAAGCGCTTAGAAAAACAAAAGTTCAAATGGCCAAGCAAAGTCAGTTTGCAAGAATTTGAACTCAGTCCTGGGCAATTGGATTGGTTGTTGTCGGGATATGATGTACTTGGTCATGAAGAATTGCAGTATCAATCGATGATCTAATCGATCATATT
>NZ_LHPH01000062.1:0-1197 GCF_001298125.1 Pseudoalteromonas porphyrae | reverse complement strand
TTATTTTGCTGATCCTTATTGTTCGTGGCAACGAGGAACAAATGAACATACAAACGGTCTGATCAGGCGTTATTTCCCAAAGAAAACTGATTTTTCAACTATAACTAATGAACAACTCCAAGAGGTTGTAATGAAAATTAATACTCGCCCAAGGAAAATACTAAATTATCAGACAGCTGAAGAAGTCTTTATTAATTAGTGATTTAAGGTTTGGTGCACTTGGAACCTGAATTCGGGAAAAAAAAACTAATTTAAGTTGACACCCATCTTAATTATTCACCGAAAGCAAACTTTAGGATGGGTGTCATCTTTGTTTCATTGTAAAGCTAAACCTTTTAATCACCCCATTTCTATCTGGTAGTATCGATACGCTTTTCACTTCATTTAAGCTACCCGTTAGCTTTCCATTTTCTTTGTAAGAAAAAAAAGCATGAATAGAAACTCTCTTACCTTCTAATTTTCTTAAGCTGTCCTCTGGCAAATTAAGCGATAAAGAGAGAGCAGCACCATAGTCATAAAACTCATAAGACTCTTTATTTGGAAATAAAAAATGGTCTTTACTTTGAGATGATATTACACCTTGTAAAATAACTTCTTTATCTTGAAAAGATGCTCTATTACCTAATATTTCGAAAATACTAGTTTTATTTGGTCTTGCTTCTAGATCAGAACATCCGAAAACAAGTAAACACAGTGATAATTTATAAAAAACAATATTTAGTTTAGCCATTTATACCTATCATCCTTTGCCATTTCCCCGCCATTATTAACCCAATCAACCCCGTCGTGGCGATATAAAAAACCTTTTTGCGTGATTGAGCCATCTAGAGCAGATGCTGCTTTAAATGCTGAATAGTCAAACTTAGCCATTACTCTCCCACCTGCGGTCATGTAGGTACAAACTTTAGAATGGGTGTCATCTTTGTTTTTATCTTTGTCCCGAATTCATTATGCAAGTGCACCACTGACCATAACCCACCAATAAATATGACATTCTGAAATATTTGCTAATGTAGTAAGTGCGACCAAACTCATTATCGAGGGAATTCAGAATGTCTTACGAACATCTTAACAGTTTCGAACGAAAAGCTATCTACTATCGATTCAATAGTGGCGAAAGCTGCCGATCCATTGGTAAGCTATTAAATCGACACCATACAACTATCATGCGTGAAGTTAAGCGAAAGTTAAGCGAAA
>NZ_LHPH01000008.1:0-199342 GCF_001298125.1 Pseudoalteromonas porphyrae | reverse complement strand
GTCAGATGGCTGCATTAAAACATTTAAATAATATGGCGATGCACCTTCTAAATCTATAGGCTCATGATTCACAGTAATTGAACTACTCCCATTAGCAGCTTGTGTGATGTCTATTGAGGGTTCATCAGGAGAAAAATATACATCATTTTCTCCTGAAAAGAACACATTCATAGTAGCTGAAGGCTCCAATAACCTATAGTTCAAGTCAATTGTAAAAGAGGTGTCTTGACCTTCGTATATATCTGTAGAGGATATGTATACTATTTTCATAGCATTTCCATTACATGTATCAGGAATGGAGTTTAGTCGCTCTAAAGATTCTGGCCCATCAGTCTCACTCGTTGTAGTTAAAATGYCATTCTTAATATCTAAAGAAAAAGTGAAAGTCTGACCATTGGAAATTATAATTAAATTATTCCCAACAACTTTCATACTGGTATCATCAGTTATTTGACTATAGCTGCCACTAAGTGAGCATTCATATCGAATTACATCACCATTATTCATTATTTTAATAATGCTTTCTTGGTTCCCTGCTTCATGCCAAATTCCTGAATATTTATTATTACTCTCTTTATCATTTCCACAGCCTAATAAAGCGAGAGTCAAAAATGAACATCCTATTACTTTTTTTACCACAATTTATCCTTTAGTTAAATTTATTGCCGTACTTTGAAAAACAAACCTTTTAGCACTAACTTTAAGCAACTTATAGTTATTCCGTACTATAAATTAATGTATTTACTCATCACTCTTGATCATGGAAGATACTTATGTTGATCACCAATATGTGAGCCAAAATAATCGTGTTTGTTGATCACCAAAAGTAATTTTTTATACGCAGACTCCGGGGTTGTCGTAAAATCAATTATCTATAAGATCTGAGAAAACGGTATTAATCTCTATCCATCGGCTTACACTACCTGCAATAGGCACAAAATAAAAGGCTTAGAGGTCTCACGCTTTGCTAACCTTACCGAGATCTATTGGGCAAATCGAAACTTACATACACAGTTTAGAGTGTCACTTAGGTGATACCCAGCTAATTATTTATTGCAAGGAAAAGCACACTTATAAATAAAGAACGACAGTCATCAGCTCGCTGGCATTGAAAAACAAGGGATTAGCGCTGTTAAAATTTGCGGTGGAAAGTGAATTTTTGTGTTTGCTGTCCAGCTCAGGGCGTGTTAGTGGTTGTATGCTGCACCATAACTTATTGCTGCTATTATAAAAAAGAACAGCCATGACAAGTGTTTACCTCGAGTAAATAAAAGTGAAACAATACCGCTTAAAGCAAATACAGTAGCAATTATTGTAAGGATTTCATTATTAATATTTACACTTGGGTTTGATAAAACATACAAAATACCAGCAAATCCCCACCAAGCTAACGTAGTTAAATGCCAAGCGAACCTTAAAACCCGTTTCGTGAACCAATCACTGCCTAATAATTTAGGTAAGTTACCTCTTCGAAACAAACGAGTTAATAAATACTTTTCACCTAAATAAGAGTGAACAACACCAATGATCAACAAAAACAAGACAGCCATCTAAATTTAACAAACACAACCGTTCCACTAAATTTACTTTTTAGGTTATGAATTTATCTTTTACTACTGCGTTACTTTCATTTCACCCATTAAATGAGCTATTTTTACTTTTAAGCCTAAATTACGCGCATGAAAATGACTGCGTAATTGCAGTGTTAACTTTTAACTAAGGACTTTTAACTTTATACCAGCAGCTTTCACAGTTACCTATATTCGCTCGTCGTTTTATGTGTAACACAAGACGTAAGTTTACACGCCTTGTGTTATGACTTTAAAATAAACGTTGATCATACAAAGCAATTTTATAACTCATTCTCTGAGCAATAATTTTCATAATGCACTCTATGATTCACTGCTTAGTAGTAATTGCTGCTGGCTAAACTTCGCGTATAATACCGGCAACACAAATAATGTTAAAAACGTTGCCGTAAATAAACCACCTACAATCACCGTCGCTAATGGTTTTTGAATTTCAGCCCCAATCCCTGTCGATAACAACATTGGGATCAACCCTAGAGCTGATGTTAATGCCGTCATTAATACTGGGCGTAATCGCGATAATGCACCATTAAACGCAGCCTCGTTTAAGCTATCTCCCGCTTTAACACGGTTATTAATGCTTTCGACCATCACGACACCATTAAGTACTGCAACTCCAAACAAGGTTATAAAGCCTACAGAGCTTGGTACAGACAAATATTGCCCTGAAATATATAAAGCAACAACGCCACCAATAACAGCTAAAGGTACGTTAACTAAGATCAGTAAAGCTTGGCTGATTGAACCAAAAGCAAAATAAAGCAGTAAAGCAATTAATGCCAAAGAAATAGGCACAACTATTGATAAACGCTGTTGTGCTCGTTGCTGATTTTCAAATTGGCCACCAATATTCACCCCATAACCGGGAGGAAGTTCAACTTGCTGTGCAATAACACTGCGAATATCTTCAACTACCGAGCCCATATCGCGCCCTAGTACATTGGCTTGAATAACTACGCGGCGTTGTACATCATCTCGGCGAACTTGCGGTGGGCCAGATTCAATTTGAACGCTTGCAACATCACCCACTCTGACGATAGCGCCACTAGGTGATGACAAGCGTAAATCTTCTATTGATTCTGGCGAATCACGAAATTGCTTAGCAATCCGTACATAAATATCATAGCGTTCATTAGCATTGATAATTTGTCCTGCCGATGTGCCACCAATCCCCTGCTGCACGATCGACATTAAATTGCCTACAGATAACCCATAACGAGACAACGCTTGGCGGTTTGGTTTGATCACTAACTGCGCTTCACCTGCAATTTGTTCCATTGCCACATCTTTTGCACCAGCAACACCTTTTACTGCTTGTTCTATTTCTTGCCCTTTCGTCACGAGCACATCTAAATCGGCCCCAAATAGCTTGATCGCTAATTGCGCTTTAACACCAGATAGTAGCTCATCAACACGGGTTGCAATTGGCTGTGAGAAGTTAAAGAGTAAACCTGGGAACTGCTCTAATTTTTGCTCCATAAGCACTTGTAATTGCGCACGGTTACTAGCCGATTGCCATTCACTCACCGGTTTTAAGCCAAGATAAATTTCTATATTGTTTACTGGCTCCGGATCACCTCCCACTTCAGGGCGACCCACTCGGCTTAAGGCATACTCAACTTCAGGAAACTCTAACAGTATTGCTTCAAGCTTTGGAGCAACCATAAGTGCAGTTTCAAGACTGGCTGAAGGCGCAAGCGTAACGCGTAAGTTGATAGTGCCTTCTTCTAATTCAGGCACAAATTCAGTCCCTAATTGTGGTATCAACACGGCTGCAATGACAACTAACCCAGCCGCAGCACATATAACTGTTTTACGAGCACTCATCGCCCAACGTAAGCTTACTTTATAAGCGTTATCTAATGGCTCAAGTATTACACTACGCCTAACGGTCACGCCTTTAGAAAATAAATACACAGCCATAGCAGGAACGATAACAAGCGCGACTATTACAGCTGCAATAATTGCTAACATAATGCTTATCGCCATTGGCTGGAATAACTTAGCCTCCACCCCTTCAAAGCTAAACAGTGGCATAAAAACAACTAAGATAATTAATGCCGCAAAAAATACCGGTCTTGCAACTTCTTTAGCAGCTAGCGTGATCAAATCGGCAGCTGAGTGCTGCGTTTGCGTATCGTCAGCATGCTTAGTTAAATGGCGAAAAATATTTTCAACCATAACCACAGAGCCATCCACCAGCATACCGATTGCCACTGCAATGCCACCTAGTGACATTAGATTCGCAGATAAGCCTAACCACGCCATAACGCACAATGCCATTCCAATTGAAATAGGGATCGACAGTAACACCAACAGAGTCGCGCGAAGGTTCATCAAAAAAAACGCCAACACCACAACAATAAAAATGAATGCGAGTAACAGTGCATCAACTACTGTATCAACCGCTTTAGTGATCAAATCAGCTTGGTCGTATAATGGTTCAAACGTCACCCCTTCTGGTAATGCCTGATTAATCAACTCAATACGCGAACTTATCCCATCAATTGTTTGTTTGGTATTTGCACCAATACGTTTTAATACAACCCCCGTTACAACTTCACCTAATGATTGAATATTTCCTTGAGCATCTTTTTTACTCATTGTTGCAGCACCTTGGCGGATCTCACTGCCTAGCGATACCTGTGCGACATCTGCGATTGTGATCACTTTACCATCAATGGTTTTTAATGGTGTTTGTGCAATTTCTTGCAGCCCTTTGGAGCCTGCATTAAACAACCCTGTACCACGAATAACGAGTTGCTCTTGGCCGCGGTTCATATACCAACCACCCACATTGGTATTATTTTCTTCAAGTGCTGTAACAACTTGCTGCTGCTCTAATTGGTAAGCCAACAACTTATTTGGATTAAGATTTACTTGATATTGACGAACATCACCACCGAACGACAACACTTCAGTCACCCCATCCACCGGTAATATTAGTAACTTTACAATCCAATCGTTTAAGCTTCGCAGCGCCATACTATCAAGGCCTGATTCAGGAGATGCCGCTAATAAGTATTGGTAAACTTGACCAAGTCCAGAAGTATTCGGCCCCATTTCTGGCAAACCTATACCATCAGGGATTAACTCTTTCGCAGCTTGTAAACGCTCGAACACTAATTGACGAGCAAAATAAATATCTACCCCTTCTTTAAATACAACAGTCACACCCGATAAACCCGTTTTAGAAATAGAACGAACTTGCTCTACATCGGGTAATGCATACATTACTGCTTCTATTGGGTACGTTATTAACTGCTCGACTTCAACGGCCGCTAAACCAGGTGCTTCAGTATTTACAGCAACTTGCACATTAGTAACATCAGGAAACGCATCAAGGTTCAATTTTGGGATCACTAATGCGCTCATGGCAATCAACACACACAGTGCTAACAATACCAATAACCTGTTAGCGATAGCGCTATCTATTATTTTATTAAACATACTGTTAGCTCCTAATGGTTATGCGGATCAAAGCCGCCTTTAGCTTGCTCTGATGCAACAAAAAATGCCCCTTCAGTCACTACCTTGGTGCCCTCTGTCAACCCTTTAATTTCACGAAAGTCAGCAAACTTTTGGCCTAATTCAACTTCTGTTGAAATAAGCTCACCATCTTCGTCTTGCACAAATACCGCCCAATCACCATCGGGGTTTCTAAGCAGTGCTTGCTCTGGTACAGCTAATACTTTTTGATCCGTTGAGAATGAAAAATACACATCACTGAACATGCCCGGGTGTAATACGTGTTGGCCATTTTGAACACTTAAACGTACAACTCGTGAACGAGTGACTTGATCGATAGTATGAGCTTCTTGGATCACTGTTGCTGGGTATGATCGTTGATTAACTTTCACTTTAGCGATTGCTCCCTTAGCAATTTCAATGACTTGATTTGCAGATAATTGCGCTTCTACCCAAAGTAAACTTTCATCCGCTATAAGCATTAACTCAATACCAGCATCAACACGTTGTCCTTGAGAAAAGCTATCACTCAGTATTGCTCCTGATGTACCAGCATATAGCGTATATTCACCAAGTTTTTTTGCAGGAATTGATGCACTTTCTGCTATCGCTTGTTTCGACAAACCAAATGCAACTAATTGGCTGTGAGCCACTTCAAATTCAGCCTTAGCAGTGAGCATACGCTTCTCACTTACGGTGCCTTTGCCCATTTTCTGAACGCGTTGCCATTCTGCTTTTGTTAACCGATAAGTCGTTTGTGCACTGGCAACATCAGCACTAAATAAAGTGACAAGCGGTGCGCCAGCTTTAATATGCTGCCCTAAAGTAGCATGGCGTTTGACCACAATTGAATCTACTCTTGGTGACAGTACATAACTACTATAACCATTTGCTTTGATTTCGCCTGGTGCATAAAGCTGTGACTGATAACTGCGCTTAGTTAAAGTACTCACCCGTACATTGGCTAAACGCATTTGCGTTGATGTTAAACGCACAGCGCCTTCTTGCTCGTGTTCTTCACCTTCACTTGGCTCAACCTCACTTTTTTCATGCTCATGACCCGCGGCTTCTTGATGTTCCTCTTCATTCTCATGTTTGGCTTTATCAGGTGCATGCTCATGCATTTCTTTTAATTGTGCTTCACTATGCTTATGACCTAATTTTGTATGATCAACGTATTCAGGCTCAACAGTTGCTGCCTGAGCAAAACTGCTAAAAATAAACGCAAGGGCAGGAAAAGTTACATTTAAACGTTTCATAGTGCTGTTCCATTTGTAAGAGTACGAGAGAAAGTAGTAATAAATTGACTAAGTTGGCCGCTTTGCGTTAACCAGTTAACGCTCGCTAATTGACTTTGCTGAACAATTTCAATACCCGAAAGTAACCCTGAGCTACGTTGTTGACGCATAGTTAGGTACTGGGCAGTACTAATATCTCCACTACGCCATTGTTGCTCAATCAGTACTAGACTACTGTCTGCATTATTTTGATTAATTGCTTGCCAACGTTTAACACGCTGCGAATATGCTTGCATAACTTCTTTACTGGCTTGTGCTTGAAATGTCATTGCGCGTTGCACTGCGCGATATTCAGCCTCTTTAGACAGAGCTAATGATTCAACAGACTGATATTCATCACTAAAGTCATTGACTATGTTTAATGGCATTGAGAAGTTTAAAGATACAATACTGTCATCACCATTTTTACCGGCTGAAATACCCACTGTAGGTTTGACAGCTCGCTCAGCTTTGAGAACTTGCACTTGCTGGCGTTGCAGTTGCCATTGTAATTTAGCAAGCATAAATTGTGGGTGCAGGTTCACACTATCACTCTCTATATTGAGTTTGAAACCTGCTAATAAACGTTCAGGTGAAAGTGAATTTCCTTCTTTCCAATTAGGTAAAATAGCTTTAACCGCTAATTTAGCATCAGCATAGGCACTCGCTTGCTGAGCCGTTTTATTAAGGATTTCAGACCATGAATATAAAGCTAATTGTTCATCAAGCTGGCCGACTTCACCTGACTCTCGACGCTGTTTAATAATGGCAACTAAACGTTCTAGTTGTAATTCTTGCTCTTGTGCTAGTTCAAAAGCAGCTTTACTACTTCGCCAATTAATTAATGCGGTTAACGCTTGCTCTACAAGTGTAAGGTAAACTAGCTGCATACTTTGTTGTTCAGCTAATAAAGATATCTCCGCGGCTGCTACTTGGGCCTCTTGTTGATCGTTAATATCAAACGTTTGACTAAAACCAATACTGAAATTGTTATCGTCCCCTTCCTTTTCGATACTCGAATCAAAGCTTGGGTTATAAATACCATACTGTGCGGCGCGAACAGCAGCTTCGCCACTGTGTAATTGTTGATAGGCAGCTTGTATTTTTGGATGCTGATTTAGATGGTTCAATAACCAATTTAAATCATTCGATTTCTGGGTCGGACTTGCTAAAACAACAGGCGCAACAAAAATAGCTACACACACGCAGGCAAACCCAAGTGGTTTTTTTAAGTTCATAAATTGTACTCATACTAAAAAAATCGATGACCAACTCGCGTGGTCTGAAAAAATTAACTTAGTAAGTGAACAATTGGAGGACGTAAATCAGGGGTGATTAAACGTGAAATGAATGTGTCTTGCACTGAGGTAATAGCGTCATAGCTTGGTAATAAAGCACTATTTTCCCATACTTGTGAGAACAAAACTGGGATATGACAAACATGGCAGTGCGATTCATCAGCGTTATCAGCAATGGCTTGCTCTAATTGAAAGTGCTCTTCTTGATGTAACTCATGATCATTGTTAGCAATACAATGAGTATCTAACTGTGCTTGTTGATTAAGTAACTGGGCTGCATTTTTAATCACATGATTATAATCAGCCACATCAAAACTATCCAGCAATGGCTGAAGTAGTAAAAAGGCTAATAATAACAACACTGACTGTTTCAAATACATACCCAAAAAAGTAATTAAATGTAACCATACCAGAACTTAACCACACTGCAAAGCCAAGATGAGTTTTTTATAATCAAATACGACTTTCAACTGCTAGCTAATTTTCACATGCTATTTTAGTATGAATATCACCAATATTATGAATATCAACAATATTTTAAATAGAGTACTATTTTGTATGGCACATAATCATGCTCATAATCATGCTCATAATAACGATGATAAAAGTAATCGTCAGCTAAGTGTAGCGGTCTTCATTAACGTGCTACTCACTATTGCCCAAGTTGTTGGAGGGGTTGTCTCAGGTAGTTTATCTTTGATCGCTGATGCACTTCACAACTTAAGCGATGCAGCCGCCATATTCATCGCCTTAGTTGCCCGAAAAATTGGTAATAAACCCGCCAATAATTCATATCACTTTGGCTATATACCCAAACCACCTCAAGATGGCTTGGATATAAACGCGCAGAAATATTAGCAACGCTACTAAACAGCACAACGTTAATTATCATCGGCGGTTTTTTAATAATTAAAGCCATAGAAAATTACTTTAACCCCAGCCCTATCGATGGCTGGATTGTGGTTTGGGTGGCTGCTTAGTTATCGGGATAAATCCACGACCTACAGCAAATCATAACTCTATGGATGTTACTTTGTTGTCGGGATAAATCCACGACCTACAGCAAATCATAACTCTATGGATGTTACTGTGTTGTCGGGATAAATCCACGACCTACGCAAATCATAACTCTATGGATGTTACTTTGTTGTCGGGATAAATCCACGACCTACAGCAAATCATAACTCTATGGATGTTACTGTGTTGTCGGGATAAATCCACGACCTACGCAAATCATAACTCTATGGATGTTACTTTGTTGTCGGGATAAATCCACGACCTACAGCAAACCATAACTCTATGGATGTTACTTTGTTGTCGGGATAAATCCACGACCTACAGCAAATCATAACTCTATGGATGTTACTTAGTTGTCGGGGTAAATCCACGACCAACAACAGTAAGCAGCTTTGAAATGTATGCCAGTAAAACAGTTAACGTAGTAGCCGTAAGAGTGGCGGTTGCTACGCTGTAAACCAAGCCTAGTGACACTCCCCAACTATTTACTGCAATTATAACGGCTAAAATAACGAAAGCGTAACCACCGCATCTCAGCGCCAAAACAGTGCGCTTGGTTGGGCGCGATGTATGCTGAAATACCTGACTAAAATGCCGAGGGATTGAAAGGCTTAATAATGCAAAACCAATTAGTTGCAGCAGTATTTGTGCTAAAATCAACATGTTTAAAAAACCTCTATTTTATATATTTAAATGCAATCTAAATGGCTATTTTACTCGTGTGTTTTTGTAGTAATACGGCTGAAAAAGCGAAACACGCGGAAAAAAGCAGCATGCTTAAGTCAAAACCAAGCATTAGCCAATCTCCTTTTTGTGCACTTAAAAGCAAGTTGTGCTCTGTAGTTAACATATTACATAGGGGTATAAATGCGTAGAGCGCTGCCGCTACCCACAGCATATTTTGCCAAGCTTTATCTGCAACTCTTAGGGCACAAAAAACCCCACACAATGCAAAAGCGATAAATAAACTGTGCATTTCCCATTCAGCGCGGTCAGGCATTGCTGACGGTAATAAGCGATTACTTAAAAAATAACAGGCTATGGCAATGGGCAAGCCAACAATCACTGCGGCATTGAGTTTATCTATTACGTTAATCAATCTCGTTTGCTGTTTTTTACGCTTATTAACCCAAATAATCATGCCTGTTGCTATCATTCCTGCGCCTAATAGCCCTGATATAAAATACAGCCAGCGTAGGTAAGTACCTGCAAATAGTCCTTCGTGTAAATGTTCTAATATGTCATATACTTGTGCAGCGCTATGAGTTTTACCTATTGATTGCGCTATTTGTACCCGTTCATTAACTATGCGATAGGTGATCAGAGTTGCAAACTCGATCCCTTCATTCGCATCAAGCCATACCTCAAAGCTTGGTTGCGATGTATGTCGATCAATTAACCCTAGATAACTTATAGCTTGATTTTTATAACGTACTTTGGCGTCTTTTAGCGCTGTTTCAAGGGATAAATCAGCTGTATTTAATTCAATAAATTGTTGTTGCTGATCTTCTACTTGAAACAGATCATAAAACTGACGATGTATTTTTTTACCCTCCCCATAGGTTGCATCAATCACGGGCGCAAACGATATGCCCATTAATAAAACAAGCCCGCTGTAAGTGATCATTAAATGAAAAGGTAATGGCAGTACACTAAAAATATTATGTATATCTAACCACGCTCTTAGTCCTTTGCCTGTTCGAAAGGTAAAAAATTCAATAAAAATCTTTTTATGGATGATCACTCCCGTCACTAAAGCTATCAACATAAACAAGGTTGCTAAGCTGGTCACAAGATAGCCAACCATAATGGGCACGTAATGTAAGTTATAATGTAAGCGGTATAAGGTTTCTCCCCCGCTTGTTTCTCGACTCGAAATAGCGTTATTAGTGTAAGGATCAAGGTTTTTTTCGTGCCATTGCCTTGGTATACCTAACTCAGTATTTGCTAACTGTAACCACGAAATGTCGATATGTGGATCACGTATGGATGGGTAACTGATATACCACTGTGCTCCATCACCTGCTAACGAGTTTAGTTGCTGTTGTGCCTTATTGAGTATAGTAAAGTCATCTATTGGTGTATTAACAATGGCTATTTCAGGCTTCATCCAGCGATCGATTTCATTCTCGAAATAGCCAGCGCTGCCTGTTACAAATATAAAAAATAGTAGCCAGCCAAAGGCAAAGCCCGCCCATGTATGTAACCAACTCATTGATTGCCTAAACCTGGGTTTCATAACACCGCAATCCCATTTAAATGACGAACAAAGCAGTACATTAAAATACAAAGAGCAAATACGCTGATACCTGCGCGCAGGGTTGTTTTAGTGGCAAATACATAAAGTACGGTTACGGTGTAGATAATAAAACTCAGCATTAGGGCGCTCACAATGGAGTTTATAATGTCGCCAGGTAAAAGAAGTGCAACGAGTATTGCGCTCAAAGCTGCTAATACATAACCTCCAACCAGGGCAATAAGCACTCGACAAGTTATATTTAAGGCAGCAAGGTGTTTTGTTGTAAGGTTCATATAAAGACCAAAAAAGTATACTCAAGTGACGATAAGATGTAAGTTTAACTTTTCACAGGGGCTTAAAATCTAGGCGTTAATTTGCAACAATACATTGCCTTAATCGCCCTCTTTAATTCCACTTGAAACTTACATCTGAGGTGGCTTGAGTATATAAAGAACTTAAATAGCTACGCTCTTTAAGTTCTAATTACACTAAAATTAAAATTTATATGAAACGCTTAGACGAATATCTCGCCCTCGCTCTTTAATTCCTACAACATTTTCATAACCAGTGATACTTCCATAATCGGCAACACTGCCGTGACTTATGTAAGATTCATCCAATAAATTTTGTACTGATAAATCAAACCTAAGATTATTAAGTGGCTCATAAGTAATGTAGGCATCAACAACGTCGTAGCCTGGTTTATTGATTGTCTCTAGCTGAGTAACCCACTCTAATTCCATTGACCGATAGAATACGTCAATATCATTCAAACTAGCGACATGGTTATAGCTCATACCGAGTTTAATTTGCTCACTCAGATCGTAGTTAAAATTTATGTTAAATGAATCTGCAGCAGAGTTACCTAAGCCACCAAATTCATAAGCTGACATGTCAACACCATCTAACACAACTGTGCTATAACCTGATGGGTCATTTGCATCAGGCCAAACAAATGGGGCATTATTTAATTCAACATTATTGTGGTTATAACTAACGATAACGTCAAAGTCACCCGCTTGATAACCGGCCACCAGCTCAATACCATTTGTTTCTAAATCACCGATATTTTCATAGAAAACACCTTCTCGGCCTTTAAATTTATCAAATACCACACCGTTAATTACGCTTAAATAAGCGGATGCTTCAAATAACCAAGTCCCGTCGTTATAAATTAAACCCAACTCGGTGTTCTCAACATCTTCAGCTGATAGGTTTTCATTATGACTGAGCTCACCCACAGTAAAGGCATCGGCAACTTGTCTGCCACGTAATGCTTGTGCGTAACCCGCCGACAGTTTTAGTGAATCTGTAAAGCTGTATTCAAAGCCAATATTACCGCTAAAGCCATCTTGTTTATCTGTTGAAAAGCTATCAATTGATGTAACCGGCTTGCCATTGGCATCGGTTTCAACAACCCACTTACCCTCTACTTTTATCCAATTAGCTTCAATACCATCGTGATCAAGTTCATAAGCATCGTAACGCGCACCAAAACTCAATATTAATTCGTCGCTAATTTGCCAATGATCTTGCGCGTATACACCTGTTACTGTGCCTTTTTCATCAAAAACACCCCCAAACTCTTCATAAGAGGATGAATGAACTTTATCAACTTTTTGTTCAACTCCATACGTAATTGAATGATCACCTATGTCACTGGTATTACGAATATCAAAGCCGGTGGTTTGTATTGATGCATCCCATGTAAAAAGCTCTCGCTTAAACGATGACTCTGTTTGGTACAAAGTCGTTTCAAGGTTAACAAGGCTGTTTAAATACCAAGCATGGTTTAAAACAAGGGTTTCTCGCTCACCCCATGATTCAAATAATGGATCGCCTTTTAATGGCGCCCAGTTTGTCTGCTTACCAAATTCACCTTCTTCTTTGCGAATTTCATAACTGAGGGTAAGGTCTTGATTATCTGTTAGATCAGCACTAATTTTTATAAAACCTAACTCTTGATCTGATGCTGTACCATAAAGCTCTTCCCCATCGCCATCATCCATATTATTTCGGCTTACATTAACGTACGACGCTAATACACCAATAGAATCCGTTACTTTGCCGTATAAAGAAACGCTTTCTTTATGCCCGTCATTTGAGAAATAATTAGCTTTGATCATGCCACCAAATTGCTCACCATTGGCAAGCATGTCGTCAGCATTTTTGGTTTTAAAGCGAATTGCACCGCCCACTGCGCCGGTTCCCGATGTAGCTTCACCGGCGCCCGCTTGCACTTGTACACTGCGAAGTAATTCAGGCTCTATGGCAACACGGCCTATATGATGAAATAAAGTACTCGTTTGTGGCGCGCCATCAACTGTTACATTCACCATTGAGTCTTCCATACCGCGTACAAATATTTTTTGGGCAATGCCTAATGAGCCACCAATAGTAACGGAAGGGGTATGACGAAAAATGTCACCTAAATCATTTGCTTGGTAGTTTTCTAATTCAGTAGGTGTGATCTCTGAATTTGTTGTTGCACCTACAACTGTGATTTTTTCAATCTTTTTGGTTTTTTTCTCGCTAAGAGCTTCCTCAGCATAAACATTAGCGCTACAAAGTGCAGCCAAAATGGCACTGGCAATACTGGTTTTTAAACGTACTTTTCTAGTTGATACAGATGACATGACTTATATCTCAAATAACTGATGAATGCTTAAGTAAGAATTATTACCATTTAAGCGTTGTAGGGATACGACTTTTACAATTGTTACATTTAAGAAATAGGAATCATTATCAAAACCTTTAGACCTCCTTGTGATTGATTTTCTGAACGCACATCAGCTCTAACACTCGCTAAATGCCGCTTAGCAAGCGCTAAACCTAACCCAAAGCTGTCATTTTCTGCCATGCGTGAGTTATCAATACGAAAAAAAGGATCAAATACTCTTTGCAAATATTGCTCTTCAATACCGGGGCCTTGATCAATCACTTCAATACAATAATGAGTCGCCTCTTTTGCTATCTTGATTTGTACGAGCTTACCCGATGGTGTAAAGCGCAGCGCATTACGGATGATATTCTCAATAGCAGGGCATAAAGCCCTATGACTACTGTTGTTAACTACCGCATTATTTGGCGACTCTACAATAATGCGACGATCAGGAAATTCAAACTTAGCGTCTTCAACAAGTACATCGAGTAAATCAACTAAATCAACGTCTTCTTGCTTAATAATCGGTTTTTCGTTTTCTAACCACGCGAGTGTGAGCGTATCTTCAACCAATTTACGAATATGATGGGACTCACGTGTTATGCGCCCTAGGTGCTGCTGAGCATTATTTAAATCAAAACTATTTACTGCAATATCTAAACGTGTAAGTGGGGTGCGTAATTCATGAGATAAGTCCGATATTAATTGCCGTTGACTGGCAATAAGCTCACCAATTTGGCTCGCCATTTGATCAAATGTAGACGCTAAGTGAGATAGTTCATCCTTACGATGTCCTAAATGCTTGCCAACTCTGACTTTAAAGTTACCCTTGCTAAAGGCCGAGGTCGCTTTATCTAATTGCTGTAATGGAGTAATTATGTGTCGGTAAAGTATCACGGATAAAACAACTAAAACGGCCATAGGCATCAAAACTTGCAGTATAAACTTTATTGTAAGCCAGTAAGTTCCTGGGCGCATTCGTTCAGGCAGTTTAATGAGCAAACTCGCATTTGTTTGGCTAAAAGGTAGCTCCATGATTGGGTTTACTTCAAAATACAAATGTATTTTCCAATCAATGCTTCTTCCAAAGTGGTAGCCACCTACAATATCTTTTTCGATT
This sequence comes from Pseudoalteromonas porphyrae, assembly GCF_001298125.1. Taxonomy (NCBI): domain Bacteria; kingdom Pseudomonadati; phylum Pseudomonadota; class Gammaproteobacteria; order Alteromonadales; family Pseudoalteromonadaceae; genus Pseudoalteromonas; species Pseudoalteromonas porphyrae. The sequence goes on along the minus strand of NZ_LHPH01000008.1, from coordinate 184,672 downwards.
TGTTCTCCCGCTATATGCACGGCATTAAAACTAGCAACAGATACCCATGTTTGTTCTTGTGCTTGTAAATTTTCTAACCATTGCACTAAATCCTCATGTTGATCTGATAAATAAAGTTGCTCAGCCTGTTTACTCCACTGTTTTAACTGCTCGCGATGTTGCTCGGCAATAAAACTCATGCTCTCTTCTGTTTTTAAAGTCAGTGCATGCAGTAGGTAAAAAAAAGCAACCAAGCCGGTTGCTAAAATAAGGCATAGTTTCCAGAGAATTTTGCGATTCATTTAAAACAATACCCTTTTCCGTGAACCGTCTGTAAGCGCTCGCCAAGCCAATTTGCTTCGTTGAGTTTTCGCCTTACGCGACTTAAGTGCATATCAATACTGCGATCGTATGCGCCTAACTTTTTATTTAATACTGCCTGATACAAATCAGCTTTACTGACTATTTTGTTTTGCTGCGACACCAGCTCCCACAGTAACTTAAATTGTATTGGCGTAAATTCAATTTCGTTCTCGTTTACAAAAATGCTTTGTTTTGCCGTATTAAGTGTGAGGCCATCAATACTTATCTCAAAGTGGTTGTTAGCAGGAGTATAGGACGAGCTACGCCTGAGGATACTTTCGATTCTCAGTAATAACTCTTGGGTGTTAAATGGTTTAGCCACATAGTCATCGGCACCATGAGTTAGCCCTAAAATACGCTCTTCTTCAGCGCCTTTTGCCGATACCATGATCACTGGTTGTTGGCTGCTCTCACGTAAAATTTTAAGTAATGATACACCATCAAGTTTGGGGAGCATTTTGTCTAACAATATCAGCTGATGCTGTTGTGACTGCGCAAGCTTTAACCCTGTTTCGCCATCAAAGCATTGTTCAACTAAATAGCCTGACTTTTCGAGTAGATCAGCCAAATAATTACTTAAGGTGTTATCGTCTTCTATTAATAAAACTTTTATTTTTGCCATAAACACACCGCTTAAAATGGTAACGATAATAATTAGTGTTATAAATGGTATGCTATCTGCCCCTATAAAGTAAACACACCGTATAACTATCGGCGATTCTTTTAATTCTAATCGGCGCTATATTTTGGGGTCGCTTGGGTATACTCGGCTGTGTTAAATACGTTTTTATGGATGTCTAGGTAGGTAATACGTTCAAACCGTTTTTTAATTGTGGTACTTCTTATGCTTGTACAGAGCTTTATACCCAAGCCACCTCAAGGTGCAGAATTCAGCGTTTCACAGAGGCTTAATATCAAGGCGTTACTTTGTAGGAATGGCCGCCCCTTTTAAGAAGGAACAACGATGAGAGTAAGTCGCTGTGAAAAGCCCAACGGTTTGGTTTGAAAGCGATTTATACTGCGTTATTGATTTTAACAATAGAACCACTATTACTTGCAATCAATGCCTTGCCTAAATCGGTTTTAATTCCAACGACGCTCGCATCTTGAGGTGGTTTGGGTATATTAGCTGTCATCGCGCATGCAAGAAGACGTAAACAAAGTAACAACCGATTACTATGATCAGGCCGACAACAGCACGGCGAACTGGCAAGTACACTTAAAATTTAACAATAAAGGCTTACTAATCTGTTTGATAATAAGCTTCCCAATCTTTTGGCGCAGGGTACTTCTGCTTATACTCGTGTAAATCAAACTCACTGGCATACTTAAGGTAAACGTCAAAGTAATCAGAAAGGTATGATTCCCCATCTCCCATTCGCCAAAATAAACTGTCTGAGTCAGCATATTCAGAGTATTTTAGCCAAGGCGGTAGCGGTGGTGAAAACTGCAATTCATTTTCGAATCTTTGTATCAACATTTCCTCCCACTCTTTTTTATGTTTGAGGTAAGCATGCCAATCTTCTACCGACACGCCATCTGGTGGTTCAATTTTTTCTGAAGTCATACCAAATCCTGATAATAATTCTGCATTAGCCATTAATTAATGGCGCTATTGGTAGCGCTGTAATTCAAATCGACATTCATTTCTATGTTCTGGACAACAACAAAATAGACAAGCCCTACGCCCCCCATAATGTTAGGCTCATTTTTTGAATCAACCGGCGCATAAAACGCCATATCTGGGTTGCACTTTGAGCAAATAGACTCTTTGGACCTTGTACAAAACAAGGATAACTACCAAGTAAAGTTGCATAATCGTTCAAACATCCAGCTCTGTCGAGCGGTTTGCATACAGCTTAACCCACCAATTTATATGAAAAGATAGTTCACTTAATACTACTCACTTAGATTCAGATCATGATTGCTGGGGGATGAATTTATTACCCGAAGTTGAGGCTATTTAGCAAATACGTTGTTTATCTAAGTGCCCTGCTAAACATGTAGCCGCTAACGCCGCACTGCAAATTATTGCGCCGATCCATGCGGTGTCTTGCAATGTTAGGGTTTCAACAACGTGTCCACCAACAACTGAGCCCAAAGCAATGCCAATGTTAAAAGCGGAAATATTCAAACCGACAGCGACATCAATCGCTTTTGGTGTATCTTGCTCCGCTATTTTTACAACATGCAATTGCAATCCAGGAACATTACCAAAAGCAAATGCGCCCCATACTAATACGGTGATCACAACAAGCAACGGGGAGTTCATTGTAAATGTCAGTGCTAATAAGGTAATGCTTAAACCTAAAAATAAAACTTTAAGTGCTTTAATAGGCCCATATTTATCTGCAAGTTTACCACCCCACACATTCCCTACAGCAACCGACACACCATAGCCCAGCATGATAAAACCAACATATGAGGCAGCAAAACCAGCATGTTGTTGTAAAATTGGGGCAAGAAAAGTAAATGCAGTAAAGGTCCCACCATAACCTAAAATGGTCATTGTATAAGCCAGTAGTAAACGTGGCTTAAGTAATACTTGTAGTTGATCTTTTACCTTTGTTGGTATTACTTGATCAAGCGTGTTGGGGACTAAAATTGCACTACCAATTAATGCAATCAAACCCAACAATGAGACCATCAAAAAAGTGGATCTCCAGCCAAAAACTTGGCCTACCCACGTCCCTAAAGGCACCCCTGTTACTAATGCTACCGTTAATCCGGTAAACATAATAGCAATTGCGCTGGCTTGTTTTTCTTTACTCACTAAGCTCGTTGCCATCATAGAGCCTATCGAAAAAAATACGCCATGAGCCAAACCAGTTAAAACTCGCGCTGCGATTAAAGTTTCATAGCTTGGGGCTTGCCAAGCAACTATATTGCCTATGACAAATAATGCCATCAAACTCGTAAGTACTGTTTTTCGCTTCCAGCGACCTGTTACTGCCGTTAACACGGGTGCGCCAATTGCGACACCCACTGCGTATAAGCTCACTAAAAGCCCTGCAGATGGCAAACTAACACCAAGATCGTCTGCAATAATAGGGATTAAACCTACTATTACGAATTCTGTTGTTCCAATTGCAAATGCGCTTAACGTAAGCGCCCATAAAGCTAGTGGCATACTGTAATGTCCTATCGGGTATTGAAGATAAATAGTAAGAGCCCAGTGTGAACGAATTAACAGTTGTGAAAAATAGCATTAGTGGCAAAATACATTTGTTATATTTGCAAATATAAGGCAGCCCAATGAGTGTTAAATCAAAAACTGAAGATCTAGAAGCTTTTGTAACTGTGGTTGATTGCGGCAGTTTTTCTCGGGCAGCCGTTTTATTAGATCAACATATTGCTAAAGTATCCCGTGCGATAACGCGTCTTGAAACAAGCTTAGAATGCGCTTTATTAAGTCGCACAACACGGCGTTTGGAGCTGACAGAAGAAGGCCAAACCTTTATTGAATACGCGAGAGAAGGATTAAATCTACTAGAGTATGGGGAGGAGTCGTTACGTTTATTAAAACATGCACCCGCGGGGAAACTACGTGTAGATGCTGCGAGTCCATTTGTATTGCATCAGCTAACACCTTTAATAGCCCAATTTAGTCATTTATATCCAGATATTAGATTAGACATCACATCTCATGACAACGTAATTGATTTGCTTGAACATAAAACAGATTTAGCTATTCGTATTGGCCAATTGCCAGATTCAAACTTGCACGCACGTAAATTAGGTATTAGCCAACTACACCTTGTAGCGAGTCCTGCTTATTTAAAACAAAGCTCTGCACTTAATACGGAGTTAGATTTATATAACCATAAGTTAATTGGCTTTACAGGCACTACTAAGTTAAATAAGTGGCCACTTCAACAAGCCTGTGCACTTAATTTTTCTCTTAATGCCAGTAGCGGCGAAACCATTCGTCACTTATGCATTGCAGGACAAGGCATTGCACTACTTTCACAGTTTATGATCGCAGACGATCTCACTCACAATAGGTTAATAAAAGTCTTACCACAGGCAATAAAAACGCCTAACCAACGTGAATCTGTACAAGCTGTGTATTACAAAAATAGTGCAGTATCGTCGCGTATAGTTGCCTTTTTAGATTTTATACAACCACGTCTAACACTTTAATTATGAACCCGTTATTCTTGGTGCTCAAACTGACCGCGGTACACTTCAAACACTTTCAATACGGTGTGTTGCGCTTTATTTAGATTATCAAACCAGTTATCAAAAACGTCGTCATCGTCTTGTTCACTTAACGCTAAATATTGCGCTAGCAATTCAACAATATCGTTATGTGTACAGCTTAATGGATCTATTTGTTGAGCAAGTACGCTGTGATCTCTGCTACGTAATGTGTCCATCACGCCTTGATCTATTTCTTGGCTTTGCTCACTGATGCTCTCTTTAATTGATTCACTCATACTAACCTGTACTCCTTAATGCTCGGTTACATATTATTTATAACAGGCTAATTAGCAATTGCTAGCTTTTTTGATCTAACTGCTTATTTTTTAGTTGATTTGCGCGAAATAGAACCATGTTCACTACTTTTACATCCATTGCACCTAAAAGTAATGACTTAGTTAGATTTAAAATAGTGTTTGCAAAGGATTCTTATTTACTATAAATTATAGTTATACTATCACATAACAATATTGATATAATTAAAGGCATTTTATGAAACCTAATATTCATCCAGATTACCAAACAGTTGCTTTTCACGATACTGCAGCAGATAGCTACTTTATTATTGGATCAACAATAAAAACGAGCCGAACTATTGAATTAGAAGGTAAAACTTACCCTTACGTGCCAATTGATGTATCAAGTGATTCTCACCCGTTTTACACAGGTAAACAAAAATCTGTTGCGACTGATGGCCGTGTTGCAGCGTTTAATCGTCGCTTCAAAAATATCGGGAGCAAGTAGCAATGAAAGTTTTAAGTTCACTTAAAAGTGCTAAAAATCGCCCAGGGTGTCAAATCGTTAAACGTAAAGGTCGTGTTTTTGTGATTTGTAAAGACAACCCACGCTTTAAAGCCGTGCAAGGAATGAAAAAGAAAGGAAAGTAAACGCCCTTTTGTGCGCCTGAAAATTGGCGCACTTTTTACCTTCTACAGTTATATACCTCTTGTCCAGCATACACCAGTCTTCGTAGTATAAAAAATAGCTTTTCACTTGCCAAATAACAGTTCCCAAAAACTTGGCGGCTCATGTAGTTTATGGTATTGCTGTCGTAACTCATTAATTGATTTTAATGGTTTTTTAGCAGCATCAAGCCCTTTTTCATTCGCTAACTTTTTAGCAATTTCAGCCTGAGCGATTACTTTATCTAAGCCCTGACGCGAACTTTCAGCTTCTTTATGAAAAGTCGCTGTCTTACTGAGCTTAACTAAAGTGATAAACTCATCAATCGCTGTATTAAACTCACTTAATTGCGTTGCTTGAACACTGTGCTTATAAGCTAGCCCCATATTTTTCATATTGGTTTCAAGATCTAGCTCTTCAGCAAACACCAAAGTAGGCGTTAACATTAATACAATTATAAATAGCAGCGCTTTCATTTTAAACCTTGTAATATAATTTCTAGCGATAAAGCAACATTATATACTTAAAAAACTTAAAGGTACGCGTTTCAGTTAGAATTAAGAATAATAAACGGCTTCTGCTGGCTATCAATAAATTGCTTTATGTATACGAATTTTAGTATTAGCACCACTTTTGTAGCACTCATCACAATGTCTATAAATGCGCAAAACAGTCAATTATCCCTAATATTAGTATGGTCTAATTATGAATCGTACTGTCATTCTGGTAAAGTCTATCCTCATTTGATAGATGAATTTTGAGCATTACTTTGATTTTATTTTCCCGGATTCTAACAAGTTCTTTATTACTAGTTGCTATACTGTCATCGTTTAATGTATTGGCGTTGAACATAACATTTATTAATCCCGGTTTTAACAAAAGTACTGATGACGTGAATAACAGCACAGGCGATTTCTGGTATAAAGTATCAGCAGCAATGCACGCAGCATCAGACGATCTAGATATTAATTTAACCGTTTATTATGCCAATCGTAATCACATATTAATGAAAGAACTTATATCTAAAGCACTCAAAGCAAAGCCAGATTTACTTATCTTAGTTGATGAAAAACAAGTGATTAGTAATTATTTGTTATCAATAAATACCGATAATGTACCATTGTATTTTCTTTTAAATCGCCCAAATGCATCCCGATTACATTATCTCATACAACATAATGCAAATATTGTAGGCAGTATGGTCCCTGATAACCGTATGGGCGGGCGCTTGTTAGCTGAAGCGCTTTTTAACAAACATCGCAACAGTAGTAACACCAATATGAAAATTTTAGCCCTGCTTGGTGACTACACGACACCTGCTGCAACTGCTCGTCGTGCTGGACTGACTGATTATTTGAATTCATACCCTGAAGCATCATTATTTGCTGAGGATGTGGCTAATTGGTCTCTTGAAGAAAGTTATACAAAAACGTTAGCGTTTTTACAAAATGCCCCTGAGATTAATGCTATTTGGTGCGCCAATGATGCGATTGCATTTGGCGCAATTAAAGCTCTTAATACTTTGAATTTAAGAAAACATGTAGTCGTAGGCGGTATTAATTGGGACACGCCTGAAAATAAAGATATAACACTTGATGTTTCTATAGGTGGGCATGTTTTATTAGGGGCGCACGCGCTTTTAAACATCTATGATGCATCTAAAAAACCTGAGCAATTTCCATTGCAACATAAACAAGTTGCATCATTTAATAATAGAACGGATGACTATGAAGCACTTATAAATAAAATAAATAGTGGTGATTTGAAGATGATTGATTTTTTACTCTTTTCTCAAACACAGGAAAACCATTTAGATTTCACGGTTGAAAATTTAGCCCATGAGCTAAAAAACTCACTGTAAAGCCCCTTTACAGTGAGTTTAAAATATTCAAGTCGTTTTTAACACGATATCTATATTCTGTGTAACCAATAAAACTACTAAATTAAAGTGACTGTAAAAACACGATCACTTGCTGGCGCTTGTCTTTATTCAACTGAGTGAATTTATCTCGACTTGTTTGCGCTTCACCGCCATGCCATAGAATCGCTTCTTCAAGACTTGTTGCACGCCCATCATGTAAAAATCCAGCGCCTGGATTAACTGTTTTTGTTAACCCTATCCCCCAAAGTGGCCTTGTTTTCCATTGTCTGCCAGACGCTAAAAAGTCACGACGATTATCAGCGAGCCCCTCTCCCATATCGTGTAAAAGCATATCTGTAAATGGCCAAATTACTTGCCCTTTAATACCTTCAGGTGCTTTTACACCACCGAGCATAAGATCACTTTGTGTTGAAGTCGTAAAGCTTGGTGTGTGGCAACCATTGCAGTTGATCTCAGAGAAAATCTTAGCGCCTGCTCTCACATCAGGATTACTTATATCGCGTCTTGCAGGTACAGCCAGTGTTTGTGCGTAAAAAACCACCGCATTTGAAAACTCATCACTTGCTTCCGGTAAACCTTGTGCATCTGTACCAGTGTCTTGATAGTTAGTACGTGATAGGTAACTGTCATGCATCAAGGTGTTTGCAATACTTTCTTGTGCGAATAATGAATTTGTTACTCCCATATCGCCACGTAATGCCGCCAATGATTGTTGACGTACCGAGGGGGTGCTGGCTTTCCAGCCAAAGCGCCCTAATGACACCGGATTATCAATTCCTTGCTGTGCTTTTACTGCATCAAATACCCAATTGGCTTGACCTTTAATGCCATCATTATTGCTATCTGTTGGATCTTCTAATGCCAAAATATCTTCATCTGTTATCGCTTCTAATAAGCCAAGACCAAATACCGGCATACCGTTGCGTGCACTAAACTGAACATCACTACTGGCTAATTCGCTCAATGAATAATTACTTGGTGAATCCCATGCATTATCGACTTCAAAAACTGGCTGCTTTAAAGTCACCGTGTGCCCATCTGGGTATGTGAATTCAGTGTATTTATAACTTAAGTAAACATCTGCTTGGCCTCCAAAGTGGTTTTGTTGCCAATCTTCTCGCGCTTGTAATACACCGCGATGAAACAGCTGATCGCCAAAACCTGGGACAGGTGTATTTTTACAATAATCATTTGTACTATTTGGCTGATTGCATACACCATCAGCTAAGCTTACACGTAAAAATATTCCGGCATCGCTGCCTAATTTAATTCTGCCATCGGGGGTACTTGGCAATACGGTACTTGGGCGGCCATCACGTTGATGACAGGCATTGCAGTTATTATTATTAAAAACCGGACCCACCCCATCTAAGTCAGGGTGCGTATCATTTGGTGCTGTTGTAAACGCCGTTTCAAAATCAGTATCCCCATCAAGGTGTAAATTTAATTCTGCTGGCGATAAATTAGGCATAGGAGTAGAAAAACCATGCCCGGAATTATTTGTATCATGCGTTGTTGCGTCACCGGCAAGTGCGCTGACATCTATGTACGAAGGTAACTCTTCAACTATTGGTGGGGTTACTGGAGTAGTATTTGTATCACTACTACTGCTACCTCCACCACACCCGCTCAGCATTGCTAAGCTGAAAAATAAAGGTGTATATGGTTTAATTACTTTTATCATGACGGTTTCTTTTTAATGTTAAGCAAAAAAGGGAAGCATTTGCTTCCCTCTTCATTTATTTATACCCAAGCCACCTCAAGATGCGAGCGTCGTTGGAATTAAAAGCGATTTAGGCAAGGCATTGATTGCAAGTAATAGTGGTTCTATTATTAAAATCAATCCCTTATAAAAGTAACGCAGTATAAATCGCTTTTAAACCAACCCGTTGGGCGTTTCACAGAGACTTACTCTCATCGTTGTTCCTTCTTAAAAGGGACGGCCATTCCTACAAAGTAACGCCTTGATATTAAGCCTCAGTGAAACGCTGAATTCTGCCTCTTAAGATGGCTTGGGTATACACGGTTATACGTCCCATTTTTTAAGTAATGGAACAACTTCTTCTTCAAGTGATTTTTGTAACTCACCTAAGCTATCAATGGCAGCTTGAACTCTTACGCGCGCATCGTCATCTTTAATTGCTTGACGAAATGGCATGTTATTTTCACCTGCGATTGCTTCAATAGCTGTAATTGCTGCGCTGATCTGCGTTTCAACTTTAGCTGCAAGTGTCGCATCCCCTGCTTCAATTAATGCTTTTAGGCCTGGGCTATCGTTTTCGTTTGCAAACGTACCTAAATAAACGTTTTGAACGCCTTTAATGTTATCGCTAAAGTCTGTTAATGAATTCCAGCTATACTGCGACTCTACTTTAGATGTATCCGCATTATCTTTTGTGGTGTTGAATGGTTCTGCAATTTTGCCATTGCCTACCTCATCTACAATACCAATTAAACCATTCACTAATTCTTCAACCACACCTAAATTTGAGGCATATTTGTCGTTACCCGGAGTTAAAAGGTAATCTTTATAAGCTGGCTCTTTATCACCATCAGCAGATACCGTCCATGCACTTGATAGGCTATCTGTGTAAAATGCAAATACTTCAGCGCAAGCAATTAAATATTCAATTTCACGTACTGTCATTTCAGCAATGGCTTTTTCGTTGTCGGCAACACCATCACCAAACAATAAAAACTCCATAGTATGAAAACCTTGCACGCCATCATCTAAGCCTTTAATGGTGTCTGCAGTAAATACCGTATCGCTGGCAAGCAACGTGTTTAAATCTGTCGTGTTTAGTGGCCATGTATCTAAATGCGGATCAATTGATAAGCTATCAACTGGACCAAAAATGTGTGACTCGCCCTGCTCCCAAAATATACGCGCGTCTTTCCAAGCATCTTGTGCTTTAGCTAAAGATTCTTGATTTTGGTTATTGAGTAAATTTTGCGCTGCAACGTAAAGTGCATCTGCTTTTGTATCAAGTATTTCGTAGCCATCAACAATCACGTCTGTCGTTACATTGGCAATTAAATCAGTCGCATCATATGTAAACTTCGTTGATGCAACTGGCGGCGGCGTAGTAGAACCTGAATCATCAGATGATGATGAACCACATGCTACGAGTGTAGATGCTAAAATTATTGCTGTGATGCTATTAAGTACCGTTTTCATCCTTTAAATCCTATAAAGTAGTTGAGAATATATAGCCGATTGACGCGCTAAAATGAGTGGTGTTATCAATATTGCTTTGCGCATACTGACGTTGCCCACCTTGGAATTTTAAAATTAAATTTTTATTTGGTAAGTAGTTAATACCCATACTAAATTCGCTAATGTCAAAACGATCAATCGGCGTGCCTTTAGCAACTTCTAATAATGGGTTTGCATAATCAAATGAGGTAAATACATAAAGCGGACTGGATAAGTTAAACATATGTTGTGTGTTATACGCTGCTTCAAAAAATGCAGACTCTGACTTACTACCCAGTTGAGAAAAACTGCCAGGGCGAAGACCTGGCGTGGTTTTATTCGCATTGGTAATGGCAACAGAATCTTCAAGTTCACCGTATAAGTATTGCCCGCGTAGTGTGAAATCTTGATATTCCCACGCGCCATGAACACCTAAAATAGAGACATTCCCGTCAACATCTAACTTGCCTTGGTTGCGGCGGTTTCCACTTGTATCGCTGTTGTAATAACTGATACCTACGCCTTTACCTTTTTTAACATCGCCATAATCAAGACGTAAAGTAAGCGCTAAATCATCTGCAGTGTTAGTTTCAAAACGTTGTTGCGCGCCACCAGCAATCCAGTTTGTGGTGCGAAAATATTCTGAGTTTAAACCAGTACTGATCATCGTCTGCAACGTAAAATCTTGCCAATTGGTGATCAGGTTAACCCCAGTTTCATGCCATACTTGCGGGATCATACTCGCTTCACTCCAGTGGCGTGACGTAGTAAAGTATTGATCTGGTTTATTTAAATCAGTGCCTAAACCTACAGGTACGTATATATGGCCAAATTTAACCTGCACATTCGGGTTAAACTCATATTTTACCTGCAGTTTTTCAACAATGACTTCACCACCTGCTTCTACTTCACTTTCAAACTCACCAAACTCTTCAAAACCATCGTATTCAAGCGTTGTGCCTGTGCCACCGTGCTCATACTCAATTTCAAATTCTATTTGCCAATTTTTGTTTATTTGATATTCAAATTCAGTCACTACTCGCTCTAAGTCGGTTGTGGCTCGACGATCTGGCGATATATCTTGAATATTGTCGAATATTTCATCATTACGATAAGCTAAAGTGCCGTAGCTCTTAAATGTAAGAGAGGGTGTATCGCTTTTATCACGAATGAACGATTGCTTTTTTTTATCAGTCGTAACTACGTTAATATCATTAAGCTGCGTTTTTTGTTGCTGTTGTTCTGCTAACTGAGCAGTTAATCGTGTAATCGCTTTTTGTTGCAGAGCTAATTGCTGCTGCAATTGTGCTAACTGTGTTTCAACATCAACATCTGTTGCAAAAACTGATGTTGGTAAAAGTGCGAGGTAAATCGCAGTAGAAATGATTTTTCGTGTCATTACAGCCCCCATAAGTAAAGCGCAATGATAATGGTTGTTATTTTTGATGTAAATAGCATTATTAAATAAATTAACATTAATACACTATTAATTTATTTAATTAGTATTCTTAACAGTTAAGCGTTAACCGTTTAGGGACAAATATCTGTCAGATTCAGCTTTGTGATAAATGGGATTAAGGCATTGTGATTTGGAGAGTTTAAATTACTTATTTTATTGAACTGCTATTGGTTGCTGTGCTTCACTGCCTACACACTATCCTTCAAAGATAATTATATCAATGGCATGATTGTTTGCAGACCATAATGATTTTTGAATAGGGTTATCACTTTGCTTATCAAACTTAGGGGTTGGCACAGCCACCTTACCCGCGAGTAATGCGCTAAATGTCTGTTTCATGAGCATTATGTCATGTGTACCTGGTACGCCACGCGTTGCAAATAATGGGTGTATGTCTTTAGCTAGCTGTTGGCGGCTTGCCTGATTGTGGTAAAAATCATCAATCGATAGGGAAATACTATTAAATGCAGTATTGAAGTTGATCCACGTAACTAAAAAGTCAGCGAGGGTCGTTTTTCCTGAACCTTGGCAACCATTAATTGCCACGACCATTGGTTGCCCTCGTTTTTTAGCCGCAATAATATCCTGCGCTAACGGGGTAAAGAACTGCTCACTCAAATATTGATATTTATGCGGCAGCTGATGCTTTGCTAAAAAAAGAGGCTATATCCACACTATTGACCTCTTGTATATAATGCTCACAATAATACCTATTTTATTTTTAGTAAGTAAAAAATAGCGCATATAAATGCGCCATTTTGAGACAAAATAAACATTCGTTGTTAGCAATTACGTTGCTTCATCGGCCTTTGGTAATACTAAATTCAACACAATACCTAAAATTGCGCATAAACTAACGCCTTGTAAACTAAACTCACTGCCGCCAATGTGCATGCCACCAATTCCGCACACTAAAATTAACGCCACAATACTCAAATTACGCGGCGCAGTGAGGTCTTCACCACATTTTACTAATGAATTTAAACCAACCACGGCAATTGAGCCAAACAATAAAATCATGATCCCACCCATAACAGGCACAGGAATGGTTTGTAACCCAGCGCCCATTTTTGCCACAAAAGCTAAAATAATGGCAATGATTGCAGTCCACATCATAACTTTAGGGTTAAAGTTTCGCGTAAGCATCACTGCACCTGTTACTTCTGAATAGGTGGTATTGGGCGGGCCTCCGAATAAAGATGCCGCAGTTGTAGCCAACCCATCGCCAAACAAAGTTCGATGTAATCCCGGTTTTTTCAAATAATCTTTATTGGTTACTTGGCTAATGGCCATCATATCGCCAATATGTTCAATGGCAGGTGCTATTGCCACTGGTACCATAAATAACACAGCTTGCCATTTAAACTCTGGCCACGTAAAAGCAGGCATGGCTATCCACTGTGCATTCGTCACAGCATCAAACTGCACTATGCCTAAATAAAGCGATAAACTATAGCCTGCAATGACACCCGCTAAAATAGGAATAAGCTTAAATACACCCTTACCCCAAACAGCAAAAACTAACGTCACTAACAACGAGAAAGCGGCAATCCAAATGGCTTGATCATAAGCAATTAACTGCACTGACCCATCACCACTTTTACCCATCGCCATATTTACTGCCACGGGTGCAAGCGCTAAGCCAATCACCATGATCACAGGGCCCACAACAACAGGTGGCAATATTTTATGCAATGTCGCAACACCTTTGAGCTTAACAAGTAAGCTCAGCGCCATATAAGCAAAGCCCGCCGCCATTAAGCCCCCCATAGTTGCAGGCACCCCCCACAGCTGTACACATGCGATTATAGGGGCGATAAAAGCAAAAGATGAGGCTAAAAATATTGGCACTTGGCCTTTAGTCACAACATGAAATAGCAGTGTGCCAATGCCCGCGGTAAATAGTGCGACGTTAGGGTCAAGCCCCGTAAGCAATGGCACTAATACCAAGGCACCAAAGGCTACAAATAGCATTTGCGCCCCGGTTAAAATAGTTTTGATTGAAAAAGTAGCGTTATTCACCATCACACCTACACGGTGCCAAATATTTTATCACCTGCATCACCAAGACCTGGAATGATATAGCCTTTTTCGTTCAGGTGACTATCTAGCGCTGCGGTAAATATTTCTACATCAGGGTGTACTGCAAGTGTTTTTTCTACGCCTTCTGGCGCTGCAACTAGCACAATAACTTTAATTTCTTTACAACCTGCTTTTTTAAGCATATCGATAGTAGCAATCATGGAACCACCCGTTGCTAACATAGGGTCAATCACAAGGCTTAAACGCTCATCAATTTTACCTACGAGCTTTTCAAAATACGGGATTGGCTCAAGGGTTTCTTCATTACGCTGTAAGCCAACAACACTCACTTTAGCGGCTGGCAATAACTGCATTACACCATCCATCATGCCAAGGCCGGCACGTAAAATTGGTACAACCGTTATTTTTTTACCTTTGATATGCTCTACATCGAGTTGATTGCCATCCCAGCTGGTGATTTCTACTTTTTCAAGGGGGAGATTTTTAGTCGCTTCGTAAGTTAATAACGTACCAACTTCAGATGAAAGCTCACGAAAACTCTTGGTACTGATGCCATGCTCTCGCATAAGGCCAAGTTTGTGTTGAACAAGTGGGTGATTAATTACATGGATTGTCATAATAGCGCCTAAAAGGAAAATAAACTGCGATTATTTTAGCTTAAAAAATCTTGAGAGACTTTTAAAAAAGCAAAATCATGCGAAAAAACATACCCAGTATCGAAAAAGCACACTTTATTGCTCTTTATTCATCCAAATTATTGAGTCATTAGAATGTGCTAAATGATTAAACATGCTCAGATTAAATCACAGCAGTTATTCGGGTTATACTTAACTTACAATCTATACCATATAAACTAAGTAAATAGCCTCAACCCATGATATCAACGCACTCAATTAGTACCATTTAACACAATAATAGAGCTTTATGATATTTCATACCCTATACTTACGTAATAATTAAGCGTATCGATATGTTTGCCCAATGCCTAAAGTAATACTGAGCTTACTCACGTTCATCATGATGTTTACGGCCCACGCCAATGCTGCTAAAAATACAACTTTACACATTAAAATTATGACTGATTTTGCACCTCAGCTTGATAATTCTCCCCAAAACATTGCTACGGGTATGATGCTAAAATTAGAACAACAACTAAATGGTGCTGTATCGCTAACATTTATTCCTGCAAGTAGATTACGTGAATGGCAACAGCTGCATAAATTTACTGATGTATGCTTATACAACAAAGTAAAAAACCCAGAACGAGAAAAGAATGCGCTTTTTAACCGTTATCCAATAATGGCATTTCCATCAAACCGCTTAGTTGTACTTAATCACCCTGAGCTACCTAAAGATATCACCCTAAGCGACGCTATCAATAAGCATAAACTTACTATTGGAATAACCAAAGGCCGTTCATACGGGGAAAAGATTGATGCATTTATAGCTGCAAATAGTGATGCGTTTATGCCTTTACCCGGCACTACCAGTGCACTTCGGTTAAGCCATATGCTATTTCAAAACAAAATTGATGCAATCATCGAGTACAGTGCTGTTTTCATTTCGCGGCACAGCAAAGATCCACGAATGAGTAATATTCGTTATTTAACTATAAATAAAGTTGAACAAGCTATTTTTGGTTACATTGCATGCTCACCATCAAAAGAAGGTAAAAAAGCAATCAACTTATTTGATACAGCCTTACAAGAACCGTCAATTTTTAAGGATATTATCGATGTACATAAAGCAGCGTTCCCACATACAGAACAAGCCGTGTTGATCCGTGCACTTGAGAAAGCCTATAAACAGTAAGCTGTACCCTCACTCTTTTATTCGAGTTTTTTTAAGCTAGGGCGTGTTGGCCTTTGTGGATTGAAATTTGTTCAATGTTGGGGCTATTTAATCGCCCCTAGACCAATCACTTCGGGTAGCGTGTGTTTTACTCTGACACGATTGTCTACGTTGGCATTATTATTTGTTCCATAACCCAGCTCGTATGCATAGCGGTTGTACCTGTCGATGGGTGACCTGATTGGGAAAGAAGATCCAGCGCTATGTTCTGTACGTGATATTGATGAATATGTGCCGGATTAGCAATTGTGTATTCCTCTATACCGTTAAGCGTTGTAACTTTGATTACTTGCTCATCAAATACACTGAAAGTTATTTCACCTCTTTGGCCATATAACGTAACGGTGTCGTAACGCGAAAAGCCACCAAAGTTCCAACTACCCGATCCCGTAACGCCACTTTTATGCTGCCAACATGCTGTAATGGCATCAAATGCACCATATAGTTTTTGCTGATTGCTGGCCAATCCTTTAACTTGCTCAAACTCTCCAAATAAATAGCTAAATAGATCTAAACCATGGCTCGCTAAATCATCAAAATAGCCACCAAGAGCAATACTTTTATCTGTACGCCAGTTATATTTCCCAGATAAATCAAGTTGATTTGGTGCTTTATTTAAATGCCAATTAACATGTCGGATGTCACCAATTACATTGCTTTCAATCAAAGCCTTCACTTTATTAAATCGAGGTAATGAACGACGATAATAGGCAACATATAAAGGCAGACCTTGCTGCGCAAATGCATCATGAATAATTTCACATTCGTGATAAGTTGGTGCCAATGGCTTTTCAATGCAACAAGGCTTACCTGCTGCTGCAACTTGCAAAGCAAGTTCCATGTGACTATCTGGTGGTGTCGCTATGTATATCGCATCTATTTCAGGACATGCTATTAATTCACTCGCGCTTGAATAAACATTAGGCACGCCATGACGTGCAGCATAATCTTTGGCTAAAACCAGATCCCTTCGTGTTACACCATGCAATTCAAACTGAGCCGTATTCTGATAAGCAGGTCCACTTTTCACCTCGGTCACTGCACCACAGCCAACCATTCCCCAACGTATAACTTTATTCATCTTTAATCTATTCCTACTGTATTACTTTAGCTATTATATTTTCAATATGTATCTAGCGCTTGATATTGCTCTTGCATATAATTGTTTATTTTTACATGGTTTGGGCTCCATCCTAACAAAAAGCGATAAAAGTCAGCCCATACCACAGGCCATAATGCACGCCACTTATCAACGATTATAGAAGCATCAACTCCACGATGATATTCATGCATTGCCTGCGTAAAATAATCAAAGTACTTTGCTAAATAATCATCACTAGCCTGTTCTAATTCTGTGTTAGTAAGACAACTACCTAAAAAATACATTAAGTCGGTAACGCCAATTCCACCACCTACATATTGGAAATCATACCCAAGCGCCTGCTCTGTAGTTATTCCAACAGCAAAGTTTGCTAATTTAGCATCGCCATGAATGAGTGTTTGATACTCGCAATTGCGTATTTCTCTGTCAAAGCACTGTGCTTTTTGTTTTATTACAGCATCTGAAATTTTTGTATATTCATCTGGCCGAGTATCTAAATGCCAATAATTTCCTTGAGGCCACAATCCCAGTGGACGTTGCTGAAAATTAACAGCATGAAAGTAAGCCAACCATTTAATAATCGCGTTTATATGCGATGGTATTTTTTCAGCTGCAGCAAAGCCATCACACTCAAAATCAGAAAATACAAGTACACGTTGATGCTCATTTTTTAGTGTGTTAAAACAACTAAGCGCGGGTGATTGGGCAGGTAACGATTGCGCATAATGTTGATACCAATAGTATTCAACATCATAAGAGCGGCGCTTGCGATTAATAGCAAACTGCGTTTGTGAGATCCGTGGATGATTTATATGATCGGGCACTGCAATCGCTTTAATTACACAATCAATGCCATCTAAATTGCAGCGTACTATTTCCCCACACCCACTCCATAAGGATGTAATCGTGCTATTAATGTGTATTTCTTTATAATGATTTGCTAATAGCTGTTTATACATCAACAACCTACCTCTTATAAATAATAGGCAGGTAGTATGTCATTAAATACCTTCACGCTTAAACCTAATTTAACTGGTTTTTAATCTATTTCAAAACATTGTTTAGCACGTTCTAAAAAGTCACCGCGGCTTTCTAAACCATGATAACCGCCATTTATTTTGCAAGTAATACTATTTAAATCATCTTTATCCGCCAATTCATTCAGCTTTAGCACTTGCCATAAATAACATGCGCTGCCCACCATAATTTGCGGGTCACGTTGGAGTAGTTCAGGTTCAGATACAATATCTATATCAAGATAGTCTGCACATCCAGCATAGCTATCTTTGCCTGTTAGATGAATAAGCCCACGTCCTCTATAATGCCAACCATCTCCTGAGCGCTCATCCCCGTTCCCCATTTTGTTAGCATAAACAATATTTGCTATGGCTTCTTGTTTTCGTGCATATTGCAGTGCCATTTCATCCGATGTAAAATACTTACCAAACACAGCACGTAGCGCTCTTGCGCTATAGTTCAGATTTTCGACTCTGTATCTAAAGCATCCACTTTCATGCGCGACTTGTGCAATAAAGTGCGCTAACCTCAATGCTGAATTAATATCAAATTTAGTCACTTGAGACTGTAAGGCCGGTATAAATAGTGCTATGTGCTCCGCTTTTGCATCAGGCATAATTTGAATTAAATTTTTTTCGATAAGCAAGCTCTGCATTTTTATTCCTTTGAACAATAAAAAGTCTAAGCAGTGAAAAGTAAATTAAAAACCTCTTCACAGCTTAACTTTAAATCATGTGATTAAGATTTTTTATTTAATTGAGTGGTTATATCTATCGACTTAATATTCGTGTCTAGCTTATGGATATATTTTTGCAAATGCTTGAAATCTAATTCCATCAAATTAATGCTAAATACCTGAGGAGATTGGTACATTCTTACGGAGAAAGTTTTATTTTTCAAATCAGACACCGTTACCCATTGTGTAAAATCGTGAACATTTTCGCCTTCAGAATCCCGACTAGTCCCCAATGGAATGTCAACCGTATTTAATATATGAAAAGCCAACGTAGTTGCATCTACTCGTCCTACTTTAATATCGTTCTGTATCGCTGACCCCCCTGTTGTGAAGCTATGCTCCACACTATTTGCTTTATCTACTTCATACTGACTGGTAAATTGTGAAACTGGGAATGAAAAGTTCGTCATCATTGCAGCTCTCACAAAGCGATCAACGGGTGTTGAACTTCCTGGAACACCAGAAAAACCAGTTCCTTGCGCATAAGAGTTACATTGAAAGTTAGATGCAGCACTTTTATATGCTTCCACACTCGGCATCGTTGGCTCACCACTTTCGTTCTGAAAATTAAATGGCATTACATTTACGTAGTTATAACGAACATTCTCTTGCTGCCAAGCAATCAAAGGATCATTAGTAAGCACACCAATAGGGTTCAGATCTGTAATCGTTAATTTTCCCTGCGTATATTCTAAAACAATGCTATTCCCTTTGGCATCATGCACAGGAAAGTGAAATTTCATTGCATTTGGAACTTTAGAGAAAGGACTAACAACCAAAATCTTTCTTCTGTTATCCGATACAGCCTCTTTTAAATTAGACCCACCTTTATTCAACACGAGATAATCATATTGCAATCCATCAATAACGTCTTGGCAGGTCGCACAGTTTGATAATATCCACGTTGTAATATTAGGGTAATAGACAATGTTATTATGGATAATTTCTTTATTTTCATCAAAAGGAGACTGATACTCACTTTGCGCCAGTACCATAGCCCCCGTAGTTAAGCCTTCAGTATTTAACCCATTGGTCATTATATTTGCAAATGTTTCTGACACACCTAAGGACTTGGCAATATCAAGGTTAAAGCCATTCATTGCAACAAAACTATAGCTCCCAGTCCAAGTCAAGAGGCGTTGATTAATCAATTCAATATCATCACGAAGAACAAATAGTCCTGAATCATCCTGAAAATCTGACTGGGTCAGCTTTTTCAAAGCACTTTGCTTATATTCATGCCCATCAGCCCTGAAAAACAGCTCTGATTTCAAATCTGGGCCCAACTCCATTGAACGGCCTATCACAGGGATACTATTCGAAACACCTGAATTTATAGCTTTAATTGAAAAGTCTGTACACATTATATTTCTCCTTATGCTTATTAACTTAAACGTTTTTTACATTGATAGTTTTAACTAGATTTAAGTTAACAGCTACCGAAGAAAAGGCTCATTACAACTTATTACACCAGTACAAAACATCGCCTTGCTTTAAAATTACAAGCATGCATATTCTCGTTTTGAGCCAATATTTAACGTTTGATTAGAGTGTTAGAACTACGCCAATAGTTTTTTGTATTTGCTAAGGTTGCTGCTTCGATTTCTGTTTAAATCTTCGCAGTAACCAATATAAGGTGAGTATTAACCAATTTTCAGGGGAGATATTTATTCTTTCTAGTGAGATAAATTAGAATTTTCCATATTGTTGTGACTAAAACAAGCTTCAGTCATTGTGGGTGGTAAACTAATTTTTACGCTGCCTATAACAAGAGTGATAGAAAACTTTAGAATGGGTGTCATCTTTGTTCGTGTTCGCGCGCACTAAAGTACGCTGTTTAATGATGTTAGGGGTTAGTATACGACTGGCCATAGCATACGGTATCACCAGTACCAAAAGTAGGCGCTTGGAAGCGAAGGCCCTTGTAGAAGCTCAAAAACAAAAGGAATTAACATTGCGCTAGGCAATGACTACTTAGCGTCACAAGGTTTAGTGTCATTGAGAGATATTTGGATCAATATTCATTACGGGAGATGAACCGCCCATTGCACTTCCTGTTAATAAAAAGCGCATGATGGGTGATGTGGGGGCTCGAGGTTAGAGACCTCCGGCTACCCGATTAGGTGCAGATTACTCCTTTGTTTCGAATTCTATGCCACCAAACCTTTTAGCGACAAGATTATAAGCAAAACAAAAGAAGCGCTGCATAAAATAAAACATTACACCGTAAATCACTGGTGCAAAAACAAATAATAAATAAGGGAAACCTTGACCATTATGACTCTCAAAATCAGGTCCGAAAAAGGATAGCGCTAGCCCTATAAAGCCAAATGGTAAAGTAAGAACAAAAAATGTTAATGCGATAGCTTTACTTGTTTGATGTGACGATATCTTACTTATCTGAATATTCAATTATGCCTCCGATGCACCTAACGTCTTAGTATTTATACGTTACATTGTTTGTATCGTATACATATCTTGTTGAACGAAGCATACACCCCATTCAACATTTTATTGGTATGCTTAATGCTATAGGAATTCTCTTTTTTAGGGAAGTTGTTGATTGCAGTTTATTGGACATCTTTTTACTACTAAACGTGTTAATTACTGTTTATTTATTTCATTTTTACGCTTTTTTATATCGTTTCTTGCCTGCTGTTATCTTTTTTGCTTATTTTAGTCAGCACCACATCTAAGCTGATTCACTGTTACACCAACTTAGTTAACGAGTTATTTTTAACGGTTCGACTTACTATTAACCACTATTCATTGTTATGCCTTGCGTTGTTAAACCGTCGGTTTTTATATCTTTTGCACAGAGGCTTTTCATTATCAACAGCCCTTGCTTACATGATGGGCAAGGCCAATCAACGCTAACCGGCACTGTTGTATCTGACTTTCCTTGATTTACAAACAAACTAGACAGCCACTTTAATTGAGCAAATAAAACTGCGCGACTAAGCTTACTCTTTTGGCTAAAACTTATCTCTTTTTATATCACCATCCGCGCATCGTTCATTAAGTGGGCATCTATCGCGTTAAACCCAAATTACGCGCATGAAAATAACGGCATGATTACAGCTTTCATTTTTAAGAAGTCGTTCAAGCTCTATGCTAGTAGCTTTTGCAGTTACTGATATTCGCTCGTCATTTTCTGTTTTGATTTTCACATTAACTCTCTTGTGAGGTCGCTTGCCTACTACGCCTACGGATTATTATTGGCATAATCATAACAGCATTTCTACACGCACAAAAAAAGCGCCCGAACTGCTGGGCGCTTACATTGTTGAATTAAGTTAACTCAAAATGTTACTGATTTACTACACTTTTTAGTGGATTTATTGGCTTGGCGTTTTCGTCCAATAAGTTCATATCAAAATCAAACTCATCAACGCGGATAGCGCGTTCACGTTTTTTATTGTAATCAATCAGTTTAGCGTACTCTTCTTCAGTGATTACATTTGCAACAAGTGCATTATCAAGTGTTAGCTTTTTAAAAGCGGTATCTAATTGCGCTTGCTTAGATAATTCACGAATTAAATCGTCACTGATTTTTGGCATTTTAGTTGAGTAGTTCATAGTGATAAAACGCATAAACTTACGTGTGCCACTTGCTGGGAAGTTATCTAAAAATTTATGCAGTGCTTCTTCAGCACTTTGTAGTGCAAAACGCGTTGCGTAGTGGAAGTACGGCGCTGCTTGCTCGCGCTCACTGCTCGCTACTTTTTGCTCGTAATACTTAATTGATGCCATTGCTCCATACAAAAAGCTCATTACGTCACCTAAGCGTGCTGAAAGCATTTCAGCTTGTTTAAGTTTACCGCCTAATACTAATAACGAGAAATCAGCGTATACCGCAAGTTTTGCTGATAATTTTTGCGCTGCTTTTTCATATTCGCGTACTTCAGGTAATGGTGAATTGGCACCCGCTGTGAACGGTAAAACACCTAAACGAAACGCACGTAAGCTGTTTGCTACGCTGTAACCCACTGTTTTACGTAAAATGCGGTTAAACTCTTTATCAGCGCCTTTATCTTCACTGTGAATTGATTCAACCATAGACTGTAAATATGGGTGACAACGCATAACACCTTGACCAAATATCATTAGGTTACGCGTAAGAATGTTTGCGCCTTCTACCGTTATTGCAATTGGTTGTGCAACATAACCACTTGCTAAAGTATTTTGCGGGCCATTTTGAATCGCTTTACCAGCTTGAATATCCATTGCTGAATCAAGCACATCACGGCCAATTTCAGTCATGTGGTATTTAGCTATCGCCGTCACGACAGATGGCTTTAAGCCCATGCCTAAGCCTTCGGTGGTTAAAACACGCATTGCTTCTTGTAGGTATGTTTTACCAGCAATATCAGCCAGCTTTTCTTGAATACCTTCAAATTGACCAATTGCTAAGCCAAATTGCTCACGTACTGCAGCGTATTCAGAGGCACCTTTAAATGCTACTTGCGCAGTACTCACGCCTAGTGCTGGTAATGAAATACCACGGCCAGCGCCTAAGCAGCTAACCAGCATTTGCCAACCACGACCGATGTTCTTTTGACCACCGATAATAAAGTCCATTGGTACAAATACTTTGTTACCACGCGTAGTACCGTTGTAAAAACGAATGCCCATTGGATCGTGGCGATTGCCAAGCTCTACACCTGGGTGCTCTTTTGGAATAAGTGCACAGGTAATGCCGAGGTTTTCTTTGCCACCTAGCAAACCATTAGGATCAACCACTTTAAATGCTAAACCAAGTACAGTCGCAATCGGTGCGAGTGTGATATAACGTTTGTCCCACGTGATCTCAAGGCCAAGTACTTCTTCGCCGTTATACATACCTTTAGTGACAGTACCTAAATCTGGAATACCACCTGCATCAGAGCCAGCTTCTGGGCTAGTTAGTGCAAAGCAAGGGATGTCACGGCCATTTGCAAGACGCGGTAAATAATGCGCTTGTTGCTCTTTAGTACCAAAATGCAGTAATAATTCGCCCGGACCTAATGAGTTCGGAACCATTACTGTTACAGCGACTGCGGAGCTTTTAGTTGCAATTGTGCCTACAATGGTAGAGTTTGCATAAGGACTAAATTCTAAACCACCAAATGACTTAGGAATGATCAATGAAAAGAAACGTTCCTTTTTTAGAAAGTCTAAAATGTACTCAGGTAAATGAATACCATTTTGAATTTGTGTGTCGTCGATCATGCCCAGTAACTCTTGTAATGGGCCGTCTATAAATGCTTGTTCGTCAGCGCTTAGCACTGCTGCTGGCACTGCGCGTAATGCGTCGAAATCTGGCTTACCTTGGTAGATAGAGCCTTCTAACCAAACATCACCCGCATCAAGGGCTTCTTGTTCAGTTATTGAAATACTTGGTAATACTTTTTTTAATTTTGTGCGTAAACTCATGATTAACTCATCCGACCAGATAATTTATATCTCTATTACGTCATAAAAATTGCTTTAGATCAATTGCTCTAACCAACTTTTTAACAGTTTTTTCAATTTATTTATCTTTAGATGTGTAAGCTATTGAATAAAAAGGGCTTACACGTGTACGCTGAAATGTATTTATTTTGCGCCGATTTAATCAAAAACAACACTAAATAGAGTTTTTAATTAACCAAGCACAGAGAATAAGGACAAATAAGGTGATCAAAATCATAATCAAGGTATCCCAAGATAAAAAGTTGTGCGTTTCACAGGAGGTAATATTAGGGGTTACTTTGCACAAGTAGCAGCTCTTTTTTGTATAGAGCAACCTAAGGAGAAAGACCGGTGAAGCCTTTAGTCGTTATCACGTAACCCTCAACAATCAGCCTAATTTCATTGTTTTTAACGCCAACTGACATCGAATGGAGGTCGTATCCTCATACTTTTTTATTTGGTTAATTTACGCTAAAAATTGGCATATTGGCCGTTACATAAGTTAAGTAAACAATTAGGAGGCACTGCTATTTCAAGCCCTCGCTTGCCTGCACTCACATAGATTGTCTCGAACTTTTCAGCACTGGCGTGTAAATAGGTTGCTAAACGTTTCTTTTGCCCTAAAGGGCTCACACCACCGAGTATATAACCCGTGCTGTTTTCTACTTTTTGCGGTGCAGCCATATATACTTTTTTAGCATTACAGGCTTTTGCCAGCTGCTTTAAATTAATTTGTTGGCTAACAGGTGTAATCGCGACGATTAACGTTTGCTCAGAAGTTTCAAGCACAAGCGTTTTAAACACCTTCTCAGCAGGCAAATTTAGCTTTTCAACGGCTTCTAAACCAAAGTTTTGGTCTTTGGGATTATGCTCATAACTAAGCAGATCAAAATTTATGCGGTGTTTTTTTAGTAATTTAGTCGCTGGTGTCATTATTTTTTACCAGTTCAGTTATTTTAAAACTAGGCCTACGATTATACGCAACGTTTGCTATAAGTATCCCAATTTGTGACTCTTTAATTAACAACTTTATACTCATTTTCTGTTTATAAACCCAAACTAACTTTGCAGGTTAATTGCCCTTCAAATTGATAATTTGAGAGACTACTGCGCTCAATACAAACTTGTAGCAAGCTTGTAATAAAAATATAAAAATGCACCAAACTATTCCATTAAAGTAAATTCTCTTTTATTTTAAATTAACAAAACAAAATAAAAACATTAATTATTATAGGTTTACAAAAAACAAAATAACGCCCACTAATCATTATAGTTAATCACAAATTAGTATTTTTTAGTAATAATTTATTGAAAAATAAGTTATTACGTATTACATTACGATCAAATACAAATAATTATCATTTAAAAGGATTTGTTACTTTGAAACTCTCTCATCTGTTTGTATGTATTAGTACGGCCACTTGTTCAATGGGCGTATATAGCCAAAATACACACTCTGACTCCCCTGCAAATATTGAAAAAATTGAAGTTTTTGGCCATAAATTAACACTCGATAATCAAGATGTTGCCGCATCAGTTTCTTCACTAAACGCAAAAGAAATTGAACGCCAGCAAGTTGCAGATCTCACACAATTACTTAGAACATTACCGGGGGTTGACGTATCTGGAAGTGTTAATCCTTTATCAGGTCAACCTTCAATTCGTGGTTTATATGGTGAGCGAATTCATGTATCTGTCGATAATGTGAAACGAAAAAGCGAATCTGATGGCAGCCAGAACATCGCTGTAATAAACAGTTTAGGAGTTGATCCTAACCAGTTAAAACAAGTCCAAGTATTAAGAGGTGCTGATTCTTTAACCGTAGGTTCGGGCGCACTTGGTGGAAGTATTCGTTTAGTCACCAAGAATGCAGCTGATTATTTAGCCGCTGAAAAGGGTGTTGGTGTTAATGTTGCTGCAAACTATCAATCTGTTTCTGATGCTGTTTTTTATTCAGCATCGGCTTTTCATCTAACGGATACGCTCGATACCGTAGCGTACATTAGCCAAGTAAATTACAGTGATATAGACATAGTTAAAAAAGATCACGCACAAGAAGATGAAGCTATTGCACAACTCGATAAAATAAAAAATGAGTCTCAAAGAACAAATTTAACTCTAAAAAACACATGGTATTTTATGCCTGAGCATAGCCTCCAAAGTAAACTAGACTTTAGTGAAACAGAGTCACTCGATCAGCCTTACGGGCAAAGACTCGATTTGGGGATCACCTACCCGACACTCAGTGAAGATTACAAAAATGACTACATTGAAGGTATGCTTAATTACACATACCAACCTCAAAATATGTTTATCGACCTTGACGTACAGGCTTTTTATAGCAAAAAAACCTACGATGAGACTACGAATGGCTACATTATGCGAGGTGAAAATAAAATAGACTTTGATAAAGTCAGTAATGGTGAAAACAAACGCTATGGATTGAGAGTTGCCAACCTCGCAACATTCACGGGCTTAATTGACCATAAATTGGCTATCGAGTTTAGTTTTGATCGCGAACTATTTGACCAGCAACAATATGAAAAAAAGACCCTCTCAAGTTACTACGGACAAAGCCAAGGCGATAATGTATCGCTGTCAGTAATCGACCAAAGTGAATTCTTTAATAAACGTATTCTTTTAACTGCGGGGCTTCGTTACGACAATTATGACCGTAGCAGCGACACCTTTATTAGTTTTGCTGATAATAAAAATAATGCATTATCAAAAGAATTAGGAGTAACATTTAAGGCCACTGAGAATATAAATTTTTATATGAAAGCGGCTGAGGCATTCAGAGCCCCTTCGTTACAAGAGCTGTATAAAAAAGATGAATGGCGCTGTCATATCGGCGGTAAGTTATGCTATTCAGAACCCCAGCCTAATTTAAAAGCTGAGAGTGCTTTAAATTATGAAGGAGGTGTCGGCTTCGCATGGCAAGATACTGCATACATTGATCAGCTCAGCATTAAAGCCATATATTTTAAAAGTAACATTGATGATTACATAGATAACGTACCGTATATGTACTACATCGACGCCGACGGTAATAAGCAGCTCGGTTCACCTGGTCCTGATCCTGCCAATGGAATCCCTGTTGCAACACATCGAGATTATAGTGCTAAAAACATTGGTCAGCTAAAAAGTGAAGGCTTTGAAATAGAGGCAAAGTATCAATACAAAAATCTCGATATGTACCTAGGATATGCAAAACTAAACATGGACATTATAGGCCTGCCTAACTTCTTTTTAGGAACAATTGATTACAATAAACAGCCTTATGCTGAAGCCCCAGCAAATAAGTTAACGTGGAATACCAATTATCAATTAAATGATAACTTTAATGTGGGTATACAATTACTCCATTACAGGGCGCAGCAACGCCTTAGTGACACATACAAAAAATATGGCTATGGCACAAGTACATACAGTATTTACAACTTAAATGCACAGTATCAAGGTAGTGATAGCCTCAGTAATCTCAGTGTTCGCTTTGGCGTAAACAACCTAACCAATAAGCGTTATTTACGCGCACCTGCCAGCGAAGCAAACGATCCAAGTGAGTTAGGGAGAAACTACAAGGTGACGCTTAGTTACCAATTTTAATTGTTCAAGCTCAGATTAAGGTATTTATAATTTAGAATTAGTTATACCAAACAACTTTAAATACGTGTTTCAGCTGTAATAAAAAGCGAATGTCATTGCTGCAAATTAACACATTAATTTTAAAGTTGTTTGAGTACATAAGCGTAGATACGCGACACAGTATTGTATCTACGCTGCTCATAAACAACTACATGCGAATAGTTGATAAATATGGCTCCTAGATTAAATAATATTCACCACCGGGATCAAGCGGCTTTTAGCTGCCATGCGTTTTCCATAAATACGCATTGAGCTTACCGCTAACGCAACCACCACAGCACAACCCAACAACCAAAAAGCTGAGAACATAGGTGAGTGTTTAAAATTACCCACTTGATAAACTACTGAGGCGGTAATGTAGGCGAGACCTGTTGACCAAGTCGCTACAAATAGCATCCACTTCATTCCAGCTTCTCTATACATGGCGCCCATAACAGCAACACATGGGGTATATAACAGTACAAACACCAAGTAACTAAATGCGGCTAATTGACTACTAAATAAATTTTCCATAGTCGCGTACGTTGACACATTAACATCTTGATCTACCGCAGCACTCGTTTGGTCACTCACATTCGCGACATTTAGTCCTAACGGATCGAGTAAATTACCAAAAACATCCAGTAAATTGGCAGGCACGCTGGAAAAAGCTTCACCTACTTTATCAAGAACTTTAACCGGTTCATCGCTTGTCGTATTTGCACCTTCTAAGTTTGAATATAAGCTATCTAGCGTACCAACCACCGCTTCTTTAGCAAACACGCCTGTAAATATACCCACTGTAGCAGGCCAATTATCTTGCTCAACACCAATTGGGGAAAATATTGGCGTTGCGAATTTTGATATTTCACTCAGCATTGATTTATCAGTGTTGTCGTTACCAAAGGTGTAATCGGTACCAAATGAACTTAGTATTTTAAGAATAACAAAAACGACGATAATCGTTTTACCAGCGCGCATACAAAAGCTTTTTAAACGCTCCCATGCTTTATAAAGTACCCCTTTTGCCGTAGGCATATGATACGCAGGCAACTCTAAAATAAACGGTGTAAGGGTTGGACTAAATAAGGTATTTTTAAGTACTAACCCTGTCAATACCGCCATTACTATGCCCAGTATATACAGTGCAAACACAAGGTTTTGACCATTGGTTGTAAAAAATGCGGCAACAAATAATGCATAAACACTTAACCGAGCACCACATGACATAAACGGCGACATGGCAATCGTCAATAAACGATCTTTATGAGTTTCTAATGTCCGTGTGGCCATAACCGATGGCACGTTACAGCCAAAACCAACAATTAAGGGTACAAACGCTTTACCAGGTAAACCTATGGCCCGCATTAATCTATCCATAATAAATGCAGCGCGAGCCATGTAGCCTGAATCCTCAATAAAAGCTAAGCAGAAATATAAAAAGCCAATAACAGGAATAAAGGTCGCAACTAACTGAATACCGCCACCGATACCATCGGCTAATAATGCACGTAACCAATCAGGCGCACCGACTGAAGTAAGTATTTGCCCAAAGCCATCAACCAAAATAGCGCCAACGGCAATATCAAAAAAATCTATAAATGCACCGCCAACATTCACCGCAACTGTAAACATTACGTACATAATAGCTAGGAAGATTGGGATCCCTAAAAATCGGTTGATCACTATTGCATCAATTTTATCACTAATCGTATCTGATGCTACACCCTTGGTATTTTGAACTTGATCAGCAAGCTGATGTGCAAATTCATATCGCCCGTTAGCAAATAGCACATCAAGTTCATGATGATCAGCAAATTGTGCAAACTGTGTTTTAGCCAATGCCTGTGTATCTTGATCAGCGTAACTAAAACAGCTTTCATCTTGCTCTAATAAACGCAGTGCAAGCCATTGAGTATCTACATTGTCTATTTTTTTATCACTTGCTTGTAGGCTTTTAACAATTTTGTTTGTCGCATGCATTACTTTTTGATCATAATGCGGCACATGCGACGACACCTGCTTAAGCTCTAAGCCTTTAGCAATGCATAACTTTAATCCTGTAATCCCTTTTTTATTATTGGCACTTAACGCAATTACAGGGCAACCTAACTTTTCTTCTAGGGCTTTAGTATCTATCACTAAGCCATTTCGCTTAGCAACATCAACCATATTTAACACGATAACCAAAGGTACTTTCATTTCAAGTAGCTGTGCGGTCAGGTATAAATTTCGTTCCAGGTTTGATGCATCTAATATATTAATGATCAGCTCAGCCTCGCCACTTAGCGCATAATCTCGTGCTATTTTTTCGTCAAGTGGTGTTTGCGAGTTTACATCAAGTGAGTATGTGCCCGGTAAATCAACCAAATCAACGCGCTGATCAGCAACCTTAAACTGACCAATTTTTTTATCGATCGTCACGCCTGACCAATTTCCAACTTTTTGCTTACTGCCTGTTAGTGCATTAAAAAGCGTGGTTTTACCACAGTTCGGGTTACCAATAACAGCTATGTTTGGATTCATACAGCAAGTTCCAAATTAATCGATTGAGCCTCAGCTTTACGAAGACTTAAAACAGTACCACGCACTTTGATAATCATAGGATCACCAAACGGAGAAAAACGTAGCACATGGACAGGCGCACCAGGGGTAAGCCCCATCGCGAGTAATTTTTGACGCAGCAAACTTGCATTGGGATCAATGCTTACCACAGAGCCATGTTGGCCGATAGTTAATTTATCTAATGTTAACATGCCGTCTTATTCTATTAATTACATCAATGGGCTGATTTTACGCCGATTATCCAATCATGCAAGTGAGACTGATTATCATATCGATAAGTATACAAAATAAAGCAAAAACGAGATGTAATTACCTGTTATAGGTATGTTTTTTAGTAGCTAGAGTTAATGAGTTAACCGTTATTGACTGCTTAGATGAGGTATTCGTTCTTTGCATATTTCATAGATGTTAATTAACTGTTTTTTTTTAAATTTAACTTTTTATCAAGCAAGTTACTTTTAGGTGGGGTAATTTGTAAATTAATAATAAAGTTTTCAAACAAAAAATGGCGCTAATTAGCGCCATTTTATGAGTAATGAGTTATTACTTCGTCAGGTCATCAAAGAACTTTTTTACACCATCAAAAAAGCCTTTTTCTTTTGGACGATTTTTTGAACCATCCTTACCCATACTTTGCTCAAGCTCTTGGAGTAATTCACGTTGGCGCTCATTTAAGTTCACTGGCGTTTCAATTACTACCTTACAAATTAAATCGCCTATAGCGCCGCTGCGTACAGACTTAACACCTTTACCGCGCATGCGGAACATTTTGCCTGTTTGACTTTCTGTTGGGATTTTTAATTTAGCACGACCATCTAAGGTAGGTACTTCAATTTCACCGCCCAATGCCGCTGTTGTAAAGCCAATGGGTACTTCGCAATAAAGGTTATTGCCATCACGTTCAAATATGCGGTGTTCACGCACTGATACTTGAACATATAAGTCCCCAGCTGGTGCACCGTGCACGCCTGCTTCACCTTCACCCGATAAACGGATACGGTCGCCAGTATCAACGCCCGCAGGAATTTTAACTGATAATGTTTTAGTTTTTTCTACACGACCTTGGCCATGGCAGCTGTTACATGGATCAGAAATAATCTGACCAGTCCCCTGACATGTCGGGCATGTTTGCTGTACAGCAAAGAAACCTTGGCGCATTTGCACTTGGCCTGCACCATGACACGTTGTACATGTTTTAGGTTTAGATCCCGCTTTTGCACCACTGCCGTCACATGGCGAGCAGCTTACCCAAGTGGGTACTTTAATTTCAACTTCTTTACCACGAACCGCTTCTTCTAAGCTTAAGTCCATGTTGTAACGTAAATCGGAACCGCGTTGTTGACGTGATTGACGTCGACCACCGCCGCCACCAAAAATATCACCAAATACATCACCGAAGATGTCACCAAAATCACCTTGACCGTGGCCACCATGACCACCGCCGCCGCCACCTTGTTCAAATGCAGCATGACCGTATTGATCATACATTTGACGTTTTTGAGCATCGGTTAAAATCTCGTAGGCTT
This sequence comes from Pseudoalteromonas porphyrae, assembly GCF_001298125.1. Lineage (NCBI taxonomy): Bacteria > Pseudomonadati > Pseudomonadota > Gammaproteobacteria > Alteromonadales > Pseudoalteromonadaceae > Pseudoalteromonas > Pseudoalteromonas porphyrae. The sequence goes on along the minus strand of NZ_LHPH01000008.1, from coordinate 152,790 downwards.
CTTTAACTTCCTTGAACTTAGTTTCAAGTTCTTTATCGCCTGCGGTACGGTCTGGATGATATTTCATCGCTAAGCGTTTATACGCTTTTTTAACGTCTCTTTCGCTGGCATCTTTTGCCACTCCAAGGACTTCATAATAATCGCGTTTTGACATATCTATCACACTACTCTTTTCTTACTGCAGCTTGGCTGCGGATAAACCGATAAATCACATCGATTTACCATCTAATTTACATGCAAAAGGCGCGTCAAGCTTTTGCCTGCGCGCCTAAGGTGTTCATCCTAACTTAAATCATGACACTATTCATCGTGTTTTTAGTTAGGCGAAGCGCTAACAACAATTACTTGTCGTCTTTTACTTCTTCGAACTCAGCATCAACTACGTCGTCATCTTGTTTAGCTGACTGTTGTTGCTGTTGCTCGCCTGCATCAGCGTTGCCTTGTTGGGCTTTAGCTTGTGCAATTTCCATTAATTTTTGTGACTTTTCAGCTAGAGCTTGAGTTTTTGCTTCAATCTCGTCTTTTTTGTCACTCTTAATAGCGGCTTCTAAATCTACTACAGCGGCTTCGATAGCGTCTTTATCTTCGGCTGGAAGTGCATCGCCCGCTTCTTCAATTTGCTTACGTGTACCGTGAACCATTGCATCAGCTTGGTTACGTGCTGCTACAAGCTCTTCGAATTTTTTATCTTCTTCGGCATTAACTTCAGCATCACGAACCATTTTTTCAACTTCTTCATCACTTAAACCTGAAGACGCTTGAATCGTAATTTTTTGCTCTTTACCTGTATCTTTATCTTTTGCAGATACATGTAAGATACCATCAGCATCTACATCGAATGTTACTTCGATTTGTGGTGTACCACGTTGTGCTGGACGAATACCTTCTAGGTTAAATTGACCTAAAGACTTATTGTCACTTGAACGTTTACGCTCACCTTGTAGTACGTGAATCGTTACCGCTGCTTGGTTATCTTCAGCTGTTGAGAAAGTTTGCGATTTCTTAGTAGGAATCGTCGTGTTTTTCTCAATTAACGCAGTCATTACTGAACCCATTGTCTCGATACCTAGAGACAGTGGAGAAACGTCTAGTAATAGTACATCTTTAACGTCACCAGCTAGCACGCCACCTTGAATCGCTGCGCCTACTGCAACTGCTTCATCAGGGTTAACATCTTTACGTGGCTCTTTACCAAAGAACTCAGTTACTGTTTTTTGTACTAGTGGCATACGTGTTTGGCCACCAACAAGAATAATGTCGTTGATGTCGCTAACAGTTAAATCAGCATCCGCTAGAGCACGCTTAAGTGGTTCAATTGATTTAAGTACTAAGTCTTCAACCAGTGACTCAAGCTTAGCACGTGTTAATTTCACGTTCATATGCTTAGGACCTGATGCATCAGCAGTTACATACGGAAGATTTACTTCTGTAGATTGTGCAGATGAAAGCTCAATTTTTGCTTTTTCAGCAGCTTCTTTAACACGTTGCATTGCAAGTGGGTCAGTCTTTAAGTCTAGACCTTGATCTTTCTTGAATTCAGCTACTAAGTAGTTAATAACACGGTTATCGAAATCTTCACCACCTAAGTGAGTGTCACCATTGGTAGCAAGTACTTCAAATGTGTGCTCGCCTTCAACTTCATCAATCTCAATGATTGATAAATCGAAAGTACCACCACCTAAGTCATATACTGCAACAATGTTTTCGCCTTTATTTTTATCCATACCGTAAGCAAGTGCTGCGGCTGTAGGCTCATTGATAATACGCTTAACTTCAAGACCCGCAATACGGCCAGCATCTTTTGTTGCTTGGCGCTGTGAATCGTTAAAGTATGCAGGAACAGTAATAACGGCTTCTGTTACTTCTTCGCCAAGGAAATCTTCAGCGGTTTTTTTCATTTTTTTCAAAACTTCAGCTGAAATTTGTGGTGCTGCGCGTTTTTCACCGCCTGCTTCAACCCATGCATCACCGTTATCTGCTTTGATGATTTTAAAAGGCATGATGCCGATATCGCGTTGTACTTCTTCGTCTTCAAAACGACGACCGATTAGACGCTTAATCGCAAATAATGTGTTGGTTGGGTTTGTCACTGCTTGGCGTTTTGCAGGTTGACCAACAAGTGTTTCACCATCTTGCGTGTAAGCAATAATTGATGGTGTTGTGCGATCGCCTTCCGCGTTTTCAATTACGCGTGCTTTACCGCCGTCTAGTACTGCAACACAAGAGTTTGTAGTACCTAAATCGATTCCAATAATTTTACCCATGAAACATCTCCAACTTCAAAATTCATTAATACGTTCGATGACTAGTAAATAGGGATGCACAGAACTGAATTCAACTGTAAAAATGAAAAAAAAGTGATTTTTTATCATTTATTTTGCAAATAACCCTGATAATTGTATGGATTGATGTTTTTTGCGTCAATCAACCCACACACAAACTGGTCTGATGAGTTTTTCCGTGCTATAAAATTGCAATAATAAATAATCATTACACAAGGAACTGCTATGCATTTCGATCAACTCCTTCAAAGCGCCGCACATATTGGCCTTATGCCAGCCCACGAACAAGCCAAAGCAACAATGCAATTTCCGGCTAATTGGTGCCAAGGCAGAACAGCGTTTGGGGGGCTTTCAGCGTCTTTACTTTATCAAGCAATGCGCCAACAAGTTGAAGCAAGTCGTCGATTACTATCAATAAGTACGAACTTTGTCGGTCCTTTATTAGCTGATACTGAGTTTTCGTTAATAGTAGAGGTTTTAAGAGAAGGTAAAAGCAGTACGCAAGTATTAGCAAAGGCAGTGCAAAATAATCAAGTGAGTGTAGTAGTACAAGCATGCTTCGCTAAACCCCGTGATTCAGCAATTAATGTGCCTGTTACTAAAACGATGGGCTTGAAACCTGTTGATCCACGTTACACTTTGCCTTTTAAGTCAGGCGCGATGCCGGAATTTTTTCAGCATGTTGATTTGTGCCCACAACAAGGCGCTATGCCGTTTGCTGGTGCAGATACATCGCACTTAGGTGGTTGGATGCGATTAAAAGAATCGCCGAATGAAATAACCGAAGCCCATATTATTGCTTTGACGGATGCATGGCCGCCAACATTACTACAAATGTTTAAGCAACCTGCTCCTGCAAGTAGTATGTCTTGGTATTTGGAGTTTGTACAAATGCCGCAGTTAGGTGCGCAGCAATGGCTTGGCTTTGAGGCAATAACACAGCATTGTAAACATGGTTATGGCTTAGAGGATGGCTGTATCTGGTCACAGTCAGGAGAATTAATCGCGCTTACTCGTCAAACCGTTGCGTTATTTGATTAATTCTGGATTGACTACTTGCGCATAATCACTGCCTTCAAAAGCCATAATTGCACGGTACTCACCATTTTCTTTGATATGGGTAAGCCCCATATCAAAGACTTCTTGTAATACTTGGCTATTGAAGTATGCCGGACGAGGAGCTTCTTTAAAAATAGGATGGATAGTAATCACCTGCGCCAGTGCGTGCTTTTTCTGGTATTGCTGGAAATAATACAAGAAAACCCGTTTTTCAAGCACAATCACATCAACCCATTCTTTTAATAAGTTATCAACCTGCGCAGCCTGATTTACCACTTCATCATAAAATTGTAATCTTGTGGTAATAGTTTTAAATGGAGCTGGTAAAAATGCCGTTGCATTTTGAAATGCTAATACGCTCTTCCCTGTTAAGTCATAAATTGTATTTATTATGTAATCGTTCTTTTTGAGACTAACCGCAACATTTTGATACGCAAGTAAGCTATCACTTGAATAAATCCCCCGCGAGTATCCACCAGCGTAATTTAGAGCAACATCAATTTTTCTTTGCTCAAGCAGCTGCTCTGCACGCTTATTAGACATATAGACGATTTCTAAATTGGTTATACCTTGACTTTTAAAGGCTGATTTAAGAATTTCTAGTTGTAAACCCGTACTATCATCACTAAAAACATATGGAGGCAGTGATGCGCTCGCAGCAATTGTAATTCGATCAGTTAGCTTTGGGGCACTCAAAGCAAGTGAATCAATACTAAATAAAACAAACAATATTGCTAATAAATATTTCATATTAAACCTTATAAAATCAAACACCGACGCTTACAGTGCTAAGAGATATTTGCCAAGTAAATTTATCAGGTAATTGTATTTACAATATAATTGATGCAAACTTGTCTTATATTACTTGTCAGTGGATATTAATTTGCAAACAGCTTGCCCTAACTGTGATTTAATTATCGAAGTTCCTCGGATAGCTGCTAAGCAAGTGGCTGTTTGTCCACACTGCCACACTAAGCTTTGCTCTGCAAACCTAAATAACGATGCACGAATAGTAGCCTTAAGTCTTAGCTCGCTTATCATGCTACTCAGTAGTATGTTCTACCCTTTTATCTCATTTAGCAGTAGTGGTATTACCCAAACTATAACCCTTCCCGACGCCGCTCGCATACTTTTTAACTACGACAGTGATTTACTTGGCATTTTTATTGATCTGAGTATTATCGGGTTGCCTATGGCGTTATTGGTAACATTAATCCCATTGCATTTAGGTTTATTGAAAGTACTTCCTTATGGTTTTGCCAAACGATTGCTTAAATATACATTAGCCATTGAACCTTGGGTCATGTCTGAAATATTTTTAATTGGTGTGTTAGTCAGTATGGTTAAAATTATGTCCATGGCTGATATTAGTTTTGGGGTGAGTTTTTGGGCTTATGTGGCATTTGTTATTTTTTATATTGCTACGCTTACGCAACTCAATCACAGGCGACTGTGGGATCAAGTTCAACCAATAAAAGCGATTAAATACGTTCATCATAGTCACCGAGCAATAGATAATAACGTACGTTCATGCCATGTTTGCCATCAACTGAGTGACTCTCAATACTGTACTCGGTGCAACACAAAAACACATATACGTAATCCCCATAGTGTACAAAAAGCTGCTGCATGGCTTATTACTTCCGTTGCGTGTTATATCCCAGCCAATATTTTCCCTATAATGTACACCACCAGCTTGGGAGATGAATCCCCCTCTACCTTAATTGGTGGCGTAATAGTATTGTGGCAAGCGGGCTCTTATCCTATTGCGCTAATCATTTTTTTAGCCAGTGTAGTCGTGCCTTTAGCAAAAGCATTAATCCTTACGCTTTTATGTTTATTAGTTAGTAAACCGGCAAATAGCCAAACAAAAGGCTATACCAAGGTATACTTATTAACTGAGTTTATAGGACGCTGGTCTATGATTGATGTATTTGTTGTGGCAATTTTAGTAGCCTTAGTCCAACTTGGGAATTTAATGTCGGTAACCCCCGGTATAGGCACAATATTTTTTACAGTTATGGTAATTTGCCAAATGTTGGCAGCGCACGCATTTGATCCTCGACTATTATGGGATTCTCCAAGCAATGATAATAAACACAACCAATTAGAGAAAAAACATGAGTGAAATAGCTAACATCAAAAAAGAGCCAACTATTTCAGGTATTTGGATAATTCCTATTATTGCTTTATTGGTTGGCGCATGGATGCTATATCAGTATCAAGCAAGTAAAGGTGCCACTATCTACATCTCGATGCCTCAAGCTGAGGGTATTGTTGCGGGTAAAACAGAAATAAAAGTACGCAGCGTAAAAATTGGCCATATTGATCATGTTCGTCTCTCTAGTGACAAAAACAGTGTTATTGCACGAGCACAAATAGATAAACATTATGATAGCTTACTTACTGATGACGCCACTATATGGGTTGTCAAGCCGCGTATTGATGAAACGGGGATCAGTGGTATGAGTACATTATTATCCGGTGTTTACTTGGAATTCGCCCCAGGAGAAAGTAAAAACATCACCGACCGTTTTGATTTACAAGATGAACCTGCACTAATAGGTAAAGATGTTAAAGGGGGTCGTTTCACATTACAAAGCTTTAATGCAGAAGTCATGGAGGTCAGCACCGGAATTTTCTTTAAAAACTATAAAATTGGCCAAATTGAAACGGCGACTTTTGATTGGAAAAATCAAGCCATGAAGTATGGTATTTTTATCAATGAACCTTATCAAAATTTGATCACTCTGAATTCTATTTTTTGGGTCAACTCGGGTATTGAAATTGATTTATCAGCTGATGGAATTAACTTCAAAACAGGCTCATTGAGTAAGTTATTAAAAGGGGGAATTTCGGTCGGTTTACCAGAACAACAAGCGCCGGGTGACTTTGCCCAAGACGGCCATGGTTTTTCTTTAAGTAACAGCTATCAAGATGCTCTTGAAGAACGTTTTTATGATTTTGATTATTACTTAATTGAATTTGAACAATCAATACGTGGTCTACGTGCGGGTGCACCTGTTGAATACAGAGGCATGCGTGTTGGCACTGTAGTAGAGGCGCCAGCAAATGTTATTATTGACGGTAAACCCGCTCATTTTAAAACAGATAACACCGCAGTTCCTGCACTTATAAAAATAGAGTACGGCCGTATGTATCACGACAGTGCTTCGGCTAAAGAGTTTTGGAAAAGCAGTGTTGATGGTTGGATTAAAAACGGTCTGCGTGCGTCATTAAAGCCGGGAAATTTACTTACGGGTGCTGTGTATGTTGATTTTGATATTTATCACGATACACCTGAAGCTCAACTCACATCTATTGCTCAATACCAAGTGTTTCCCAGTGTTTCCAGTGGTATTACGGTGCTTGCAGATCAAGTCTCTGATGTACTCAATAAAGTAAACAGTTTAAAAATTGAAGATAGCTTAGCGCAAATGCAGTCTACATTTGCCGATTACCAAGCACTGGCTAATGAAATGCGTGCGTTGTTAAGCAAACAAGATACACAAGATTTACCCGGTGACTTTAACCGCAATTTTGCTGAAATGACTAAAAGCATGCAGCAATTTGATATTACTATGAAACAATTTGAAAAAACCATGGCGAGTTATCAGCAAGGTTCACAATTTCATCATCAGTTACAACAAACACTGTCTGAGTTTAAGCGTTTGAGTGAAGAATTACAGCCATTAACTCGTGGTTTAAACGAACAACCTAACATGTTTATTTTTGACAAATCATTACCCGCAGATCCAACGCCGAGGAAACAATAATGCCATATACTTTCATCGCTAAAGTGCTAATAGCAATAAGTCTGACATTATTAACCGGATGCAGTCAGTCACTTAATTCATCTATTGAATATTATCAATTCGAGCAGGCTATCAAGCCAATTCAACGAAATAGTATTGATACCTCAACACAGTTACGTATTAATACTGTTACTTTACGCGGCGCGTTAAACAATCGTGGAATTGCAATGAAAATAGATAATAATCAAATCAATGCGGCTAATTATCATTTATGGAGTGAAGCACCCGATCAAATGCTTACAGCAAGCAGTCATCAGACTTTGTTTACCGCGCTTGATGATTGGATGGTTGTCAAAGGCTTGCCTGTGATCACTGATAAAGATCAACAAAGCTATTATGAATTAGAATATGAGCTACACCACTTTTATGGTGATAAACAAGGTAATGCAGATATAGCTGGGCTTTGGCGTCTTTACTATACCTCATTTGAGCAAGGTCGTTCTTTACAAGCGGTTCACTATTTTAGTGAGCTAACCCCCTTAGTTGAGAATGACTATGAAGGGCTTGTTGCTAGCCTAGAAAAAACCTGGCATACCATTAATTTACAAGTAGCAGCTCAGTTGCACACCATTAAAAGGTCTTCAAAAATACATTAATAGCGAGTGCATCGGGGCTTATGATCACCTTAGTATAATCACTAAAGTCCAGCTTTTTAAAGACTCGTTTGGAAGCGGTATTGTCTTGTGAAGTAATTGCACTTATTACATCAAACTGTTGACTCGCAGCTTGCAGTAGCGCATTACATCCCTGTGTTTATACCCTTTCCCCACATATTCGGATAATAATGCATAACCGAGATCAGGGCTATTTACCTTTAACTAAAAAAGCCCCGTTGATATTCGGGGCTTCTTCGTTTTTATCTCTCGCGAACAAGGATAGTTAAGTATGGTTAATCTGCACTATTTGCTTACCGGTAAACCCCCCATTAACTTGCATATTGAGTGCATTGGAAATACTTTTTGCATCAAATTTAACTGCCGTAATAGCAGGGATCATGAGTGTGCCTTGCGCCATATTTTCGAGCAATAAATTTCCCATAAAACTCATTCGCTGTTGAGCGCATAAGCTATTAGCCAGCCATGCCCCTCCTAATGAAACAATACCAATATTAGGCGCTCGCCTAAACATCAACTCTTGCTCAAATTTAGGCAGTGGATTTAAACAGGCTATACGACCACAAAATCGCATTAATTCAACATTACGCACTGTTGTTTCACCACCAATTGAATCCAGTACCGCATCAAAACCTTGTGGGCCTAACTCTTTTTTGATTTTTTCACTGAGTTTTTTATCGGTATAATCAAACACAGCATCAGCACCCAGTTTTTTAACAAGTTTATGATTTCGCTTACTTGCCGTTGTAAAAACAGTGGCACCACGTTGCTTGGCAAACTGAATAGCAAATTGACCAACAGCACCTGCGCCGGCTTCAATCAGGATTGAATCGCCCTCTGTCAATTGCAATTTATCAAGCGCAATTAACGCTGACATCCCCGCACAAGGTAACACCGCAGCATCGCTAAATGTGACTTCATCTGGTATTAGTGACACAGCGTAATTAGGGACTTTGGCGTATTCAGACAGCACGCCTTGCTCACCAATATTACCATGCCACATTACCCGTGAGCCTATCTCAGGGAATATCCCCTTACGAGCTTTAACAACCACCCCCACAGCATCTAAGCCAAGAGTGTGGGGGTATTGCCATTTGCAAAAGCCCTGTTTAGCAAAGTATGCATCAACGGGATTTAAGCCAACATACTCAACTTTGATCAGCAGTTCATTGTCTACAATTTCTGGCACAGGCAATTCCAACTCAGATAAATCGATCTGCTCGTTGGGCTCAAGTAGCGCAATCGCGCGCATAGTTGCGGGAATTGGCGATAAAAAATCAGTATGTGGCATCAATAACTCTACATTGGCTAATTAACTAACACATAACTCCAACGACCATTAAATACTTGATAGGTATCTACCTTGGCAAGTAATGATGAAATCGTTGAGTCAATTGCATTTTCTTGCGCTATTAAAACATCCTGTCGCGCATCTAACAACTCTAAGTATGGTATTTGCCCTTCTTGATACATAGCCTGCGCTTGTAAAAAGGCACTATTGGCAAAATCAAAGCGTTGTTTTGCATAGTCTTGCTGCTGACTTTGCTTTACTAATAATTGCAATGATAGTTCACTTTCACTCATTGCATTTAACACAACGTGTTGATATTGACTGTAAGCGGCTTCACTCAAGTATTGTTGTGCATCACGCTGGGCTAATAAAGCCGGGTAACTTAATAATGACCACTTTATTTGTGGTGCAACTTGCCATTGCTGCTGTGTATCTGACAATCGATTATTATCTAAACTCAATACACCTGCAAACGCACTTAAACTAATATCTGGTAACAACGCTTTACTTGCTGCTACGCTTAATGAGTGAGCTTGGCTAAACTCAAATAACGCTTGGCTAATATCAGGACGAAGCGCGATTGCATCACTTGGTTTTGCTAAACTAACCGTAAATCCACGTTCAAGTACACTACGCTCATCTATCAATGTAATATCACTCGGTAATAGCCCTGATAACATTGCAAGTGTTGCTAAGTCGCGAAACTGTGCATATTTAATATCCGGTAATAATGCTTGCTGGCGCTTTAGCTGCGCTAAAGTACGGTTTAAATCAAGCTCATTAGCAATCCCTTCTTCAACCTGAGCACGCAATACACCTATACTTTGTTTAAGCGCCTCAATTTGCAGTTCAATTATATGCTGTTTTTGCTTATTTCCTTGATAACTTACAAACCCTTTAACCACCGACGCAACGACTTCAATATGTAGCGCACGTACTTGCTCTGCTTGACTCATTGCCCCTGCATTACTGGCATTAACTAATGCAGTCACTTTCCCAAATAAATCCAGTTGCCAATCAAAATTGGCATTGGCAGCTGACTGGCGAGTATTTAGTTCGCCCAAACTACTACGCGTTGCTTCAATACCTACACCACCTTGGGGCAAGTATTGTGCTTTTTGTCCCCCTAAGCGGGCAAGTGCACTTTTCAGTTTTAATTGGCTGGTTCGTAAATCGTGATTATTAGCACGCGCATTTGCAACCAAGTTATTAAGCTGTGACGAATCTAATTGTTGCCACCAATTTAGTTCATCTTGACCTACTAACTGAGATGCAATTTGTGTTTGCGCAACAAACTCTTGAAGCTGACTCTGATGTTGCTGTTCATCTATTTTACTAGCACAACCGGCTAACAACCCCGCAACCAATACAGCGGTTATACGCAACTTATTACTGTTCATTTACTTGCTCCACTGTCGCGTGTTCTTTGCTTTTTGTGACCAAAATATAAAATACTGGCGTGAATAACAAACCAAATACCGTCACACCAATCATGCCTGAAAATACTGCATTCCCCATCGCATGACGCATTTCTGCACCGGCCCCTGTTGCTAATACCAGCGGGATTACACCAGCAGTAAAGGCAATCGAAGTCATGAGGATTGGTCTTAATCGCATCCGACACGCTTCTAAAATCGCATCAAAATGACTTAATCCATGGTTATTTTTATCGCGCGCAAACTCCACCATCAATATCGCATTTTTAGACGCGAGTGCGACCAAGACGATTAATGCAATTTGCGTGAAAATATTATTATCAGAGCCCACTAGCCATACACCCATTAATGCTGAGAATATTGTCATAGGCACAATTAAGATAATCGCCAGCGGTAAACGTAAGCTTTCATATTGCGCTGCTAATACCATAAACACTAATAACACCACCAATGGGAAGACATACACCATGGTATTACCCGCCAAAATCTGCTGAAAAGTCACTTCTGTCCACTCATACTCTATGCCACTGGGTAAATTATCAGCCAGAATGAGTTCAATAGCCTGTTGTGCTTGATCTGAGCTATAACCCGGTGCTGGACTGCCGTTAAGCTCTGCACTTGGGTAACCATTATAATGCATAACGCGATCAGGGCCTGTGGTTGGCGTTACTGTTAATACTGAACCAAGCGGTACCATGTTACCTCGGTTATTTCGTACTTTAAGGTTTAAGACCTGTTCTGGATCAAGGCGATAATCTATATCAGCTTGGGCATTAACTTGGTAAGTACGGCCAAACATATTAAAGTCATTAACATACATAGAGCCAAGATATACTTGTAGTGCATTAAATACTTCATCTAATGGGATGCCTTGGATCAGCGCTTGTTCACGGTCGATATCAATATCCATTTGCGGAACCTGAATCCTAAAACTTGAGTACAACCCCATTAAAGCAGGATCTTGTTGTGCCTTTCCAATTACTGTTTGCAAGCTATTAAATAAGGTTTCGAACCCTTTATTACCACGATCTTCAATTTGCAGTTTAAAACCACCTGTAGTGCCTAAACCTTGAATTGGCGGCGGCGGGAAAACAGCAACAAAGGCCTCATCAATAGCACTAAAGCGCTGATTAAGTTGCGCGGCAATAGCCATCGCAGACTGACTTGGATCAGTACGCTCACTAAACGCATCTAATGGAGTAAATACAATGGCGCTGTTAGGACTATTGGTAAAGCCATTAACTGACAAGCCTGGAAACGCAACTGTGTCAGCAACACCGGGCACTTGCAGCGCTATTTCTTGCATTTGTCTTACTACATCTTGCGTACGATCTAAGCTTGCTGCGTCAGGTAATTGAGCAATTGCTACTAGGTACTGTTTATCCTGTGCAGGAATAAAGCCACCCGGGACAGCATCAAAAAGTTTGAACGTACCGCCGAGTAAAGCAACATAAACAACCATTACCACCATACTCATTCGCATCATTTTTTTAACAAGCTTTTGATACCCTTTAGCACCGCGATCGAACACTCGATTGAACGGGGCAAACAACCAGCGGCCAAATAAACGATTAAGTAAACGTGTCAATGCATCTGGCTTTGCGTCGTGACTTTTTAACAATAACGCTGCTAATGCTGGCGACAGTGTTAGTGAGTTAAATGCAGATATAACCGTAGAAATCGTAATTGTTAGCGCAAACTGTTTATAAAATTGACCTGAAAGCCCAGAAATAAATGCCGTTGGAATAAACACTGCACACAGCACTAACGCAATCGCGATAATTGGCCCTGTCACTTCACTCATTGCTACACGGGTAGCCTCTAAAGGGGATAGACCTTGCTCAATGTTTCGCTCAACGTTTTCGACCACAACGATGGCATCATCAACAACAATACCGATTGCTAATACTAAACCAAATAACGATAAGGTATTTATCGAAACACCTAACCATTGCATCACAGCAAACGTACCAATTAAAGATACTGGCACAGCAATTAGAGGTATTATCGAAGCGCGCCATGTTTGTAAAAATAACACCACCACAATAACAACAAGTGCAATTGCCTCTAGTAACGTGGTAATTACAGCATCAATTGATCCACGTACAAATACAGTAGGATCATAAACGATGTCGTACTCAACCCCACTTGGAAAATCGTTTGATAAACGTGCCATCGTTTCACGCACCTGATCTGAAAGCTCTATCGCGTTCGAACCCGGGCGCTGAAATATCGGCATTGCTAAAGCGGGTTGATTATTGAGCTCCGCACGCAACGAGTACGTATTTTGGCCTAAATCAATACGGGCAACATCATTTAAGCGTGTAAGTTGGCCTTGTTCACCGACTTTGATAATCACCTGTTCAAACTCTTCAATGCTGTTTAAACGTCCTTTAACATTAAGTAGCACCTGAAATTGGCTGTCGTTTGAGGTTGGCTGTGCACCTAAACTACCCGCAGCAACTTGTTGATTTTGTGCGCGAAGTGCGCTTACCACATCCATTGCCGTTAATTCGCGTGCTGCAAGTGCATCAGGGTTTAACCATACACGCATAGAGTATTGCCCAGCACCAAAAAGCTGTACATCTCCCACTCCACTTAAACGTGCAATTTGGTCTTTTATATACAAATCCGCATAATTAGATAGGTAAGCGGTGTCGTGGGTTTTTTCAGGTGAATACAAATGTACCACCATGGTTAGATCCGGGGATGACTTTTCAGCCACAACGCCTAAGCGTTGCACTTCTTGCGGTAAACGTGGCAATGCACTGTTAACGCGGTTTTGCACTTGCACTTGAGCACGATCTAAATCAGTACCGAGCGCAAACGTAACAGTTAACGTCATGCGGCCATCACTGGTCGCTTGTGAAAACATATACAGCATGTTTTCAGCGCCATTAATTTCTTGCTCTAATGGCGTGGCAACAGTTTGTGCGATTACCGTTGGATTTGCACCCGGGTAGTTAGCTGTAACAACAACCGTTGGAGGCACAACTTCAGGGTATTCACTCACTGGTAATTGAAATAACGAAATACCACCAGCAATTAAAATAATTAATGACAGCATGGCCGCAAAGATTGGCCGTTGGATAAAAAAGTGTGAAAATTTCATAAATTACCCTACTTCTTAGCCATTAAAATATGCTGCGCTGTTGGCGAGAGCGTAAACGCCACACCTTCGGTATCTAACGTTATTTGATTTGGCGCAATGGGCATACCTGGTCCCACACGTGCAGGCCCATTAACAGCTATCACATCGCCTGTTTTTAAGCCTGATGTGATAGTGCGAAAACGACCGTAGCGCTCACCAACCGTAACAAGCTTATATTCAAGAATATTATTGTCACCAACAGTCAATACAAAACGATTTTTCAAATCGGTACCTATCGCTCTATCTGGCACGATTACCTGCTCTGTGACATCGCTGGCGGCTAATTTAATACGCGCAAATGACCCCGCGCGTAGCGCTTCGTTTTCATCAAAGCGTGCACGTACACGTAATGTACCCGTTGCTGCGTTTATTTGATTATCAATAAAATCAATATACCCAATGTGAGCAAATGCACGTTGACCTACCTTTTGCATTACAACCTGTTGTTTATCATTGGCTGTTACATCATTAAAAGCGCTATTCCATGTACGCTCGTCTACATCAAAGTACGCGTACATCGTTTGATTTGACACAATTGACGTTAAAACCGTTTGCCCAGCCAGTACGTTATTACCTTTGGTAATATTTGCTAAGGAGATAACGCCATCAATCGGTGAGCGTATATCTGTAAATTCTAAATCCAGTTTGGCTGAAACTAGCTGCGCCTTTAATGCTGCTAACTGAGCTTCTCGTTGATGTAACATCGAAGTACGAGATTCAGCTTGCTCGGTAGAAATAGCTTTTCGCTGCGTTAACCTTACCGCTCTTTTCGCTTCGCTTTGCGCTTGAGATAAAGCCGCTTTTGCACTTTGTACTTGTGCTTCAAGGCTGGTAACAACTGCCGCATATGGACGAGCATCTAATTTAAACAGTAAATCGCCTTGTTTAACGTTATCGCCTTCTTTAAACGCAATGTGATCAATAACCCCTGCAACTCGTGGCATAAGAGCAACCTCTTCAGGTGCCTCAAGTCGTGTCGTGAAAGTGTGCCAATTTTGTACTGGTTTGATAATTACTTGTGCAACATCAATTGGCTGTAAGTGCTGTTGTTGACTGGTTTGTTGGCTTGGTTCTTCCGCACATCCGCTCAGAGCAAGTGATGCCCCTAAAATTGCAGTAGCTATTAAGTGTTTGTTCATGACGACGCTCCTTTTAGTATATTTATCCATGGTACGGAACAAACCTGCGGACAAAAACTATAGATTTCAAAACTCATTAATGCCAATATGGCACCAATTAAATTTGAATGAGCAAAATATGGATACTACGAGTCGTTTATTAATGTTGTTAGAAGTGGTTGAGCGTGGCTCTTTTGCTAAAGCAGCTGAAACCCGTAATATTGATCGTTCTGTGATCTCAAAACAAATTAGCCGTCTTGAGGATGACTTAGGTGTTCGTTTATTAAATCGAACCACTCGTTCATTTTCACTTACTGCAGCTGGCGCTGAAATGGTCAAAAAAGCCAGTGAGCTACGCGAACTATTAGGTGAAACCGTACGCCTTGCTGAGAACTATCACCAAGAACCGCGCGGCGTGTTAAAAATCACATCCTCAACCATTATTGGACGGCGTTATTTACAACCCGTGATCAATGATTTTCAAAAACGCTTTCCGCAGGTTGAGGTTGAGTTACGCTTAGATGATAGGCTTGTCGATATTGTCTCTGAAGGGTTTGATTTAGCATTTAGGGTGGGAGAGCCCAAAGATTCATCCTTAATTGCTCGTAAAATTGCCCGTAATCGATTACTACTTTTGGCATCACCAGAGTTTATTAGAACGTATGGATTGCCTGAAAAAATTGAAGATTTAATTGATTTACCCGCAGCCAGCTATTCAAGCACTTCATTGCGCGTTGAGGGCGTGAAGTATGTTGATGAGTTTGGTTTGCCACAAGAGCAAAAAATTAAAAGCGTATTTAGAGCGAATGATGCAGAAGTACTTTTAGATAAAACCCTTTCTGGAACAACTTATGTTCTTGCACCCGCGTTTATTATCGGCAATGAAATTAAGGAAGGACGATTAGTGCCTATGCTTACACATTTAAAACTTGCTGAATACAGTGCAATGTATGCCGTTTATCCACATCGCGATTTACCAGTTCGTACTCGGCTATTTTTTGATGCAATACGTGAGCATTTAGGAAAAGACTTGCCTCTGTGGGAACAAAATATTCCAGAGTTTGAGTTAATGTATCAAGGAAATTAAATAGTCGCGTCATTATGAGGCTTGATTTAGTTGCTTTCCCTGTGGTGGGTCATTAAAAACAACTTGGTTACGTCCGTTATTTTTAGCTTGATAGAGCCTATCATCTGCTGCTTTTATTGTTTGCTTTAAGGTTTCATTGCCACTGTAAGCGATAACGCCAATACTTGCTGTAATTGACACTAATTGCTCTGCAATAATAAGCTTATTATTCTCTATAGTATGTCTAATATTTTCTGCAATGTTTGCCGCCTCAGACGCCGATGAGTGAGCAACAAAGATGGCAAACTCTTCACCACCAATACGAAAAACAGCACCTTCTTTAGTTAACTGAGATTTGATAATTTTAGTTACTTCAATCAGCACACTGTCACCAATTGCATGGCCAAACTCGTCGTTTACTTTCTTAAAAAAATCTAAATCCATTACCATCGTATAAAGATTTTCTTTATCACTAAGTTCAATCTCAAAATATTGATTCATTGCTAAGCGGTTCCCAGCGCCTGTAAGTGGATCTAACATTGCTAAATCTTCCAAACGCTTAGAAAAACTAGCTCGGCTTGTTTCAAATACATGCGCAATAACCCAAATAGTAACATAGCTAAATGCGAGATTTAAACCTAGATTCGATGGGGAATATGGAGCCACACTTTCTTTTGTTATTAATGCGATGGCTTGCAACAGAGCCAGTGACATTGACAAACCAAAGCCCCACAACTTTCCCAATAATAAGTAATACAGAACGGGTAAAACGAGGGTCCAAACAAAAAGTGCGTTATATACACTTGATAAGTAACTACCCAGCACAACTAATAACGACACAAAAGTGCAAATACTGACAGGCTGCCAAAGTTTAAATACATGTTTAGTTATATAAAAATAAATACCAAAACAATACACAGAAAAAACAACTTCCAAAGCGCCTAATATTAAAAAGTCATTTATTAATAGATTAAATACCGCAAATATCCCTGACAGAACACCTAGACACAGGCACATCCACTTAAGAACTCTACTACGTAAAGCAAGCGTGCTATTAAGGGCCGCAATATCCATTTATAAACTTAATTTAAGAAGAGACTGGCTATTATTTTAAACATAAATGGTTATATCTCAAGTGTAGAAGGCCAATCACTGCATTTAACCTCTACTAATAACGCTCAGACGAACTAAAAGTTACTAAAGTGCAACTTCCATTTTATAGTAGGCTACCTCCCCTTTGAAAAAGCGCTCACTGCACACATGCATATCAAACCGTTTATAAAACTCTAAAGCAGACTCTCTGGCATCACACCAAAAGTAATCAACAGTGCCACCTTTTAAAAACGTAATGATAAATGTAAGCAATTGTGATCCTATCCCCTGATTTTGATATTGCGGATCAGTGGCAAACTTGCGTAAACGTGCTTTATTTAATGTTAAATATACGGATGCTACACACACTAATAAATCATCAACGAATACCCCAAAATGTAAACCATCGTCATCCTCTGGTATATGACAATACTCTAAAGGTTTATTTGGCCATAAAACACGGTGGCGAAGAGGGATTGTTTGCTGCCATGAAATTCTACGTATTTTCATCTGGCTGGATCCCTTAAAATATCAATCATTTATCAAATCGTCTATTTCATCAACCATTTGTGTAAACTCCTTACGTGCATGCTTAATCTGTTTATCCGACAAGGTTTGCCTTAAATCAACTAATAATGCCGCATAACGCGCTAAGTTTTGTTGATCGTGCATAATTAACTCTTCACTCATAAATGCGTGCCTGTTTTTAATAATACGGCCAAGCTCTCGCGTAAAATCATCATTATCGAGTTTATCGGAGTTAAATGCACTGCTCAAAGCATCTAACCGCGTTTGTTTATAGCGTTGCCATAATATAAATGTTGATTGAAATTCACTATTAGCCACTGTAATTAGCTGCGTTTGTTCTGCCGATAACTTTCCCAGCCAATCAGCATAAGTTGCTAATTGATCTTTTAAACGCTCTTCAGAACGCTCCTTTGCTGTTTGATCTGCAAATTCTTGCTGCTCTTCATTCATTTTGTCGCTAATTGCAGCTATAAACTGTGCACGTTGTTTACTATCAAGTGTTTTGGCAACTTCAATTAAAGGCATGCTTATATGCTCTACTAAAATTTGCCAGTGTTGTTTAGTATTTTGAAAGTGCGCAACAAGTATTTTCTGCGATGGTGTTCCTGACAGTATCTCTTGTAATGTAATAAGATCTTTTTTGTATAACGGTAGCTGTGTTTTTCGGTGCCAATCTCGCATTTCTTTGATTAACGATTTAACCGTTTTACTTTGCTGCTTGTCTAAATCAACATAATCATCAATCCAAAATGTGGATAACCAACCAATATTGTTATAGGTAAAAGATGCTGAACACCCAGCTAAACTAAGCAGCATTAACCCAATCAATCCAAGCTTATAGTTTAAACGTATATTTTTTATAAACATTTTAGTTTTTATTAGAGTACGAATAACCCTACGGTAATCAACTTATTCGCCGGTGTAAATGGAGCAATTCAAAATAAAACAAATTAAATGTAAATAGTTATCATTTAACCGTTGACTGACACGTTAAACTAAGTAATAATCGTTCGCATCAATACAGAGTAACCCACACATTAATACTTCGCTTAGTGTGAATGGAATGTACCGACCTCAGTGCCCTAGGGAAGAATATCCAGTAAGGATGCTGGACCCCTTTAGTACAACTTTGTTGATGAAGATAGTGACGCTTCAGCAGTATTGCTTACTCGACCCAAGTAATACAACTTTAAGATCACACTTACTTGCTACATTGCTCATATCGGTGACGGTTGATATGAACCCAAAAAGCCCCTAAGGGGCTTTTTTTATTTCTTTAAATTTTCTGTAATATCTGTATCTTATATCTATTCGTTATCATTTTTAGAACCAAGCTAGGCAATTGCTATTGTTAGGACTAAAATTAAAGAGTTATAAACTCAATGGAGATATTGCCATGTGGCAACCTAAGTTTAATGTATTGTTAATGGTCGCTGCACTTGGCTTTAATGGTGTTGCCCATGCAGGACTTGAAGATGGGATACGCGCGGCCAACGAAGGGCAATTTGAAGAAGCGCTAAAAGAGTTTAACTATCTTGCTGATAAAGGCTTTGCACCTGGTATATACGAATTAGGTAAGCTCTACGAAAACGGTCACGGCGTCGTTCGTAACTACCATAAAGCGGCTGCGCTTTATCAAGAAGGAGTCAAAAAGCAACATGTAGATTCAATGTTTGCTCTTGCGGTTCTTTACCAAGAAGGTAAAGGTGTAAAACTTGATAAGCAAATGTCTGTGACTCTTTTTAAACAAGCAGCAGCAAAAAATATGCCTGCAGCTCAATTTAACCTTGGTGTAATGTATGCTAATGGCGAAGGCGTAAGCCAAGATTATAAACAAGCCATGCGATGGTATGAGAAAGCAGCTGGAAACAACTACACACTTGCGCAATTTAATATGGCGCTAATGTATTTTGAAGGCCTAGGCGTACAAAAGAACATTGAAAAATCGTATATTTGGAATACCATTGCTGAGTATAATGGTAATTTAAATGCAAGCCATAGCCGAAAACTTGATGAGCGTAAAATGCTCCCCGCTGAAGTTACCGAGGCAAAAGAGAAAGCCGATGTACTTTACGAGCGAATTCTGGCTGGACTCTATGCTGGCGAAGGACGTATGTTTTAAGTTTTAGCTAGGTGGTTTTAGCCCTTTATTACTGCATCGGGTAAGTAAGTTGCAAGAGTAGAAAACGGTATAGCCCCTAGGGCGTGTTGACCTTTCGTGATTGATTTTGCAGCAGTATGTTTGGTATTTAGGCAAGGCAGCGCCTATGTAGTGTGGTTGTTCCCCATAAATAGGCGATAACGCAGTATAAATGCCAAACATGCGCTGCCCAAAGGGTTCTTTCTAGGGACGATTGACTCTTTGTTGCTCGGTTTTTACTTATTCTCACATGGATGTGAGCTAG
This sequence comes from Pseudoalteromonas porphyrae, assembly GCF_001298125.1. NCBI lineage: Bacteria > Pseudomonadati > Pseudomonadota > Gammaproteobacteria > Alteromonadales > Pseudoalteromonadaceae > Pseudoalteromonas > Pseudoalteromonas porphyrae. Next base: position 132,933 of record NZ_LHPH01000008.1, on the reverse strand, counting down.
TAGAATAACGCAGGAGCAGTTATCGAGCCCGCTAGGTTACAAACCTCGCGCCGCGATTAAATTGCCCCTAGGTTGAACAAATTTCAATCCACAAAGGTCAACACGCCCTAGATTAGCAAGTTTTAATAAAAGATATATTAAATGCCTAATAACTTAGTCATGGTTATATTTACGCTCTTTATGGGCGTAAATACAACCATTTTAGCACTTTAATTAATGCCTTATTTTGAGATAATAATAGACTTAACTTTGGGTTGAAACTACCCGTTTTTAATGTGTTTCGCGCATGGCTAAATGTTAAAAACCCTTCAACACCATGATAGTTACCCATTCCTGAAGGCCCCAAACCACCAAAAGGTGCATCGTCCGCAGTAACTTGCATTAGTGTATCATTAACAGCAAAAGTGCCACTGTGTGTTGAATCCTGAACGAGCTGATTTACCTGCTGATCTTGCCCCATAACATACAATGCCAGTGGATGTGGGTGCTGATTAACATAATCGAGTGCTTGAGGTAAACTTTGATAACTCATAATTGGTAATACTGGACCAAAAAGCTCTTCTTGCATCAATAACATATCATCATTAACGTGTGTCACTATATGCAGACCAAGGCGGTGTTTTTGCTCATCCGATTGATTATCATCAAGCGGCATAACAACTTGCGCACCGCGTTGTTGTGCATCATCGAGCAGGTTAGTTAATCGAGAAAAATGCTGTTCACTGATAATTGACGTTAAATTTTTGCCCTCAACACCTAGCGGAAAATGTTTTTTATATAAAGAACATAAAGTTTTTACCAGCTGCTCCTCAAGTTTTTCAGGAACTAAAATGTAGTCTGGAGCAACACAGATCTGCCCAGCATTGGCCATTTTACCAAATAAAATAGCTTTCGCAGCTTTTAAAATATCAACATTTTCGGTAATGATAACAGGCGATTTTCCACCCAACTCTAACGTAACGGGCGTGAGGTTTTTACTCGCCGCAGTCATAACATGACGACCAACGGCTGTTGATCCAGTAAAAAATAAATGTGCGAATGGTAGCCCCGAAAATTGCTGGCTAAGAGTTGCATCCCCCTCTATAACAGCACAATGCTCTGCAAGTTCATCAGTAAAAATTTGTTTGAGTACTTGGTTTGTATGCGGGGTAAATTCACTCACTTTTAACAGCACACGATTACCCGCAGCAATCGCAGTGATCACCGGCACGATTGCAAGTTGAATCGGGTAATTCCATGGCGATATTATTCCTACAACTCCTTTGGCCTGATAGCTTACTGCAATTTTTGAAGGTGCTAAGCTCAGCCCAGCTTTACGAGGGGAGTCTTTCGCCCACTTTGGTAAATGCGAGATAGTGTGCGAGATGGTTTTAACAGTAGGTAAAATATCCCCCAACACGGTATCAAACTCAGTTCGATAACCAAAATCTTTTGACGTAGCCGCTATCAATTCATTTTCGCAGGTAATTAACACTCGTTTTAACTGCTTAAGTAACACGATTCTTTTGGCAATTGGTAAATAAGGGGTAGCGTTAAAACGTTGCTGCATATCATTAAGTTGGGCTGATAGTACAACATCAATACAAGGAATTTGGGTATTAGCAGACAAAAGCGTACTCTGAGTATGTGATAAAAGTATAACCAATATATACCTATACCCAAGCAACCTCAAGATACGTGTTTCGCACTAGAATTATATGGCTTAATGTTTTACCACGTAAAAAGAGTGCTATTAAAATTTTAACAGCACTCTTGAGTTGGGTAACTCGTTTAGTTATTAAAAGTTAAAGACGGAGGCCGCAATAGTCATCGTCACTAAAGTGATCAAGATAATAGCAATAAGGTTTAGTACAAAACCGGCTTTAATCATATCCCCTATTTGTATTTGCCCTGAGCCAAACACTATCGCGTTTGGCGGTGTTGCAACCGGCATCATAAATGCGCAACTGCACGCAATTGCTGCAGGGATCACCCATACTAAAGGTGTGCCTGTAACTGATTCAGCAACAGGACCAAGTAAAGGTAAGAATCCAGCGGCTGTTGCTGTATTACTAGTGATCTCAGTTAAAAAGGTAATTAATGTCGCAATTGCTAAGACGCTCAATACAAGTGGGATTGCACTTGCGCCTTCAATCATGTGTGCTATGTATTCAGCTAAACCTGATGACTTTATTTGCGCCGCAAGGGTTAATCCACCCCCGAACAATAATAACACTCCCCATGGAACGCCTGCGGCACTTGGCCAATCTAAAATGCGCTCGTTACTGCCTTTATTTGCAGGTAATACAAACAACAATAAAGCAGCTGCAATTGCGATGCCTGTGTCAGATATTTTTAAGCCAGAAAAATCCGCAATTAACGGTCTAAATATCCAGCATATCGCCGCAAAAGCAAATACACATAACACGCCTTTTTCAGCTCGTTGCATAAGACCTAAATCTTTCAACTGCGCACTAAAGAGTGACTTAGTATCAACTTTTATCTTTTTCTCATCTGTTTTATCTACTTTATATGCAAATTTAGTTAACCATACCCAACAAATGATCAGCATAGTTAACGATAAAGGCACGCCCACTATCATCCATTGTGCAAAGCCAATTTCAATTTGGTAACTATCAGATAAATAAGCGGCCATTAATGCGTTCGGTGGTGTACCAATTAGTGTTGCAATCCCGCCGATACTTGCGCCGTAAGCAATTGCTAAAAGCAGTGCTTTACCAAAGCCATTATTATTTGGGTTCGATTTTTGAACTAAATGTGTAATGGAAAGTGCAATTGGTAACATCATCACTGCTGTTGCGGTATTAGACATCCACATTGATAAAAAAGCAGTTACTAGCATCATAGCCAAGATCTGTAAACTGGGTTTTGAGCCAGCATACAACATTGTACGCAGAGCAATGCGCTTATGTAGACCCCAACGTTCCATCGCAATTGAGATTAAAAATCCCCCTAAGAATAAAAATATCAATGGGTGCGCATAAGGTGCTGCCACAGTTTTTATTGCGGCAATGTCCGCAAGCGGTGAAAAAACCAGCGGCAATAACGCTGTAGCAGGAATTGGCACAACCTCACTCACCCACCACGATGCCATCCAAAATGCTAGTCCTGCTGTACGAAAAGCCGCTGTGCTCATGCCTGATGGCGGATCCATTAAACAGGTAAATAACATAACCGCAGGGCCTAATAAAAGCATCACCATCTGTAGCATCGGGCTTTTTTCAGATTTACTCTCAATAATTTGTGTACTCATAAATGACCCCTTTAAAATTTATACTTTAAGCCAAGGGCTAAGCTATTGTCTGTTTGCTGCTGTAAATCCAGATCGGTATACAATAAATAAGCCGTGGTCTGTTTATCAAATAAATAGTCAACCCCAGCGGTCCACTGTGTGCCCTTTGTACTATGACGAATGGTTGAGTCATCACTGGCAAATTGCACTTTGGGTTGCCATTTATCTAATTTATAACTCGCACTTAAAACGTAACCATTGCCCGATTTAGTACCATCAACAGATTCACTTCGCTGATAAATAGCACCAAGTTGCAAATCGCTTTGTTGCCACGCAGCCACTAGCCGGCTCGCATTTATGTTATTTAATGAGTCAACATGACTGATTGCTACATAATAGTTTTTATTTTTTAAACCTCGATCACCGTAAATCAATGTCGCTGCAAAGCCAGCTTCGTTGTTTGAACTGTCATCTTGTGGTGCATAAGTCAGTGATAATTGCGCACCTGCAAATGATTTTGAGCTGTAAGTGATTGTATCGCCTAATCGATCTTGGCCTGGTAATAACTGTGCAATATCAGCTTGTGTTTCATTAAAGTTATCAACTTTACCTTCAGAGTACTTAAACCGAGTGTCATTACGTCCAATGACTATCTCACCAAAGTCCCCTGCAAGGCCTAAGTAAGTATTACGAGCTGTAAATGGATCACTTGTATCGTCATGCTCAAAACCTTTAACTTGTACTTCATACTTAAATATAACTTTAAGAGAATCTGTTAAGCCATGTTCACCTTTGACACCAATACGCGAAAACGGGGCATCAATATGTGTCCCTTCCTTTGCATAACGCATTGTACCTTTGTCTGTGTTAGCAATTTGCACTTCAGCTTTGCCATAAATAGAGTACTGCGCAGCATTTACAGATTGTCCACAGCAAGCTAAAACAAGCCCTGTGGCTGCAAATACAGGGATTGATTTTTTATCTATTATTATCATTATGTGCCCTTATTGTTAGGATCATTTGTTGTTCCTAACAATAAAGGCAAGTTTACTGCCAATCAGTCTAAATTTTAAATAAATAAACATAATCAAAAACTTAAAGTAAAAAGCGAATTTTAAAATCAATTATTAGTGTGGAAAACCGCACACTCCAAAAACATATTTGTCACTATTTCCACACATTAATCAGTAAACATATCTCGATTAAGTGCATATTTGTTCATTTTGTCGTATAAGGTTTTACGCGCAATTTGCAAAGTCTGCATGGTCTCTTTTATGCTTCCTTGATGACGTTCAAGGGCTTCTTCTATTAATGATTGCTCATAAAAACTGACTTTCTCAGCTAAACTCAAATCTTGAGATAATTGCTCTGGGTTATTATTATTTGTATTTGCAAAGGCAAGCTCTACCCCAAGTAGCACAGCACGTTCAGCTTGGTTTCTCAGCTCTCGTACATTTCCAGGCCATGGGTAATTCATTAGCTTTTGCTGCATATCGCTACTTAGCGGCGCAGGTGGCTTATGAAAGCGCGTAGCGGCAATAGAGCTAAAATGTTTAAATAACAAGGGAATATCGGCTTTTCTATCACGCAGCGCTGGGATGCTCACTTTTACTAAATTAAGGCGGTAGTATAAATCAGCGCGAAACTCCCCTTTATCTACCAGTGACAATAAATCAACCTTCGTCGCTGCCACAATACGTACATCTAAATCAATAGCGCTATTACTGCCAACAGGTGTTACTTTTCGCTCTTCGAGCACGCGTAGTAATTTTATTTGCAGTGACGTTGGCGTACTTTCAATTTCATCTAAAAAAACAGTACCACCTTGTGCAAACTCGAATTTTCCTTGGCGGCTTTGCGTTGCGCCAGTGTAAGCACCACTGGCCGCGCCAAATAATTCGCTTTCAATAAGTTGCTCTGGTACTGCACCGCAATTTATAGCAACAAAATTACAGCGAGAACGGTTGCTTTGATCGTGTAAATATCGCGCTACTAACTCTTTCCCCGTACCCGTTTCGCCTTCAATCATCACATCCGCTGGCGTATCAATAACGGTATTGAGTAAATGCATCATTTGCTGCATCTGCACGGTTTCACCCAAAATACGTACACCCGGAGCAGATGTTTTTTCTACTGCTAATTTTAATGCACGGTTTTCCATTACCAGCGCACGTTTATCACTTGCTCTTGCGATACAGTCTAACAATTGCTCTGTCAGTGGTTTTTCAAATAAATCGTAAGCCCCCAACTGCATTGCTTTAACAGCTACAGACACATCAGCAAATCCTGTTAGAAATATAACGGGCAGTTCGCTATCGAATGCCTTAACTTGCTCTAAAAAAGCCAAGCCATCCATTTTTGGCATATTAATATCACTGAGCACAATGCCATTAAAACGACGGCTTAATTTTGATAATGCACTCACAGGTTCACTAAAACATTGTACCTGATACCCTTCGAGTGTTAGCAGTTGATTTAATGAGTCACGGATCATCGCTTCATCATCTATTACAATGATTTGCTTGCAGTCAATAGCTAAAGTATTCATTGCTCTCCTTGGGTACTTGTTAATGTAATTATAAATTGGGCACCGCCGGTAGGACGATTGTGCGCACTTAAACAGCCATTAAATGAATTAATGATCTGCTTAGAAATAGATAAACCTAAACCCAAGCCGTTTGTCGATTTAGTGCTATAAAACGGTTCAAAAATAGTGCCTAACGCATGTAACTCTATGCCCGGACCCGTATCTAAAATTGATAACTTAACGCGATCGTCAAATTGTTCAACCTCAAAGCTTAACTCACGCTTTAGACTTTGTAGCATTGCTTGGCTTGCATTAGTGATAACATTAACTAATACTTGCTCAAATTTAATTTCATCAACCCATACTTTAATGTCATCAGTTATAACGATTTCTTGAACCGTTACATCATCGTGTTTTAACTGTGCGGAAGCAATAACCATCGCATTTCGGAGTAATTGATTTAAGCTTTGTGCTCGTAACTGGGTTTGGGCTGGCTTACTAAAATGCTTTAATTGGCCTACTATTTTATGCACGCGATCTATCAAAGATTGTACGATGACAATATTCTTTGCCGCTTGCTCTATATCCCCCTTGGCAATTAAACGTTTAGCACTAACAAGGTATGTGCTCATAGCACTCAATGGTTGATTAATTTCATGGTTAATACCCGCGCTAAGCTGGCCAATCGTGGCAAGCTTAGCCGCTTGCAGTAACGCTGTTTGAGCATTTTCTAAAGCATGTGTACGCTCTATCACTTCTTGCTCAAGACTGTGTCGCGAATAAAGTAACTTTTTATAACCGGCAAACCTCGCCATTAGACTATAAAAAATAAGCAAGGTACTGATGTAAATAACCGCCAGCCAAAATAACCGCGGGAGTTGATCAAGATTGACCGATGAAACATCCACTAACACCGTTATATCTGCTTTGATCCGATCGATTGAGGCACTTGCTGGTACAAACTGACGACGTGTTTGGCGCTGCCCAATAGACAATAATGTGATGCCTTGGCTTGTTGTTTGCGCTAAATCAATGACTGTGGGAGTGTGAGCCAAATAACGTCTACTTGTCTGTAACTGTTGCAGCTGTATATTAGATAAAGAATCAAAGGTATTAAGTCGCCATGATTGTTTATCCGACATAGCGATAATTTTATCATCCAGTGTTAAATAAAAATGACTCGCATGCGATGTATTGAGTAATTGACGATCAGTCTCAAATTTAGAGACGTTTACCTTAAGTGTTACAACACCAATAACTTGCTGATTAAGGTAAATAGGCTCTGAAAAATATATACCCCGCTCATTTGAACGTAAGCCCAAAGCAAAATAGGCAATTTTATCACCCGCTAACGCTCGATAAAAGTAAGGCCTGAACGCAAAATTATTACCTATATACGTGTAATCAAGTTGCCAATTACTTGATGCGATCACATCTCCTTCACGATTGAGTACATACACATCAGATGCGCCACTGGCTTGTTGTATATCTGCTAAATAGTTATTAACCTGTTGTGCGGATTGATTTTCATTACTAATAAACGTGGTTAATAATTGATTGTCTGTGGCTAGATAAGGAATTGTTGCAAACCGAGACAGCTCAGTATCAAGGTAGTGACTGAGTTGCCCAACTTGCACTTCGGCTTGGCGCTTCGCATTGCCTAAATCATATTGACGCCCAAATAAAAAACTTAGTAATAACACTATAATGAGCACAACAATAGCAAGCGTAATCTTTCTGGAAAAGTACAACATGAGCAACCATAATGCGCAGCTTAGCGCCTCAAAAACTTAAAATTTGACTTGATAGTGTAACGAGTATTCACTGCCGACACCAGCAACTGCACCATTACTCACTCGCGGATCATATACATAGTAGTGTTTATCTAAGAGATTATGCACTTTTAAGCTGATTTGAGTTTTTGCACTAAGCTGCCAACTTACAGCCCCACCAATGAGAAAATACGCTGATTGATCAAAGATATGATCTGTAGTGTGTGCCTGAACTTGGTCACGCCAAACACTATTTAAACTTAACATCCATTGATCATATTGGTAATTCGCAATCACACTTGCAAAGCGTTTAAATGTTGGTCTCATTGGTACATCAAAATAATGGGTATAAGTAGCTTCAACAGAAAAATCACTGTTTATCTGCACACGGCTATCAAGTTCTATGCCTCGGTTAATGTCATCTAATTGGTTTTCAAAAGTAAACATGTTGTCGTGAATTGTATGCGGCACTATATTAATAAAATCATGTAACTGGTTATAAAACAGTACTGAGTTTAAATGCCAATCCCGATGTTTATAACGCCATACTAACTCTGTCGTTTTAACATACTCAGACTGTAAGTTTGGATTACCCATAGTAACGTCATCATTCGAATATAGCTCATTAGTCACAGGAGTACGAAATGACTCGCCGTATTGCAACTTTAAAGTATGCGCTAATGCCGGTTGATAAATAACCGATATACGCGGTGATAATTTACTGTCTAAATCTTTAACATCATCATACCTAGTACCTACAAACAAGGTTAGTTGTTCTGAATAAGGAATTTTAAGCTGCCCATAAACGCTTTTTGTCTCAAAGCTGGATTTGAGATCAGTAAAAGGAGCAAAGTCATTGACTGTTATTATTCCACCTTGATAGAACGGATCTTCGACAATAATTTCACCACGGCTTGAATCAAAATAATTTGTACGCACATCAGCTTTAAGCTGCTCTGCATGGCTATATTCAACACCTGAATTCAATGACCAGCCGTTATAAAATGTATGGCTTGCGTCTATATTTATTTTCAAATCAGTTGTGTGCCAATCAGGGCCAATAAAAAAATCATGATTAGCATTAAGTAACGCGTTGGCTGATGCTATTAACCCTGCACTTTGAATTTCGTGATGAGTATACGACACCTTTGAAGATACAGAGCTCGAATCAGAATCTAGCCAATCATACCCTAAAGATAGAAAGTGATTTTCGCTACGGTGTTGATTATCGTTAGAATAGCCACCTAAATTAAGAAACTTATTTAATTCAGTAAAATTATAACGTCCACTTAGTGACAACTTATCGATGTTTATACCTACCTCAAGATAGGCAGACTCAAGAGGGTCTTTAACACCTTGCTCATAACGCTCGCCTTCTTTATGGTAGTAAGCCATATTTGCATAAACATGGGTATTGGCATTAAATTGATGATTAAGCGACGAAGTAGCACCTACTTGCCCCGCATTACCTATAGCGATAGACATTTCATTGTGATGCGTTTTAGTAACAATATTCATCACACCCAAAAATGCATTACTGCCATATAATGCAGATCCAGGTCCTCGGATAAATTCAACTTTATCAATGATTTCAACAGGAATATAGGGCATATAAACTGAAGCTTTACCAAACGATGACTCATTCAAGCGCTCGCCATTGATCATTACCAATATATTACCACTATCTAAATATACACCACGGGCATGATCTTTAGGCACAGCTCCAACCCAATCTCCACGAGTCGATTGCATACCCGGTACAAAATTCATCAGCTCAAAAGCATTATGTATGCCTAATAAAGCGATTTTTTGACGATTAAAAACGGTAATAGTTGATGGGGCTGAGGTAAGTGTTTCGGAAGTTTTTGAGGCAATATCGACTTGAACTTCAAGTAGATCTTCAAAGCTAAGTGCAAATAAATCGTCTGACTCAGTTGCTGATAATGGAATTGTGTAAATACACAAAAAAATACATGCTGATTGCTTTAAAGTCATTACGCCGCTTTACACCTATATTTCATAATAAATTAACTACACTGTAAAAATGTAGTATTTACAATATTAATACAAATGCGCGACGGCGCGATAATTATTTCTATAAATTTTCGTAGATTTAAGCTGTTGCAGTATTACGTTTCGCTTTTAAATATTTATATAAACCGATTAATGATGCTGCAATCCAAAATATTTCTATCACAAAACTTGCTAAATTAAAGTTATAACAAAGACTTATCAATAATAATATAGCCCCCGTTAAATTCATCATATTGTACAACAAGCCTGTTGGCACCGCTTTACCTAGTTGCAACATAAAAAATGCACCAACTACTAAAAAAGTCCCAGTCATACCTACAATATCAAATAAAAGTGCAATCACGTGCGTGTTCCCTTATCCATTCAAATTACCCACACTACTGGCCCAATCCATGGGGAGGGTTGTTTTCAATCATTGAAACAGCAAACCGAGTAAGTCTAGCAGGGTTAAAATATTGGCACAGGATAAATGTCCTGCTTTAGCCCATGCATAGATACAAAGACAAATCACAACATATGCCCAAAGCAATAATTAAAAAGTAAATAAGAAATTGCGACCTTGGTGGTCACCTGTTATCACATTATTTCGCCGAAAAAGTCATGAAAATCATAAGGCCGACACAATTAGGATTATTGATACCTTACCCTAAAATACACGCTACCTAAGAAATATAACGTATGAAGTCACAATTCTAATTCATCTATTAACAATTATTTTTTAACTTTCCTATAATTACACTTACTTTATGGTTTATGTGAGCATCCATGAAAAAGCAACAAACCTTAGAAATGGAACGTGTTGAGCAACACTTTATCCGTTATCTACCAGACATCTCATACTTATATCTCGATAAAAATGGCCGAGCTTATATAGGCATGGGTTTTCATATCAGCTCAAAATCTGACTATATTAGGCTTCCCCTTAAAGACAAACGCACTAAAAAAGCAGTAAGCAATATCGATAAGGCCACCGAGTTTGCACGTATAATTCGTTTACCAAAGGGCTATGCCGTGAATTTTTACGAGCCCTTCGGCGAATGTTATTTATCCCATAATGAATCAATCATCTTGTTAAAAAATAAAATCAAGCAACTTACCATTGAATTTAAAGAACAACATGCTGAATTAAATTTTGCACAACTGCCTGCAAAAGTGCAATTGGCAGTGCTCGATGTGGCGTACGATTTAACCGAACAACCAATAAAACACGCTTACCCTGATTTTTATCAAGCTATTTGCATTAAAAATTGGCCTGTTGCCGCACAAACGTGCACGCGTTCAGGAATCTGTAAAGTCCGTAATAATGCCGTACAGGCACTTTTTAAAAACCTAGAGACGCCAGATAAAAGCGTCTTTGAGACCTTTAAAAACTGGTTTTTATAAAGTGGATGGTTTTATATTCTCAATTGCAAATATTTATTATATAAAGGATTTCGATTAAAAACTATTTTCATAAAGCAAAGTATTAAGCATCAATAATACTTAATTAAACCGCCCAAATTAATATTATTTTTTTATTAAAGCCATGGAGTATATTCACACCAATCGACGTCATAACTAGATGCGAAGTCATATTTAAAGTGAGTTTAAAAATAACAACACTTTGTTTTTTAATAAAAAGATCAAGAAAAAACAGCTATCTGCTTAACCGGGAATTTATAATGGGTGACCCCTGTTATTTCTTAGGTGGTGGAATTGGAAATAAAGGCAGCTCACGCTGGTATTTATAATCTCCATTAGTTGAGGCCTTTAACTGGTCCACCTTATGAATACAACCTAAGTATTCAATCCTCCAACGAGTGTTTGGTGGTTTATCTTTTATGCAACCACTATCAAAGATGCCTTTAACTGTATAATATACTCCATCTATATCATTGAGTGTTATTTCTTTGGGTAAATTGAAGAGAAGAATAGTTTCTTCTGCTCGGCCTGAGCGAGCTGCATCTTCACCATACTTTAAAAAAACTGGATTTTCTCTATGACTACGTAAAAGTAAACCCGTTATTTTTATTTTTTTTTTGTCATACATTTCAGGGAAAACAACTAATTTCATAAAAGGCACATGCGGTACATCCTCTTGTATTTCCGATTCATTGACCAAACTGTTAGTTTCTCCTGGTTTGGAGAAAAGGAGTAACCCTATAAAGATCGTCAAATTTAGTTTATTCGTTACCAATTGCATGAACCACCTCCTTCAATTATTGTTATGTTGATGCATAAAGTACTTTGATTATGTTTTTCTGGGCTGTTAAATGCTCCCCCATTCATTTTCCATAATGTTCTTCCTTCACTATTAACTTAAAACTTAAGTTGACACCCATCTTAATTATTTATTGAAAAAAAACAACAAACACACCGCTTGACATCATTAGTAAGTAAACATTTTCGACATAATCACGATTTAAACACAGTTTCAAAACTTAAGTTCTGAATTTGGCTAAATTCAAAAGTTTAGGCTCCCACATTACAGGCACATACGCTTTTCTCTTGAAGAGCAATTTTAAGATTTAAAAGTGTGTGAACACAACGCTAGTAACTTTTCGCAATTGCTGATGTTCGTTCGCCGTTTTCTGTTTAAATTTTCGCAGTAACGTGTGTGCGATGACACTCTACCTACTGCGCCATGACATACGCGCGAAAATTGCGTGGTCAGTTTTAACCAGTTTTCTGGGGAGATATTTACTCTTTCTAGTAAAGGTAAAAAAATATCTTAAGATGACACCCATCCTAAAGTTTGATACTTGAATTCAAGAAGAGATAAGTTTTTAGCCCAAAAGAGTAAACTTAGTAGCGCAGTTTTATTTGCTCAATTAAAGTGGCTGTCTAGTTTATTCTGTATTATTCTGTATTGAATTAGAATATAAAACCTTTAAGAACATTGAATTTAATATCCTTATTAAAAATAAATCTCATCACCTAAAGACAAAAAAAGAGCTGACTCTATTTATTTCCAAAAAGAAAGAGCTGCTCCCATTTACTTTATTTCTTGATGTCTGAAGTCAATATTTGACCCCAGTTACTTAATGACGATTAAGATCTTGACGTTTTCACTCACCTTCCGCTCCTCCAAATACTCCATGGGTGACATATGAACAAGTAAAGAAGCAACCTCGAACATCTATGAGAGTGGTACCCGCGGGTGTCCCTTGAAACCTCCATAAAAAGGCAAGATGAAAGACCGGACCCAATTCACTTAGTTCATTGCCCACTGTCGCCAATTTTCGGGAATTTTTGATTCTGCGAAATACTGTTCCAGCTCTTCATTTGATAAAGATTTAACATATTTGTACCAATTAACAGCGACATCCTCGGCTTCTCCTTGAGACCAAAAAAAGTCATATGGTTCAGCGTCTGAATTAAAGGTCCAAGGGGCAATCACATCAACACATGAAGTTTTTCGAATATCCTCCCTAGCCTCCATCAGTATCCTACCTAGGTAATTCTTACCACTTCCATCAGCTCCTTCCCCCCAAAAATAATCATATGGTGAAGCTTCTACAATTTTTTCACTGCCTGTTGAAAGAAGGAGTTCTTTCAAATTCTCATTTTGAGTAAATTTTGCAAGAATCACTTCTTTCATCACTTCCAGCTTAATTGTATCCCAATCTTCTCTGATTGGATAACTCCTGTCTCTACCAATATTTGCAGCTTCCATTGGAGTTGGAGCATCCATAACTTTGATTACGAGGCTTGAATCTTGAAACTTTCGAGCCTGAAAGTAATGTTCTGATGTTTTCCAGACCATTCCTAAAACAACAACCTCGTACGGTGAAAAGTTTGAAAATTCACCGTATTTCTCACTAACTTTATAAAATCGAATCATTATTATTTACCATCATGTATTAGCGTCATAGCTTCTTGAGGAATATGACCTTTAATCAAAACCTCCCGCGCCCAGACAGATCTATGGTACGCAAGCTTTTCATAAAAACTCAAGTCACTAGCCCAAACTTTTCCGATTGTATGGTATGAAACTATTTCATTAGGAACTTTTGAAAGATCAATCCAAACAATACCTGGTGAAGTCTTATAACCATCAACAACCATTTCTTGGGTAGTAGTACTTATCCACGGGCTACCAGATGCCACTTTTGAGCCTTTCCCTACGTGCTCTTCAGCCGTAACTGTATCTTAAGATGACACCCATCCTAAAGTTTGATACTTGAATTCAAGAAGAGATAAGTTTTTAGCCCAAAAGAGTAAACTTAGTAGCGCAGTTTTATTTGCTCAATTAAAGTGGCTGTCTAGTTTATTCAATATTAAGAACTAAGGTATGTTTGATCATTAACAGAGTTCAACTTCAAGTTTCTTAAGATCCAACCTATGAGTAACTTTTCGCAGTTGCTGATGTTCGCTCGCCGTTTCCTGTTTAAATTTTCGCAGTAACGTGTGTGTGATGACACTCTACCTACTGCGCCATGAAATACGCGGTAAAGTGTGGTGAGTTTTAACCAATTTTCAGGGAAGGTATTGATGTGCATCAGGCCATCCATACTCGGCCGCTAGTGCAATGCTCAGGCACTTCGTTAGCATTAATACGCACAAGTAACCCTGCGCTAATACTAGTAATATTCGTGATTTTTCCACTAACATGGTCTTTGCCAATAGCTGCAATTGCATTAGCAGAAAATAAAAAAATAAGTATAAAAACTCTTAATAACATTTTATTTAATATCCTTATTAAAAATAAGCCTCATAACCAAAAAGCAAAAAGAAAGACCCTATTTACTTTCTACTTTCTGCTGCATATAAATATGAAGAAAACAAAGTTGTAAAAAAAAGCAACGATTTAAAAATAATACTAGTTTGTTTCAACATCATTAATACTCTCAATAAAATAAATACCAAATTTAAAAATCATTTAAGAAAGATTAAAATAATAAAAATGAAAAAGAAAAACCTGACCCCAGTCACTCATTTCACTGAATTATCTCCAATAACTTATCCTCACATTCGTTATATGACGCTTGAAATAAGCTGATTTGAGCTAGAATATTTAATTCATATTCTTCAATTGACGAAAAAGTAGAATAAGAAGGAAGGAAATAGGGAATTATAGCACCAGTTCGAATAACCAAAAATTTACTAGCCCCCCTCAATTCAACATGAGGACTTAATTCAATCTTAGAGCTTTTGTAATCTTTAGTTCTTAGGTGAAATATTAGCTCTACAGCTCCAGATTCGGGCTGAATCAACAAGTCATCATAATTCTTGATTCCACAGCATAAGTAAATATCTTCATTAATCCTTTTACTGTAAATCGGATATTTCTTTGATGAAAACTTCTTTTCGTAAGACATTCCCAATGAAGCAAGGCAATCTGCCAACACATTAACTAAGGTTTCAAACTTTTCTCCATAAGAAAAATGAATATAGGAGCTATAGTCTTTTTTCACTACATTGCTCAACTCCTTTTTCTTCTCCGCAGTAAATTTTTCATCGAATTCACCTTTAGACCGGTAAAACCTAGTTGGATTAGTTAGTTGATTTCTCAACCTTTCACTGCGGGATTTGTCCAACTCCAATAACCAAGGAGAAGGGTTTGTTTTTCGAAAGTCATTTGCATCCATACCATTTCGTTCATTCCGCTCTATTGCCAACTTGCGTAAGTACGGCGACTGATAACCTGTACTACTTTCGCCTACGAAAGAAGCGATTCCCCCATCATAGGATCCTACGGTTTCCTTACCTAATTCCTGCATAAATTTATAGTGTGAATCCACATCAGCGAAAGCTCCTTCATACTCCTGAAGCAGCCCAAATACGAAAAACCCCTTATTATTCAATAACTTTTCGAAACTCTCGCTTCGCCCACATAGCTCAACAAATTGCTCAAGCACTTTGAGTTTTATACTGTTTGAAAATTCTTTTGTCATAAATAAACCAATTTTAATAAGATGGACTTAAAGTCGGAGAGTTACTTGGTTGTGGCCGCCTAATCTTAAAGAGTCTGGTAGCAGGTAAAAAGTCAAGAACCCAATTCCGATGAAAAGAGTGGTCATATACAATGAGACCAGGCTGATAACCAGCATCATAGTACGTGAACTTATACTGATTCAACCCAGATGTCCCAAATAGAGTTATATGTGTAATACCACCCATTACTAGTTCATTAATACCTGGTGTTAATCCAGAGTTTGAAGACAAATAATCCTCTAACTGAGCAATACCTGAGCTAACGCCCGCTAGGTTGTTAGGTTTTAGTTCGAAAGCACCATTTGTACTTAAGTGTTTAAAGTCCAATCGTCCTTTGCCACTTGGATTTAACTTGCTATTCACTAGTACCTCGTCATCCCATTGTCCTGGCTCTCGCCTTTTTAAGTGTTCTTGAAGGAGTTTGTGCGCAAGCTTTCCTCGTCTAAAATGCTCTGCTTCAGCATTTAACAATTGGGCCATTGCAGCTGTAGTAGCGCCATTTGCAAACTTACCGCCGGAAATAACAGAAGATGTCCCTCCTATAACAGCAGCGATTGTAACTCTCCCTGCTACTGCTTCTGCTGACTGATTTCTATAATCAAATCCAGCATTTCCCATTGCGAACTTAGTAAAACCAGCAGAAAAAAAGCCATGTTGTGATTCAATGAAACCGGACACAAATTTAGGTGGTATTATTACCACTCAAACAGAGGTGTTCTATGACAAAACAACGTCGCTCTTTTTCTCAAGAGTTTAAACTTGATTCAGCAAAATTAGTCCTTGATGAAGGATACTCACTCCCAGAAGCTGCTCACTCACTAGAAGTCGGTGAAACAGCTCTTCGTCGTTGGGTTAAGCAATGGAACTAAGATGACACCCATCCTAATTATTTATTGGCAGCAAAACAACAAATGTATCGCATGAAATCAGCTGGGAATAAATATTTTTAGGGAGGGCACCATTGAGCCAACACTTGTGAGTGTGCTTCGTGATACGCAGCATCAACCCAAGTCACCGTGTTTATTTGCCCAAATTAATGTGTAATCACTTATTTGGCTAAATGTGATTATTGGCACTGAATATCTGTTGGAGTTAGGTGCTTATTAACGGCTATTGAATGCGGAAAGCTTAGTGAATAATGGCTAGAGTTCACTATGAAAATCAATTAGTACTCTCCCATTAACTGAAACAGACAAGCAAGTACTTACTGTTATTTAAATGTGACTTTGCCACCAATCATTTTATACGCGGGCGCGCCGCGGACCATGGTTTCTCTTGCGAAGGATTTGTCACACTGGGGGCACACACAGGGTTTGGTGGTGTGATCTTGGATTATACGTTCAATAAAGCATTTAATTAATGCTCCCTTCCCTCCTTTGCGATATTTAAAGAGGGGTGTTTTGCAATTAGCACAATAAATATCGACTGTTTTTGTTGGGCCTTTTTTATTCGGTTTAGCCATTTAGGAATTACTTTACATAAAATAGTGCGTGTACTTTAACAGTTTAAGGCCACATCCCCAACACTAAGCCCATTAAAGTAAATTGCAAAACATGATAGCCGCTGTTTACTAAAAATAACTTAAGTGGTCGCTGTTCGAAAATATAGCTCATCCCGAACGAACTACTCACCCAACAAATGCCTATTGCAAAACCAGCGCCAACGGCCACTCCAAGTGTGGGGTGCGGTCCAATAAATAACGATAAACTAAACGCCATAAATAAAGATAAAACAAAACTGCCGCCAAAAATCCATTTTGGATCAGAGTCTTTCAAATCTAACTCTGTTAACCCGCAACCTTCCATCCAAGTTCGTTGAAAGAGTAAAGGTGAATACCAAATGCCACCAAGCATAAAGGCTGATAATGCCGCTAGTAGGATTGCTAAAATATTTAATTGAGAAAAATCCATAAATACAACTCATGTTAACTGCACAAAAAGTGATTATTATTTCACTGTAGTTAATAATAGCCGAAGCAGCAACCAGTAGCGGCGCTTATAAAGAAGAAATATTCAGGGTTTTCTCATTTGACAGCACTTTTATTTTTGAACGGGCTTTTTTTGTAACTTACGTTGTAGTGTACGCCTATGCATATTAAGTTGGCGCGCAGTGGCTGATACATTCCCCTGATTACTGTGTAAAACTTGCTGAATATGCTCCCATTGTAAGCGTTCTGTAGACATAACCGTCGTTGCAGGATCCACTGGTAGGTCAGAAATAGCATCGCTTACACCTTTTAGCGCTTTAACTAAAGTCAGCATATCGACCGGCTTAGTTAGGTAGTCGTTAGCCCCTAAACGCATTGCTTCAACGGCGGTTGCTATACTTGCAAACCCTGTCAGTAACACCAAGTGAGAATTCGGTAATATATTACGCAACGGTGAAATCAACGTTAAACCATTGTCGTCTGCTAATTTCATATCTAATAATATATGAGTGGGTAAAAACGTTTTTGCAACGAGTAACGCATTGTGACTATCGTGCGCTTTTTCGCAATTAAATCCTTGTTTGGTGAGGCCGCGCGCGAGCGTATTTGCTAAATTAATATCATCTTCTATGATAAGTAACTTCATAAAACGGCCTCTTGTTTTGCCGTTATTGCTAATTGAACTTTCGCTACACCGCCGCCTTGAGGGTGGTTAAATAACGTTAATGATCCTTGCAGGCGTTCAAGCGTCACATTTGACAGTAGCACTGCCATTCCCATACCTGTTTCGCTGGGCATAAGTTGGCCTCCTAGCTCGCTTAATTGATCTGCTGTAAAGCCCTTACCAAAATCTCGAATTGATAAATTAATCGCAACAGGTTGTTTTTGCGGAAATAGCTGCCAACTTAATGTGATTGTTTGTTTTGCTGTTTGCTGATTTGCTGTTACCGCATTTTGAAGCAGATTTAAAATGGCAGGTAACAACATTGCATCGCTGATAACCGTGTATTGTGGTGTTTCATTTTCCCATATTAGTTGTTGACTAGGGTATTGTAACAACATCGTATCTTGTATTTGCTCAGCTAAGCTAGATAAGGGCATTGAAACTGTTTTGCCTTGAGATCTTAGCTGCTCTGATAGCCGTCTAAAATTGCTCAACTGATTAGTGCATTGCTGTAAGGGTTGCTGCATATCGGCAACAATTGGGTTATCGGGTTGCTCATCAATTAATTCTTCAAACAGTAATTGTAAGTTTGTTATTGGACTTGCTAATTGATGAGTTATTTGCGCAGCTGCGCCATCGAGAGTTACAAGCTGCTCTGCTCTTAATTGTTTTTCGCGGGTGCTGGCAATAATGCGTTCTCTTGAATGTAGTGCACGGTTCATTGCCCCGACTACCAGTGCTATAACACTGGCGCTTATGACAAAGTTAACCCACATCCCGATAAAGTGACTGGTCATATCCATATGATGCATAGTGTGTTGTGGCATTTTAAATAATAAAATACTGTATGCGGCAATTGCTAGCATGGCTATATATGCAAGTCCTTTAGCGCTTACGCTCACTGCTGCAATCATAATAGGTAATAATAATAACGATACAAACGCATTTGTTGCCCCGCCACTAAAGGAGAGTAAGACAGCTAAAAAAAGTACATCAGCCGTAAGCTGCATCAACATCCCAAGCTCTTTAGCTTTACCAACATTACGATAAGCAATAACACTTAAAATCTGAAATACGGCTTCTAGCGAAATAACCACCAGCAAAGGCAGTAATGCTATTTGATGACCTAATAAAAAGTATACGGCAATAACCGCGATGAGCTGAATTACAATTGCGCCACTGCGTAACATCAGCAAACGACTAATAGCAGGATCTGTGCGCATTAAAAATGCCATATTTTTTGCCTAAGGAGTTTTTGAGCAAATAAAAGAGTAGTGGTGTTTAATCGTCATCCATCGAAATACTAAAAACAGCACAGGGAGTGCCTTGATGAAAAACCATTTTCCAATGTCCATCGGTTAAGCGCCACAACGACATACGTAATGAGTAATTAAATTCAGCTCGCGCTGAGCGCCGATAAGCAGCTTGATAGCTTAGCTGTACGATTTCATCACTAAGCATACGCCCTTTAAAGTGTTGATTATAAAATTGCGGAACAACCTCTGTCGGCAATCGTGTTAACACTTGGTACTTATTAAAAACAGTCCCATTGGCAGCAATTTCGATAAAATCATCGTCTAATAACGCGTCCAAAGCTTGCTCTGATTGGCGGACTTCTGGATCAAGTAATTGTCGTTCTGCATCAATTAAATGATTAAACAATGATGCCTTTATTTTGCTGCCCATGATGTACCTTACAATTGGTTTTTATATACGTTGCCTGCTTTCATCACAAACTGCACATTTTTTAATGTCGTTATGTCATCAAGAGGTGAGCCATTTACGCTGATGATATCTGCTTGTTTACCAACACTCAACTGCCCTAGCCTGTCTTGTTGGCCAAGTAACTTTGCTGCATCAACCGTTGCTGACATAATAGCCTGTTTTTCACTCATTCCATATTTAACTAACAGCACAAACTCATCCGCATTAAGCCCATGACGAGAAACGCCTGAATCAGTTCCAAATGCAATGTTAACCTTGTTTTTAAGTGCCAGCTTAAATGAGGCTTCCATTTTAGGGGCGACCTCGCGTACTTTGTCAGCAATGGCTGTTGGCATGTTTGGATTACTAAGCACCTCTTTACTCACCGTTGCACCAGCTAATAATGTTGGCACTAAATACGCGTTGGTTTTATTAAATAGTTCCATGCTCTCTTTTGTTAAATAAGAGCCATGCTCAATTGAATCAACACCTGCTTTTAGCGCCGCATTAATACCTTGCGTTCCATGGGCATGAGCTGTGACCTTGCGCCCTAAATGGTGTGCAGTATCGACTATTGCAGCCAGTTCATCATCACTTAATTGTTGATTAACACCCGCGGCAGTATTACTCAACACACCACCTGTTGCTGTGATTTTGATCACGTCAGCGCCATTTTTTATGACATTTCGTACAGCTCGGCGGCAATCATCGGCACCATTGCACACGCCTAAACTGCTCGTCATTACATCACTTACTTCTTTACGGTAACCATGTAAGTCGCCATGTCCGCCGGTTGCTGTTATTGCATTTCCCGCAGCAAAAATTCGTGGCCCTGTAATATCACCTCGTTCTACTGCGCGCTTAAGCGGAAAAATAACTTTATAATTCCCTCCTAAATCACGTACCGATGTAAACCCAGCATCTAAACTGCGTTTTAAATATTTTATCGAACGCAGCGCGTTATCAGCTTCATATTCAGTTAGCCATTGATGCGGGTTAACTGTCGCATCACGCTCAAAAGTTACATGAACATGCATATCAATAAGCCCTGGCAGCACAAACTGATTTTTTAAATCAAAAACATGCGCATCAGGTAATTTAAGTTCGACAACACTTGGAAAGCCTTTAACAATGTCTGTGATAATGTTGTCTTTAATTATTATGGTGCGCTGTTTTTCAAGTGTTTGCTTCGCCCCTAATAACACGGAACCCGCATATATAACGGTGGTATCTGTTGCAATACTTTGCGGTGAAAGTAGCGTTAAGCTCAAAGTTGCGAGTGTAGTTAATAGTTTTTGTTTCATGTTTGCCTCTTTTTTCAACTACCATTACCGTAATTAACGTGTAATTACCATTATTTACGATGTAACAGACCTATGACCTAGTCTTGTAGCTGGGTTTTTGGTATAAAACACACCATAGATGAAAGATTTCTGACCATTTAAAGAGAACACATAATGACTTACGCACATATAACTGGTTGGGGTAAATGCATTCCACCGGCTCGTATCACTAATGATGATATTAGCCAAATTGTTGATACTAATGATGAATGGATCACCTCGCGCACTGGGATAAAAGCCCGCAGAGTAAGCCATGTTACTACTGCTGAACTGGCAACAGTTGCAGCTAAACATGCGCTTGCCTGTGCTGGCGTTGATGCTAAAGATATTGACCTAGTCATACTCGCAACCTGCACCCCCTCTACAATGGTGGCTAATACGGCATCGCTTGTGCAAAAAAATATTGGTGCCGTAGGTGCAGCAGCTATGGATACAAATGCTGCATGCTCAGGTTTTTTATATGCACTACAAGCAGCAACAGCACAAATACAAGCAGGCATGATTAAAAAAGCAGTGGTTATTGCCGCTGAGCGGATGACTTGGTATATAAACTGGGAACGTCGTGACAGTGCAGTATTATTTGGTGACGGCGCAGGAGCGGTTGTTCTTGAGGCTGCAGAGTCACCCGCTGGACTACTTGCTACTAAAGCGGGTTGTGATAGTGAAGATCGTGATATTTTACACATTAGAAACTGTGGCAGCGACTTAAATAAATACCAGCCTATTGGCCCGTCAGACTTACTCTTTGAAGGCCGTGAGATTTTCAAACGTGCAGTTAAAGGGATGAGCGAAGCGTGCGATGATGTGTTAACACAAGCAGATTTAAGCCTTGATGAAATTGATGTACTTGTTCCGCATCAGGCTAATTTACGTATTATTCAGGCTATTCAACAGCGCTTAAAAGTTGCTGACGAAAAAGTAATGGTAAACATTGGTGAATACGGTAATACATCAGCGGCAACCATTGCAATCGCATTATGTGAAGCTGTAGAGCAAGGTTTAATAAAACCACATGCCAATATAATGTCTGCTGCATTTGGAGCAGGTTTAACGTGGGCTGCAAGTTATATTAAATGGGGTAAGCGTGTAGAACCGATTGCCATCAGTGATGCCGTATTACCGCCATGTGATAAAACAGGGTTAGAGCTAATTGCACCCGCTGTAGCAGCATGCGAAGGTACCGATCGCAAATAACCACGCTGTCGGTAACTATATCAATAAAAAGTAGCGATAAAAAGTATCGCTAAATAGTTACCTAAACAGCATTAATGAGCTTTACGATAAATGCCTAAGCACCATCGTAAAGCTCATTAATTACTTTAATTACTTTAATTACTTTAATTACTTTAATTACTTAAAACGGTTTTGTAAGTAGTTAAATACCGCACGAATACCTAAAGCTTCACCGCCAACTGGGCGCCCCGGTAATGAGCGAATATTCCACGCCATAACATCAAAATGTACCCATGGCGTTTTCGGCTCTACAAATTCTTTTAAATATAAAGCTGCGGTTATTGCACCACCAAATGGAACACTGGCACAGTTAGCCATATCAGCTACGTCACTTTTTAACAAACTTTTATACTGCTCAAATAAGGGTAATTGCCATACAGGATCACTCACATGCATACCTGCATCAATTATACCGTTAGCAACATCACGCTCAGTTGAGAAAAAACCCGGTAACTCGGTCCCTAAAGCAACACGGCAAGCACCCGTTAGCGTAGCAAAATCAACAATCAACTCTGGATCATCATTTTGGGCTTCAGTAAGTGCATCACATAATACTAAGCGCCCTTCGGCATCTGTATTATCAATTTCGACCATTATCCCTTTACGCGTTTTAATCACATCCCCTGGGCGAAATGCATTACGTGACACTGCGTTTTCAACAGCGGGCACTAACACACGTAATCGCACCGGTAAATTGGCTGCCATAATAAGCTGAGCTAATCCTATAACATGCGCTGCGCCGCCCATGTCTTTTTTCATGTTGCGCATACCTGAGCTTGGTTTTAAATCAAGCCCACCCGAGTCAAAACATACACCTTTACCTACTAACGTAATCAAAGGAGCATCTTTTTTACCCCAGTGTAGGTCAAGTAATCGTGGTTTATTCTCGCTCGCACGTCCAACCATATGAATTGTTGGGTAGTTTTGCTCTAGTAACTCATCGCCAACCCACTCGCTAAACTCACCTTCGTAGGTTTGTGCCAAATCCGCCATTACTTGCGATAAATGCTGCGGCATCATGTCTGCGGCGGGTGTATTCACTAAATCACGAACCAAATAAATAGCATTAGCTTGTTGCTTTAAGCGTTCAAATAGCACTTCATCTGCAATTGCTAATTGTGCTTTTACTGCGCTTTTTTCTTTATATTCGCTAAACTCATAGCCGCCTAACATAAAACCAAGTGCAATCTGTTCTAGTTGTTGCTCACATTCTTGTATTTGGTAAGTGCCAGCAGGTAGCTTATTTGCAAGATCTCCAGCTAACCAGAAATCATCAATACTATGTACTAAACAATAAACATGGCTTAATGCGCCACTTTGTGGATTAACAACTAAAGCGAGGCCTTGTTTCTCAAAATCACAACTGTTTAACCAATTTTGTAAAAAAATCGGCTGTTGTTCTTGCCATTCAGCTAAGCCATTTTTAACAATGAAAGATAAGGGTATACCAGAGGAACTATGACGAATTAATGCGCTCATTAAATGACTCATTTAAAATAATATAATGAACAAGCATACCAATATCTAATCCTAAAAGGTATAGCTTGATAACTATCCATTTAACTCGCTGGCATTATTTTTTTACATTTGTCTCATGCTTTTTAGCCTCAGCATCTTCTAAGGCAATCTGTTTATCTATCTCTTTAATCGGTTTATTAATATTAAAAGAACTCGGTAAAACATCAACACCCACCCATTGTCCTAATTTAACAACCAAAGGAATAGTAATAGGCGCAAAGGGTAAAACAGCAAACACACCAAGCCCTAACCCTTTAAGAATATCAACAAATTGTGCATTTGCTTTTTGTAAATCCTCTTTACTTACATCTCCTTGGGTGTAACGCCGGTAAATTGTAAGCATCTCTTTCGTTTCTTGCTTCTCTTGTGCCAAAGCAAGTTTTAAAGCCACCATAGCGCGCCTAAAACGCAACTGTTGGCGCTTTTTACTAATTTTTGCCACCCGCACAGGAGCTCGGTGAATAACTTTATATATTCGCATAAACTCTATTCTCACATAGCCTAAGCACTTAACAAAGCACAATTTAATAAGTCGTATATATATTTGAAAAAAGAAGTGTTTGCTATCAAAAATGGGCTCATACGCTATAATAGTTTCTTTTTAAATCTCCAATATCAACTAGTGAATATAATGCAACAAACTAAAGCAGCGCCCAAGCCACAAAGTGAACAACCAAAGCCACAAAAGCCAGCACCTGATGAATGTTGTGGTGGGGGGAGTTGCTGTCCATGTGTATGGGATGAATACAGAGATAAATTAAAACAGTGGCAACAGAATTTTAGCTAGCAAGACTAAAATCTCCTACTAAATCAATTCAATATGATGTCATAAAAACAACATATACAATTTATTTTTTAACATTTGACCTCATAAACAGCTTAATTTTCAACCACTTCATCTTTCCTTTTCAAAAAAAAGCATTTATTTTCAGTTAGGTAAGTTTACTTTCAATTTTCCTCTATACGAAACCAAAAAAAATTACATTATATTAACGATTTGCAAAATTCATTAACCGTATGTATAACTTATTAGCGTCGAAATTTCATCATTATGGATTTTTGCGAAATAAATATAACTAAACAATCTAATTCTAACCGGGGAAAGTCAGAATGAAATTTAAAAGTAATGCGCTGCAGCACGCAGTAAAGTTCGCACTAGCGACAACAACAGCAGGCTTATTTATGTCTGGTTCTGTGATGGCTGCCGAAGCTGATCAGAGTGAGAAAACCAAAGTTAACAAAAATGTAGAAAAAATCGCCGTGGTAGGAACTCGTTCTGCACCGCGCTCAATTGGTGATTCACCAGTACCTATCGATATTATCGGTGGCGAAGAACTTGGCAAATCAGGTAATACCGATATGCTCGAGCTGCTAAAAGGTGCCATCCCTTCTTTAAACGTTCATTCAATGCCTATCAGTGATGCTGCATCACTTGTTCGTCCTGCTAATTTACGTGGCCTGCCTTCTGATAGCACATTAATTTTACTTAACGGCAAACGTCGTCACCGTGCATCGGTTATTGCTTTTTTAGGCGGCGGTATTAATGATGGCGCACAAGGTGCTGATATTTCAGTTATCCCTAGCATTGCACTAAAACAAGTTGAAGTACTGCGTGACGGTGCTGCGGCTCAATATGGTTCTGACGCGATTGCAGGTGTAATGAACTTTGTACTCAAAGACGCCTCTGAAGGTGGTAGCCTAGAAGTTCGCAAAGGCCAGTATTACGAAGGTGACGGCGATACAACACAAGTCTCTGGTAACATTGGCTTACCATTTACTGATAACGGTTTTGCAAACTTAAGCTTTCAATATAAAACATCGGATGCGACTAGCCGCTCAGTGCAGCGTCCAGACGCTGCAGCACTTGCGGTCGCTGGGGTTCAAGGTATTGCGCCTTTAACTCAAGTTTGGGGAGCTCCTGAAGTTAACGATGATATTTCAATATTTGGTAATGTAGGCTTAGAGCTTACAAATGACTCTGAATTCTATATGTTTGGTAACTACTCAGAACGTGATGTTCGAGGTGGCTTTTATTATCGTAACCCTACTACCCGACCTGGCGTTTATGGCGGTACTATTCGCGATGTCAATGGTACTAATATGCGCCGCCCTGGCGATGATAATCCTGAAGGCCAAAAAGCATGGGATGCTGCAACGCCAACGGTTTTAGTTGGCTCACTTGATGGCTATGATCAACAGTTAGCCTGTCCACTTGTTGAACTTCAAGAAAATGGTGCACCCGATCAAGCAGCAATCGACTCTCTTACTGCAGCAAACTGTTTTGCATTTAATGAAACTATTCCTGGTGGGTTTACGCCTAACTTTGGCGGTAACATTACTGATACATCGTTAACTATCGGTACTAAAGGCGAATTTACCGGTGGTTATCTTGAAGGTGCATTTTATGACTTAAGTGGTACCGTTGGCTTTAATGAATCTCGCTACTTCATTTACGATACATTAAACGCATCCTTAGGCTTAGATAGCCCAAGAGATTTTAGCCCGGGTAAATACACGCAACTTGAGAAAAACTTTAACTTTGACCTTTCTAAAGGTTTTGATTTTGGTTTAGCGTATGACCTGAATGTAGCTGGCGGTTTAGAGTGGCATGAAGAAACCTTTACTGTTACCTCTGGCGATGTAGCATCATTTACAGCAGGCCCTTATACTGATCAAGGCTTTGGTATTGGCTCAAACGGCTTTCCGGGCTTTAAACCTTCGGATGCTGGCGAATACACTCGTCGTAACTACGCCGCTTATGTTGACTTAGAAGCCCCCTTTACTGAAGATTTTTTAATGGGCTTAGCACTTCGTTATGAAGATTATGACTCTTTTGGCTCAACAACTAACTATAAGCTAACTGCTCAATACCACGTAACTGAAGACCTTAATATACGAGGGTCAATTAGCTCAGGTTTTCGCGCTCCGACTGTTGGCCAAGCAAATGTCAGTAATGTACAAACAAATTTAAGCAGCGGCGTATTGGTTGATTCAGCTTTATTACCACCAACAAACCCTATTGCAATACTTAAAGGCGGAACCGAGTTACAACCAGAAGAGTCAAATAGTTATACATTTGGTGCTGTTTACACTATGGGTGATTTGTTCTTCACAGTAGATTATTACAACATCAAAGTGGATGATCGTATTAGCCAGTCTGAAAAAATAGAACTTAGTCAAGCAGATAAAGATGTATTAGATGCAGCAGGTGTTCCTAATGTGCAAAGCCTTGCCCAAGTAAGCTTCTTCACTAATGACTTTGACACTACAACACAAGGTATTGATTTAGTAGCAAACTACTCTGCAGATTTACTTAATGGTAGTTCAACCTTTAGCTTAGCCTACAACTGGAATGAGACGGAAGTAACACGCTCTAGTGATATTACAGGCGCATTTAAAGTAAGCCGACTAGAAAACGACTTGCCAAATCATCGTGCAACGCTAAGCTGGGCACAACAGTGGGAAAGTTTCTCTGCGTTTACCCGCCTAAATTACTTTGGTGAATACCAAGGTGTTCATGTTGATTACGATGCAACGGCAAAAACAGCGGATGCTGCTGTAACACTTGACGCCGAAGTAACCTACTTTGTAAATGATTCAATTAGTTTGTCAGTCGGTGCACAAAACTTATTAGATCAAGATGCTGAAGAGCTGGATTTTACTGCCGCTCCTAACAATAACTGGGGTGGTAAGTACTACGAAACATCGCCATTTGGTATTAATGGTGGTTTTTACTACGTTAAAGCAACTTATACTTTTTAAACAAAGTTAAAAGACGCAGGCGAAATGCTCAAGACATTTCGCCTTTTTCGTTTTATAGTAACTAAAAAACAAATAGCTATAATGTATGCTGCTAAAAAAAGCCAACCAATTACTTGCCGACAACCGTTTAAAAGAAGCTGAATTTCACTTTAAAACCTTACTCGATACGGATCCCCAAAACGGTGAAGCTTTGTTTGGCCTTGGCCGTATTGCACTTAGGTTAGAACGTTTTGATGCCGCAGTATATTTACTACAAAGATCCTGTGAACGATTGCCAAACATGCTTGAGCCATTGCATGCCTTAGCGGACGCATTTAACGGCGTAAACTCCCCCAATGATGCACTTAAAGTACTTGAGTACGCGAAAGCATTGGCAAGTCATAATCCTGAGCCACACTATTATCTTGCCCAGCATTACTTAACCCATGGGGAGCTTGATAAAGCACACACCACTTTTGCGCAAGCCCTCAGCCTTGGGCTCTACCCAGTTACAGCGTATATTTTACTTGAATTAGTGCAATTAGGACGATTTGATAAGCAACATAATTATACCAGTAATTTGCATCATCTTTTAACGCAAACAAATAACCTACACTTAAAAATGATCTGCTATTACGCATTAGCAAAAAGCTACGATCAACTAGATGATATTGAACAAGCAACCAATTACTATACCCTTGCAAATAAGCTACAACGCCAGCTAAGTGATTTTAATACAGATGAATTAACCGCATTTTATCAGCAAATTATTGCGCATAATCCAGCTCCCTTGTTTACGAATATAGAACAAGGATTTAAAGGCACTATTACACCGGTGTTTATAATTGGTATGCCGAGATCCGGCTCAACCTTACTTGAGCAAATTTTAGCAAGTCATAGTGAGTTTGCCAGTATTGGCGAAGATACCAGTATCAGTAATCATGTCGTGGCGTTTATTGAGCAACAAACGAAGCTTCCCTACCCAGAATGTTTAACAGCCTTAACCCCCACATTAATTGAACAAGGCCGTGCTATTTATACAAATAGGCTTAAACAAGCGAAGCCAATCCGCGCTTTTATGGTCAATAAACTACCAGCTAATTATCAATCATTAGGACTCATTAAGCGCTTATTCCCCAATGCCAAATTTATTGATTTAAAACGTGATTTTAACGCCACCGTTTGGTCTGTATTTAGTAACTACTTTGCAGAAAATGAGCCTTATTTTTGCTCAGTACCTGAGTTTAAAACTTACTATGATCTTTACCAAACACTTATGGCACATTGGCACAATGCTCTACCCAATGCGATTTTTACACTTGAGTACGAGCAATTAGTTAGCAACCCGAAAGAACAGCTCAGTCAATTGTTTGGATTTTTAGGCTGTAATTTTGAGCCCCAATGTCTGGATTTTTATAAATCTAAAAAACCAGTTTCCACACTAAGTAAACACGCAATACGCCAGCCCTTAAATAACAAGGCCGTTGAACGTTGGAAACGTTTTGAAGCCCCGTTGCGTCAATTGCTTAATACGCAGCAAACCAATTAACTAAATCGGTAAATTGATCCGCTTTTGCGTTAGGATGAGTCAGCATATTAATGTGATCATAATCAAATTGATGGCCGTGCTTACGCCCATAAATACGTAAGTCTTGCACGCCTTTACCTGACTCATCAATGAACTTTTGAATATCAATAGGTTGAGCAAGCGCCTTATCTTTAACACCTGCAATATGCAGTGTCGGTGGCAAGTGCATCTCACTCACAGCCGCGCCGTAATCAAAGCCATCATCAGAGTCAATCCACGGTTTTTTCTTTGCCCATTGCATACTTTGATAGTGTGACTTTTTAGTCTCATCATCACTGCCCCATTTAAGTTTTTTAGCCGGTAAGTAGCCATGCTTGTTAGCTAAAATTGGCGCTAAAAAATACCAAATAACATTCCCTTGAAAGTACTTTTTAGGGTGATGATTATACAATGAGCGTTTAGTACCAAAATACGCACACGCTTTAACATCCGCAATATAGTGCGGAAATCGAGCAAATACGCTGTTCATCAATACGCCTCCCCACGAATGAGCAACCCAATATGCTGGTGGCTTGCCTTCTAGTTCAGCTATTTTATCTATAAAAGCGGGTATATCCTCGGTAATCGCCTCTGTTTGACCATAATGCGCATGCTTTGAAATACCCGGTTTACTTTCGCCTCGACCACGTAAGTCAGCCACATAACAAACATAACCTTGCTCAGCTAAAAATGGAGCCAATCCTTTATTACTATGTGTATAAAAAATCTTGCCATTTTCAACTGCACCATGCACAAATAACACTGCAGGGCCTTGGCTATTTGGGTTATATATACGTCGTAAATGCAACGTTTGTTGGTCGGCTAATTTAATAAAAACCGACTCTTGTTTAATTGTCATCAAATTACCTATTATTATTTTTAAAGCCCAACTCATCCTACCAGTAAATACACGCTAATATAAGCATGTATACCAAATGACCTCAAGATGCGAACGTCATTGGAATTAAAAGCAATTTAGACAAGGCATTGATTGTAAAGTAAGACCTTGATATTAAGTCCCCGATGAAATGATGAATTTTGTATACTGGGGCGGCTTAGGGATATTTACACCTTAAAATAAATATCTGTTAAACTAATCAACCTGTTTACTCTGCTAGCTATCAATAATGAAATCAGTGCCTAAAAAAGCCAAACTACATCCACGAAATCGCCATAACCAAGGTTACGACTTTGATCACCTTATAACGGTTGAACCTGCATTAAATGTCTTTGTTTCACTCACTCAGTATGGCGAAAAGAGTATTGATTTTAGTGATAATAAAGCAGTCAAAACCCTTAACCAAGCGCTACTAAAAGCATATTACAAGGTCGACTTTTGGGACTTCCCTGAGCATAACTTATGCCCACCAGTCCCTGGACGCGCTGATTATATCCATTACTTAGCTGATTTATTAGCCGCCGACAACCAGGGCGCGATCCCACAAGGTCGGCAAGTAAAAGCGCTTGATATTGGTACCGGCGCAAATATTATCTACCCATTACTTGCAAGCCACGAGTATAACTGGAGCATGACAGGCAGCGATATTGATCCTGCGGCTGTAAAATTAGCCAAACAAATAGTGCAGTTTAATAATCGTAAAATCACTGTGAAAGTTCAAAAACAGCCTGAGCATATTTTTCAGGGCATTATCAATGCCAAAGATTTATTTCATTTAACACTATGTAACCCACCATTTCATGCCAGCGAACAAGAAGCGAAACAAGGCAGTGATCGTAAATGGCGTAATTTGGGCAAAACCCCGACAACTAATTTAAATTTTGGTGGCCAAAATAACGAACTATGGTGTGAAGGCGGTGAAGCACAATTTATTACGACCATGATCACAGAAAGTGCTTTATTTGCAGAGCAGTGCCTGTGGTTTACATCATTGGTGTCTAAAAAAGAAACTTTGGTAACACTGCAAAATGAACTCGCTAAGCACCCAGTTGCAGATGTTAAAATAATTGAAATGGCTCAAGGTCAAAAAGTAAGTCGATTTATTGCTTGGAGCTATTTTGACGAAGCAACTCGCAAAGAAATTTGCCAAGAATTTACACCCATGGAGACACCATGATCGATTTTCGTTCTGATACAGTCACAAGACCTTGCGATGCAATGCGTAACGTGATGTTCAATGCACCTCTGGGGGATGATGTATACTCAAACCTGAGGGATCCCCACGAATATTTATTCATGTAATCCCTCAATATTGACTGTTAAATTTGAGAGTTCGGACAATACACCAATGTTGCTGATCACATCGATATTAATACCATTGCTCTGGTGTTAAAAGAGCGGGGAATTTTAATAAGCCCGAGTAAAACCTTACGTTTAGTTACGCATTTGGATATTACTCGAGCCAACATTGATACATTTATTGAGGTGATATCAAGCGCTCAAGCGCTCCATATTTAACGCTGCTTTATAATGCTTGCGGCACACTGATACATATCGGTCGTTGCCGCCTATTTCTACCTGGTTGCCATCGGCAATTGCATTGCCATCTTCGTCTGTTCTCAATACATGATTAGCTTTACGGCCGCAATGGCATACCGTTTTCAATTCAATCAGTTTATCAGCCCATGCGAGTAAATATTGAGAGCCGCTAAATAACTCGCCTCTAAAATCATTACGCAGCCCATAACACAACACAGGAATGCCCAAGTAGTCCACTACATCGGTCAGTTGCATGACTTGTTCTTTTGATAGGAATTGGCATTCATCGACAAGTATACAATGGCGCTTTTTTTCGCTGTTTAATGACTTTATTAAGTCAAATACATCTTTATTTGCATCAAAAATATGCGCTTTAGCCTCAAGCCCTATACGTGATGACACCTTACCCACACCCGCGCGATTATCTATGGCAGCCGTTAATATTACGGGCTCCATACCTCGCTCGCGGTAATTAAATGCTGATTGTAATAATGTGGTGGATTTACCTGCATTCATCGCAGAATAATAAAAATACAGCTGAGCCATAAAAGTGCCTACCAATAAAAAGTGCGCTAATGCTACATCAAATAACCCATAACATCACCCCTGACTTGGGTAACCTTCGTGTTTAAGTAACCATTGTTTACGCTCAAGCCCACCAGCGTAGCCAGTTAACTTTCCACTGGCACCAATAATTCGATGACACGGCACTATTATGCTAATAGGGTTTTTACCATTTGCAGCACCCACAGCTCGTACCGCCTTTGGGTTACCAATAGCGCGAGCTATATCGCTGTAACTTTGTACTTGCCCAAATGGCACATTTAACAATGCCTGCCATACACTTTTTTGAAAATCAGTGCCTTTGGTATCTAAGTTAATAGTGAAAGTGCGCCGCGTATCATTAAAGTATTCATCAAGCTGACTTATGCACTGATGTATATGAATATTATTTACATCTTTCAATATCTGTTCTGGGTATTCTTTTGCCGGGTAAAAGCCAACATAACTCACTCCTTGCTCAGTCGCTTGAATTATAATGTCATCGAGTGGGCTGGCGATCTTAATTTGTACAATACTCATAATAATTGCTGCCATAGTTGAAATGTTAAATATGAACGAAATGGTGCACACAGTTCATCATTAAAGGGCTTTGCTGCTGCTTGCGCTTTTTTTACTCCCAAGTCACCCGCGAGTAAAATATCAGGCTGGCTTTGCCCCCTAAGTTTTGCGTAATTGACCGTCCAGGGGCCTATACCTTTTAACCCTAACCATTCATCCAACTGTTCGCAATCAGGATTATCAGCACAAAATTGGGCTAGCGCACGTAATGCGTTTTTACGAGCCTGCGGCATTTTAAAAAAATCTAACTCACTGTTTGCAACCGCTTGCGGGTGAGGAAAATAAATACGGTCTTGCTCTTTTTCACCTAATGCTTGAACTAATTGCGCCACTAAGTTGTGTGCAGCCGTTACACTCACCTGCTGACCTAGCACAGCCCGAATGCCCGCCTCAAACGTTGACCAAATACCCGGTAATCGTAACCCTGTTGTTAATTTAATTGCGCCGTGAGTATGTGTCTCAAGGTGATCTTCAATTAATGTAGTATCCGCATCTAAATCAAGTATACGGCGTATCTGAGTTAAAATGGGGTGTAAATAACGCGGTTCATCAATATCTATTGATACTAAAAAATGATGTTTTTGTTCAATAAACTCAGCCGTAAATTGCCCTTTACAACCATGCGTATTAAAACTTCGTCCATAACTATTATCACTTAACCATTCCATAGGTGATATAAGCCTGCGCGCTAAAAACTGATGTAATGCAGCCCAATTATAGGGTGGCCTAAAAGGCAATTTGATCGTCAATGTGGGGTTACTTGGTTTATTAGTTGCGCGCATTTTACTGGGGCAAATATGCAGCTGCTGTAAAAAGGCATCATTAAAACGGCGGATACTGCTAAAGCCCGATGCAAACGCAATTTGCGATACGGGTAAATGTGTTTCTTGCAGTAATTTTTTAGCAAAATGGCATTGATTAAATAGTCGATACTGGGTGACTGAAATACCAAAATACTGCATAAATAAGCGACGTAAATAGCGGCTGCTAACACCTAACCGCGCAGCGAGGTGTTCACAATTTTGTGGCTGGATTAAGTTTTGATCAATTAAGTATTTTGCACGTAATGCGCTGGTTTTGGTTCCTTGCCATGCGCCACTACCTGGGGCACTGTCAGGGCGACATCGTATGCAAGGCCTAAACCCTGCTTGTGCAGCACTATGCGCATATTGATAGTACTGAACATTGTGTTCTTTGGCCGTGGGGGCGGGACAAATTGGTCTGCAATAAATACCGGTACTTTTTACCGCAATAAAAAATACGCCGTCAAAGCGATGATCGCGACTTTGACGGGCACGTTGCCAATGGCTATTATCCATGGAGCTCTCATAACTAACTTTATCTATCAATTAGATTACGTGAAAAACCATACATTACTAGCCATTTTCGGCACTCAATAAAATGTTATGAAATAGCGTCTAGATAACGTCGTTCCACTTCATTCCAATTAATCACATTATAAAAAGCGGCGATGTATTCTGGGCGGCGATTTTGGTATTTCAAGTAGTATGCATGTTCCCATACGTCTAAACCAAGAATAGGTGTATTACCATGCATTAAAGGGCTGTCTTGGTTTAAGCTGCTTTCCACGATTAACGTTTTATCTGCAGTCACACTTAACCATGCCCAACCACTGCCAAAACGACTGACTGCCGCAGCGGTAAATGCCTCTTTAAAGCTGTCAAAGCCTGCAAGCTGCTCAGTGATAGCATCAAATAAAGTACCTGTGGGCTCTCCCCCACCATTTGGACTCATAACAGTCCAAAATAACGAGTGGTTTGCGTGACCGCCACCATGCTCTTGCACAACCTTATTTAATGGGCTTGCTATTGTATCAATATTACGTAATAGCTCATGTACATCCGTATTAGCATACTCAGTATTTTCTAATGCAGCATTGGCTTTATTAATATAAGTTTGATGATGTAATGTGTGGTGAATCTCCATAGTTTTTGCATCTAAGTGCGGCTCTAATGCATCATATTCGTAAGGTAACGCGGGTAATATAAACGCCATAATTGCTCCTTTGGGCTTGCGTAACGTGATCAATGTACTGTGGCAGTATGATCCGGGGTATAACTTAAAGTGTGGTTAATTTTTTCAATTAGTTGCGGGCAGTGGCTGTGGCTTTTTGCAAATTGCACAAGCTCTGTATACGTTTTGTGATGATGATGAGCAACCACGGTGCGTATGGTATTACAAGGGTGCTCAATTAAATGGCTCAGTGTTATATGAACATCACATAACCACTGGCAAGCTTGATCTGATTGGCTCATCGCTCGATAAGTGTCAGCTAAATTATGTGCCGCCACAACCAGCGCTGGGCAACAATGCTCTATGGCTGCAATGACTGACTGGCACGTTTGTGCTTGACTAAACTGGCTTAATAAGTGAGATGCTAAAGTATGTGCGGTGGTGTATTTATCACGCGCTTCCAACAAGGCACCACGTTCAAACGCATAATTACCCGCCATTATATTAGATTGCCAAGGGCTGAGTGCTTGATCTACCTGTGGAAGTTCGGCTTTATTACTAAGCTGGGGATGTGCCATAAAAATCACCTGCGCAAAATTAAATGATGTGCATAATCTACACACCATCACAACTTAATACAAATGATTTTTATTTATATTGCTATTTATTTTCTGCGAAATCTATTAATGCTTGACCAGTTAAACGATAAATTATCCACTCATTTTGAGGCTCAGCGCCCATGCTATTATAAAAATCAATAGCTGGCTTATTCCAATCAAGAACCACCCATTCAAAACGGCCACACTCTTTTGCTATGGCTTGGCGTGCAAGATGTTGCATAATGAGTTTACCCGCTCCTTTACCGCGGCTATCGGGACTCACATACAAATCTTCTAAATAAAGGCCATTTTTGCCAAGCCACGTGGAATAATTATAAAAGTAAACAGCAAAGCCAATCGGTTCATCGCCATCTAAACAAATAACGCTATGGGCTGTTGCGCCATCACTGAATAATGTTTTTAAAATAGCTTGTTCATCTGTTTTAACTGCATCAGGCTCTTTCTCATAAATTGCCAGTTCGGTAATAAAATGCAAAATAGTCGCAGCGTCGCTTGGTAACGCATC
This sequence comes from Pseudoalteromonas porphyrae, assembly GCF_001298125.1. Classification (NCBI taxonomy): domain Bacteria; kingdom Pseudomonadati; phylum Pseudomonadota; class Gammaproteobacteria; order Alteromonadales; family Pseudoalteromonadaceae; genus Pseudoalteromonas; species Pseudoalteromonas porphyrae. The sequence goes on along the minus strand of NZ_LHPH01000008.1, from coordinate 97,097 downwards.
GCGTAATATTATCGATGTAGAATTAGTCATGTACTGAGGTCACCTTTGTATGTGAGTATCTGTTGGAATAAAAAGCTCAATGATATTGTTCAAGCTTTTCTTTGAGGGTTTGTAACTGAATCGGCTTGGTAAGATAATCATCCATACCTGACGCTAAGCACAACTCTTTATCTTCATCCATTGCATTAGCAGTTAATGCAATAATAGTGATTTCTTGATGCTTTGTACCTGCATTTCCTTGGCGTATTGAACGTGTTGCATCAAAGCCATCCATAATCGGCATTTGACAATCCATAAGCACCAAATCAAAAAAGTGTGCGGGCTTTTGTGCCAAAATATCAACCGCTTCTTGGCCATTTTCAGCCAACGTTACCTGATAATTTAATTTACTCAACATAAGTTGAGACACTTTTTGATTGATCAAATTATCTTCAACTAACAATAAATGATGTGTTGGATCCTGTTTAGTGTTGCGCAATGAAGAAATATAACCCGAGGTTATCATTGGTAAATCAAGTGCTTTATCTTTATCAGTGATCACTGCCATTGCAGAAATTAAATCGGCCGTGGTGATTGGCTTTGGAAAATACGCTTGGAAACCAGCATCACTATAGCGCTGCGCGCCTTCTAATCCTGCAATACTCGTCATCATAACTAAAGGCATGGCTTTAAAATGCTCGTTTGCTTTTAACAATCGGCACAATTGGATCCCATCCATTTTAGGCATTTGCATATCCAGTACTGCGATATCATACAAGGGATCTTTATTATCAATACACGTTTGGCACATAGCCAAAGCCTGTTCAGCATCGCAAGCTAAGGCAACCGATGCCCCCCAGTGGGCCAATTGTTGACTAATTACCAACCGGTTTGTTTCATTATCATCCACAACCAGAACACGTAATTTATGCATATCTATTGTTGGAATACTGCGTTCTTGTTCGGTGCCTAACTCTAGCATTACTGTCGCCGTAAATTCACAGCCATTGTCAACTTCACTGTACAAAGTAACAGCCCCGCCCATCAACTCACATAACTGTTTGCATATAGCTAAACCTAAACCTGAGCCGCCGTATTCACGCGTAGTCGAGGCATCCACTTGTGAAAATGGGCTAAACAAACTTTGCTGCTTGGCAAGCGGTATACCAATACCCGAGTCTTTGACCTTGATGCTCAATTGGTACTGTTGATCAATGTTTTGCACAGCTGCAGTGATAACAACTTCCCCTTGAGAAGTGAATTTTACTGCGTTGCTAAGTAAGTTTGTCAACACTTGGCGTATTCGCCCAGGGTCACCTTTGAACTGAGATGGCACTAAAGCGACTAAATCGAGAATAATCTCTATTTGTTTTTCTTGCGCCTTAAGCGCCTGCGACTCAGCTACCTCACCAATCAAGTCTCTGGCATTGAAATTAATTGATTCTAAATCAATTTTACCTGCTTCGACTTTTGAAAAATCTAAAATATCATTGATCACGGACAAAAGTGAATGCGCACTATTTTTAGCAATCCCCACTTTAGTTTCAACGGGTTTGGTTAATGGTTCAAGTTCTATTAGCTCTAACATACCCAGTACACCATTCATTGGCGTACGTATTTCATGACTCATAGTTGCTAAAAACTGACTTTTAGCAAGTGCAGCATCATTTGCTTTGGCAAGTGCAACTTTTAATTCTTCCGCTGTTTTCTTACGACTTTGCGACATCAAAACACTGCCAACCAATGTAGCTAAAGAACGCAAATAAGTTTCTTCATTTTGGCTCCAATTATGCTGTTCTCCAACACTCTCAGCACACAAGACACCTAAAATCCCTTCACCTGTTGAGATCACTGCATCCAACATTGATTTGATATTCAACGGCCTTGAATAATCTTTTACAAAATCTAATGATGCGTGGTGAGTGTCCACATTATCTATTGCGACTAAGCCATTTTCAAATATCGCTTTAAAATAATCAGGGTACGCTGTGATATCTAAACACAAAGTATCTTGCGAAAAGCCAGAGCCATCAACATAGAGACTGACGCAATGCATTTTATTAGTACCACGCTCTAATATCCATACAGATGCACGCTGCACGTTAAGTACATCACACATAGATTGTGCGACTAAATCTTTAACCGCGCTAAAATCACCCGCTAATACGTCAGGAGAAACCGTTATACTTGCTAAATTAGTATTATATTGGTTGGTTTTTTCACTTTCTAACTCTAATCGTTTGTAGGTATCTATATTTTGAAAAGAACCATAAACACGAACACAGCGTTCATCTTTTAATTCAACTTGCCCTATCGATTTAACCCAACGTTCTTTACCTGTTTGTGTAATGATGATCAGTTCAACATCCCAACTATTGCCACGAATAACCGCATTTTCGAACAGTTCACTAATTTTGTCTCGGTGTTCGCCTTCCTTATAAAAGTCTAGTGCCTGGGTTATGACTGGCTCAAAATCATCACTTACTTCGTGAATAGCTTTGACTTCTTCAGACCAATAAATCGTATTCGCTTCTAAGTCGACTTCCCATGCACCAATTTGCCCTTGCTTACTCATTGTTTCGAGTAAACTTTGCTGACGATATAATTGCAATTGAGTATTGTAGCGCTCAGTTATATCTAAAATAAAACCGTCTAGATAAAGTACATTCCCTTGTGAATCATATACTCCTTGACCTTTTTCATGTACCCAATGGACGTTACCATCTAGTGCAATCAGCCTATATTCCACAGACCAAGGCAGTTTGAGTGCAACCTGTTCATTTATTACTGTTTCAATGTGTTGAACATCGTCAGGGTGCACTATTTGTGCAAAACTTAATTGGTAGTTATCTACAATATCAAAAGGCTCATAGCCGGTAATCGCTTTAGTCTGGTCGCTCATATATAGCATTGTCCATTGCTTATCATGTTTACATCGATAAACAATGCCTGGAATATTGCCCACCAAAGACGCAAATCTATCGCGACTTTGCTGAAGTTGATATTCAGTTTCCTTGTGTGCCGTAATATCTAAGTGAGTGCCAATCATACGTTTTGGTGTGCCGTCGCTATTCCATTCAACAACACGGCCTGTATCTAAAATCCAAACCCATTGACCATTTTTGTGCTTCATACGTGATTCGGCAACATAGTTGTCAGATTGACCACAAAAGTGCTCAGTTAGTTTTTTCTCTGATACGATAGCATCATCTGGGTGAACATTATCTAGCCAAGTATTAATCGTCGTTGGTTCAAGCTCTTTTAAATCATAACCAATTATTTCAGCCCAACGATTGTTAAAGTAAACCTTACTTGTATCAATGTACCAATCCCATACACCCACTGCGGTACTATCTAGTACCAACTCTAGTTGTGTTTTATGCTGCTCTAACTCCATTTCTTGAAGTTTTAAGCTTGTGATATCAGTACGAATAGCGATATAACTTTGCGGTTTGCCTTGTTCATTTAAAAATGGCGCTATTGTTGTATCTAACCAATATAACGCGCCACTTTTATTACGGTTACAGATCTGCGCATGCCAAACATTACCCTTTTCCAACGTGTTGTACATATTTTCAAAGAAACTTCTTGAGTGAGTTCCTGAATTCAATATTCGATGATTTTGGCCCAGTAATTCAGCTTCTTCATAGCCACTTATTTCGCAAAACTTTTTATTAACAAAAGAAATAGTCCCTTTTATATCGGTCACGGCCACAATCGCATGCTCATCTAATGCACTTTTTTGTTCCGCTAATTCTTTTAAGGCAAGCTGTAATGCAGCACTTTGCTCTTGTAATCGTGTTTGATGCTGCGCCTTTACCGTTATCAGTTGCTCTAAATCAATGGATAATTGGTTTAATTCACTAGAGTCATTGAGGATCGGAATATTTTCTCTAAGTCCCTGCGTCACTTGCGTTGTTGCATTCGCCAGTACTATTAATGGGTTTGATAGGCGTCTACCAAACCACCATGAAAGCATCAAAATAACCAGTAATGCAAAACCATTTAACCATACTGCAAGCTTTTTATATTCAGTAGCACCTTCAAGCATCACTGCAGCGGGTTTTTCTACCACGAGTTGCCAACCTGTGGCGTTTAAAAAGTCTAAATCACTTAAAATGGCGTAATATTTTGCACCATCCGTTTTGGTATAACTAAACACCTTGTCTAATGGTTGCTCATCAGTCAAATTTTCAGTAAAGCTCAACCCGCCATCAGTATCAGTGTTTTGAACCAATTCACCATTTTTAATAATATAAAATGTAAGCTTTTCGTTTATATCATGTATATGCGCTAAGTTTTTAAGTAGGCCTTGGAAGTTAACGTCAACAAGAACAATCGATTTTAAACGTTGATCCCCTTCACCCATTGGCAAAGCAATAAAGTGATTATGGGCTTTTTCACCTAACACAGACACAAACACACTCGGTTTACCTTGTTCAATTTGAGCCAACATAGTAATGAGTTGATCTTGATGCAAATGAGAAAATAAACCATCTGTGACAGGGATTGGGGTATTAATAGGGTTTGCGAGTATATGAATTTGATTTACAAAATCATAGCGCCCTACAAATTCGTTAACTAATAATTGTTTATGAAGTGGGCTGTGACGTAATTGTTCGTTTAATAAATATAAATCTTTTATATGATCTGCAAACCAAATATCTGCAAATTGTTTACCAATACTACTTAGCTCTCTGAGCTCTATGCGGGCACTTTTATCCAGAGAATTAGTAACGTGTATAAAGCTGAACCACGAAAGCAAACATAAAGGTGCTAAAGAGATTATAATAAAAGTAACAATCAACTTACTTCGGATTGACTGCACTTTACTATCTAACACACTTTTTTTCATTGCTTTCCCTATCCCAACCTTCGGTTTTAACTCAACTTTTATTGTTAATATATTAAGGCATTAAATACTACAAGACGCAAGCTTATACGTGTCATGAATAGGCTTAATATACAAAAACTCATTAATTATTTTTACTTTAGCTGGGCGATACAGGCAAAATACTTACAAGCTATGATTGCTATAAAGAGCAAGCTAACAACGCAGGGGTATGTAACTTTAAGTATAAATTTAACATTGGTGGCTTGGGTATACGAACACTATGGTCGTTAATGGCATTAACGCCTGTATTTTTTACTATCAACGATCTTTACTTTTTGGCACAAAAGGTACACTAAGCACTTTTGATGGACTAAATACCCCGCAAACTTTATTTTTCCGATAATCGCTTTTACACTTATTAATCAACAAGTGTAAAAGGACTGCACGATGAAGTTTGTATTGTCTATTTTAATAATAAACCACCTCTGCTTTTTGGGCTTTGAATACGCAATAACTTCAATGCTAAATGATCAAATAAGCTCATCAAGCGCATCGAGCTACGCTAAACTTTATGTCATTTTAGTTTTTCCTGTTCAATTATTACTAGAACTTACATTTTTTATCGCCATGCTCTATCAAGCCTTCATTGTTTTTAAGTGGCGAGCAAATGGCACATTATGGATTGGGTTTATAGCGACTTTTTTAATGGTCATCTTTTAGCGTGTCACTGTTGGCCTCACTTAAAAGAGAAATGCAAATACAAAACTGTTCATAAACCAACCATTAACGCAAATTTAAACGAGAATCAAACTCAATATTAACCATATGATTTAAAAGGAAAATACTTGCATTTATGTCGATATAGACTAAACTTGTCACAATTATGATTTAAAGGTACGCCATTATGAAAGGTAATCAAAAAGTTATCGACAGCTTCAATAGGTTGTTAGCAAATGAACTTGCTGCAATCGATCAGTATTTTATCCACTCTCGTATGTATGATGATTGGGGCCTAGATAAACTTTATGTACGCCTGAATCACGAAATGGAAGAAGAGAAAGACCACGCTGATTGGCTAATCAAACGTATTTTGTTCCTTGAGGGTGTACCAAATATGACTAAACGTCGTGATCTTATTATTGGTCATGATGTAAAATCTATGATGCAAAATGATCTAACACTTGAACTCGAAGTAGTTGCCTGTGTTAAAGATGTTATTGCAACATGTGAAGAAGAAAAAGATTACCAATCACGTGAAATACTTGAAAAGCTATTGTTTGATACTGAAGAAGATCACGTTTACTGGCTTGAACAACAACTTGGTTTGATTGATAAAATTGGTAGCCAAAACTATCACCAATCACAAATGGGCGAATAGGAGCTAAAATATGAAAGGTGATAAAGACGTTCTTATTGCATTAAATAAGATACTAGCCAATGAGCTTGTGGCAATAAATCAGTATTTTTTACATGCACGTATGTTTAAAGATTTTGGTTTTAGTGTGCTGGATAAAGCAGACTACAAAACTTCAATTCAAAAAATGAAAAATGCAGACCGTTTAATTGAGCGTATCTTATTTTTAGAAGGCTTACCGAATCTACAGGATTTAGGTCGTTTACGTATTGGTGAAAATAGCGAAGAAATGATTGCAGCCAATATGAGTTTTGAACTTGATTCACTTGTTGATTTAAAAGAAGCGATTAAACTTGCTGAAAGTAAAAAAGATTATATTAGCCGCGAAGCGCTAGATAATATTTTAACTGAACAAGAAGAGCAAATTGACTGGTTAGAAACACAACAGCTGCTGATTAAGAGCGCAGGCATTGAAAACTACTTACAGTCGCAGATGTAACATTATCTGACACTAAAAAAAGCAGCCTTGGCTGCTTTTTTTATATGTACTTTAATCGAAACAATATTAAGCAACTTGGTCGGTGATATCAGCTATTTGAATCAATTTGCGATTGAGAATTTTTTTTGTACAACCACAGCATTTTCCACATTGGCTGCCAACGTTCAGCTCTTTACTTAGCTCTCGCATCGTAGTCGCGCCTTCGTCAATTGCTTGTTCAATTTTTTTATCTGTCACACCATGACATAAACAGATATACATGAATACAAACCACTCTCAATAACATTTAGTAAATACATATTAATCTAAACGAAAATAGTTATCAATATTTATTTGTACAATTTTTTTACTATTTATTGCTTCTTTTGCAAGGTGTTGATTTTTAAAAGCAGACGATATTTAGTCTCAATTAATGATAGGAAATTTATAATGTTCTACTAATTCTGATGTGACTGCTACAAGGGCGCTAACAACATGCTAATAGCTAACTTCTTCACTTTAACGACAAGAGCGAGCCTACTAAAAATATCAATAACGATTAAGTTGTGATTTATAATTACCGCAAATAGCGATTGTAATGAGTAACAGCGATCTTCAAAGACTATTAGAGGATAAGACTTATAAAGTTCAACACAAAAAATTATGGATCTACGCAAATATTTATACGCAAAGGCCCTATCTACAGTGACTAGTGTGCATTAACGCTAACTCTTCTGTTATTTTGATTACACGTTAACTAATACAGTAACAGCCCTTTGCATCTGAAATAACTAATTCACTATTAAAACCTGCGAGTAAGTTTGATATCACTAACTCAACAAAGCCATCAGATGCAGAGCATGCGAGCCCTTCTGAGAGTTTTTTCGAATTATTTCACTATTTTAAGGATCTTTTTAAAAAGTGGCGTTGCTGCAACTTCTGTCCACTGAAAAATAACACTCTCAGCACAACTGATCACAGCCCCTGCTTGGCGCAATTGTTCTACAGCCAAATCGCGATGTAAATCATTTCGCGAGCTCACACCGTCTAATAGTATAAAAATATCAAAACCATGCGCGATTAAATCCAAACACGTTTGCAATACGCATACATGAGCCTCCATACCTACTACAATAATTTGTGGGCGATTATATTTTTTCATTAAAGGAATGAAATTAGGCTCCAAACACGCACTAAAATGACTTTTATCAAAATAGTTACCATTGGGTGCGAGTGCTTTTAATTGTTGTTCGGTATCACCTAGACCTTGTTTATATTGTTGTGTAAACACGATAGGAATCGAATGCAATTGTGCTGCCTGTATTAATTGGCTGGTAACGTCTACCACAGTTTGATAATGCAACATTGCGGGGCGCAGTTTTTCTTGAATATCCACTACTAAGAGAACACTTTGAGACGCTTGTACATTGTAGAAATGACGCATAATACACTCCTTATTTTATTGGGGCCAAACTTAATCATAACCCTTTTATCATTTATCGCTAATTCTTTAATTAAACTATAAATTCTTATGCTATATTTAGCATTCTACTAACATAATTTTAGCTTCATTATTGGGATAGCCTTATAAGTGCGTTTGCATATTGTTGTTTTCATTTTATTCGCCTTACTCTGCATTTTATACAGCACTACTTCACATGCTCAAAATTATGCGCTACAACTGCAACGTCTCTCCCCTGATGAGGGTTTATCTCAAGGTTACGTCACCAACACATTACAAGATCATCTTGGCTTTGTTTGGATTGGTACAAAACAAGGACTCAACCGTTTCGATGGATATCAGGTAAAAACATTCACGGGTGAGCAAGGGTTAGACCAAGCATCGATTTTATTCCTATTTGCCACCGAAAGTGATGAGATTTTTGTCTCAACAGAATATTCAGGGGCTTTTCTTATTAACCCGGTAACACTCGTCACCAGAAAGGTTTATTCAGGAAAACTAAGTGAAGAAGATAAACGTTACTCTCCTATTAATGCGGTTAAACAAAGAGGGACTCTTTTTTATTACGCTATCAATGACCACGTTTATACGTTTGATAGTAAACACAGCACCTTCACACATACATTTTCAATAAATAAACCTGAACACCTTGTTCGTGCATTAACTATTCATAATAACTTTATTTACATAGCAACTAGCAATGGCTTGTATTCTAAATCTTTGATTGATGATCACATCACCAAAATCCCACTGCTGAGCAAAGACAAACTAAATGAAGATAATAATAATATAAAGTTCTTACATGTAGACCCTCAATTAGGTTTGATGGTTGGTACTGTTGAAGGCTTTTATAGCATTTCTCTCGATAAAAATAGCCAGTTCGACTTTGCAAATATAAAAACGCTAATACCGCATCACAATATTTGGGATTATATAAATACACCCTTTGGTGAGTTTGTTGTCACTCAAGATGGCTTATATCAATATGACCGTCACACTAATCAAAGCTTATTTATACTGCGGTTCGATCAAAGTAAATTTAACATGACCGATAATACTATTTTAGATGTCATGGTAGATAAAACAGGATTAATGTGGCTTGCATCTCGCTCACAAGGTGTTTTTACGTGGTCAACGTTTGCTCGTCGTTTTAATAACATCGAAATTACAAGTCGAGATAAATTACATAGTAATGTCGTATTATCTGTTTTTCAAGATGACACTAATGCACTTTGGCTAGGTACTAATAACGGTTTAACACGCATTAATGAAAAAGCGGGTATTACCAAAACTTACCTAGCAACAGCAGATACAAAAGCATTTTATGGACAATATAGCGTATATGGCATTGCCCCTGCCGAGCTAAACGAACCAAACAGATTTTTATGGCTATTGCTTTATAATGGCCTAGCTTTGTTTGATAAACAAACAGAAAAACTGCTTCCAACTCCAATGCAAGGGATCACCCAGAATATTTTGACCGAAGGACCAACATATGGTTACTACCAAATTCAAACAGATACATTTGCATTTTTTAGCGAAAAAGATTTTTATATTTACGATGGTAAAACAGGTAACACACGCCCCATTAGGGGCCTCAAGGAGCAACTTGATCCTATTAACGTGCATAGATTTTTAAAACCTCTTAATACCTATCCTGATGATCATCTTATAAGCGTCTCTGGTGCACTTTATCGTTATAATGAAAAGCGTGAAAGGTTAACTTTACTCTACGAAGTTAAAAATTATAATCCACTGTCCTATATTACGATAGATGATTGGGTACTGGACTATAACAATATCCTTTGGCTTGCTTCTTCTCAAGAAGGCTTAATAGGCTTAGATGCTAATACCTATGAAGAAAAATACAGAGTCAATCTCGCCAGCGGTCTAAAAACAAAATCGATCTTCGCTTTACAGATAGATCCTTTTGGTTTTTTATGGGTAAGTAGTCAAAATGGCTTGTACCGACTCAATTTAAGTTCAATGCAAATTGATACTTACACTGTTAGTGATGGTTTAACCGTTAATGAATTCAATGTTGATTCACATACTCCGTTAAGTGATGGGAGACTGGCATTTGGCACAACGTTAGGGTTGTTAACTTTAGCCCCGCAAGATTTTTTATCTGTACCAAGTGACCAACAAAATATTACAACCGAAATTACTGATATATCATTATTTTCTCGTCCACTCGACTACCACCCATTAAAATATAGTGAACAACCTCTTCAGTTAAACTCCGAAGATATGGGTTTAGAAGTCAGTTTTTCGAATTTTAATTTTCAGCATATAGACAAAACACACTATAAAGTGTCTTTACAAGGCCCAAGCCCTTTTAGTTATGAAAAAATAAAAAATAATAATGTTTTTTTTACTAAACTCCCTCCTGGCGATTATCAATTATCCATTTCCGCATACCATATACATGGTTCTGGAATGGGTAAAACCCGAACTCTGGATTTTAGTATTGCATACGCACCGTGGCGCTCTCCTCTTGCAATCAGCCTTTATTTTATTATTGGACTCTTTATATTATTTATTATTTTTTGGCAATATAGATCACGGCAACAAACGATAAAACTAGCTCACGATAAAATACTCGACTCGCAACAGCAAACTGAGCTTGCGTTATCTAGCAGTAAAAGTGGCGTGTGGGAAGTAAACTTTTTAACGCGCAGCGCCACTCAGCACCGAGTAAAGCACGAGCTAGGGTATGAAACCCTACCCCATACACACAGTTTTGAACAATTTACTGCGTTAATTCACCCTGATGACAAGCGCCAGTTAAGCTTGGATTGGGCTGCATTCCTAGAACAAAAAAACCAGCAACAATGGCAAGCGACATACCGTTTAAAGCACGCATTAGGCCACTGGCTGTGGTATCAAGATATTGGGGAAGTCATTGAAACCGATGAAAATAAAAAACCAATTCGTGTATCGGGTATATATACAAATATCACAGAAAGTCGTGCAACAGCGCAGCAAGCAGCGGTTTTAGGTGAAGCATTTAGTCAAATAAATGATTGGTTGTTAATCTTAGATCATCAATTACTCCCCTTTTCTGTTAATAACAGTTTTGCAGATGCTTTTTCTGTTGATTCAAGCCCCGCCACTTTAAATTTAAAAGGGTTTTTAGCTGCGTTAGGCAAACAACAATACGCTGATTACATTAAGATACTAAATTCACTAAAACCCCGACAAAACTGGCGTGGTGATGCATACATAAAAACCAGAACAAACCCATCGCACCCAATTCACATTAGTATTACTGCTGTTGCTAAAGACAGTGACTTCGTCAGTTATTATGTCGTGGTTATATCTGATCTAACTGAGCAAAAAAGAGCAGAAAACGAACTTAGGTACTTAGCTAATTACGATCCATTAACGAAGCTCCCTAACCGCACACTGATGTATCAAAAAATCAATCGGGCAATAAAAGATGCCGATAAGCGTCAAACTTTATCAGCATTGTTATTTATAGATTTAGACAAATTTAAACCTGTAAATGACTCATTTGGTCACGCGGTAGGCGATCAGCTACTATGCGATATTACGCAAAGAGTCAATGCGATGTTAGATAGCGATGGAGTTTTAGGCCGTCAAAGTGGTGATGAATTTTTGCTCTTAGTAAATAACCTCAACTCACCTCAGGCACTTAGCGCACAAGTCAAAGCACTTACTATCGAACTCGCTAAAAGGGTTGTTATTGATGATTTTGCCATTAACATATCAGCAAGTATCGGTGTTGCTCTTTATCCCTTTGATGCAAAAACCGCAGATCAATTGATCCGACATGCTGACATCGCAATGATGCATGCTAAACAATCTGGGCGTAATGGGTTTAAGTTTTTTACTGAGCAAATGAATGACCAAATTACACAAAAACTCTTGTTAGAAAATGCATTAAAGGATGCATTTAAAGATGATCTACTTTTCAATAACTATCAGCCAATTGTGAATGTAAAAAGTAAAAAAATCAAAGGTGTGGAGCTACTGATGCGCTGGCAACATGAAGGCCAGTTTATCTCCCCAGCTAAATTTATCCCTATTGCAGAAGAAACAGGCCTAATTGATGTACTGACCGAACAAGCACTTTCCCGTGCACTTAAAGAGTTAGCGCCTTTGTTACGTGCTAACCCACGTTTTTATTTATCTCTGAATTTATCGCCAGTACATATACTAAAATCCAACTTAACAGAGCGCTTATTGTTCATTCTCACTCAACACCATATAAAGCCTGTACAACTGCGTTTAGAAATTACTGAAAACACGCTACTTGATGATAAAAATAAAGCAGCAAAGCAGCTACAAACACTCAGAAATGCAGGATTTAAATTATTACTCGATGATTTTGGTACTGGTTATTCGTCTTTGACCTACTTAAATCAATTTCCAATCGACGTGATAAAAATCGATCAAAGTTTTGTTCGTAAAATCGGTCAAGACAGTGGTAATGAATCAATATTAAAGACCATTCATACACTTGCTGAAAACCTTAACCTTTATTGTATTGCTGAAGGCGTTGAGACAATCGAACAAATACGCTTTTTAAACCGCATTGGTTGTTATGATTTACAAGGGTATTATTTTGCACGGCCAATTACCGCTGATAAGTTATTAAGTGATGACTACATTAATAACGTGATTGATAAACTACAAAGCATTTAAAAAAGAAGCGAATGCTTCTGAAATAAAATAGCCTCAAACTTAAGGTTTACAACTAGAGCGTGTTGACCTTTGTGGATTGAAATTCGTTCAATCTAGGGGCGATTTTATCGCGGCGCGAGGTTTGTAGCCTAGCGGGCTCGATAACTGCTCCTGCGTTATCGCCTATTTATGGGGAACAACCACACACCATAGGCGCTGTCTTGCCTAAATACCAAATAGACTGCTGCAAAATCAATCACGAAAGGTCAACACGCCCTAGTATTAATAACGTCTAATCGCGGTTAGTAAATTACCGAAAATGATCATGATTTTAGCGTTCCGACCCATTTATTTAAACACTTATAAAGCAATATTCTATCAACTGGCTTAGCAATAAAATCATTCATGCCTACCTGTAAACACCGTTTTTGATCATCTTCAAACGCATTTGCTGTAATCGCAATAATAATTACATCAGCATACTTTTCAGGGTGAGTTCGTATCGCACGCGTACACTGAAAACCGTCCATATTAGGCATCTGACAGTCCATTAAAATAATGTCAGCTTTCATGGTCTCTAAACACACAAGTGCTTTTTCGCCATCGCTCGCTATATGTAATGAGCACCCAGTGTCTCCAACCATTTTTGAAATAACCATCTGATTAATTGGATTATCTTCAACAAGCAGTACATTAAAATCAGATAAATCAGGCACAGGTTGTTCATTATTAACCGGCTCAGATAATTGCGCGACTTTCACAGGCACAGCGATTGTAAAGCAACTTCCCTCACCTTCTTTGCTTTTTAGTTTTAAATTGCCGCCCATTAATTCTACGATTCGCTTACAAATAGCCAGCCCCAGCCCAGTGCCACCATATTGCCGTGTGGTTGATATATCGGCCTGCGTAAACTCTTTAAATAGCTGACTTTGTTGTTTTTCCGAAATACCAATTCCCGTATCACTAATTGACAACGATAACGTGCCGTCAAAATATGAAACTGACATTTCAATTTTACCGCTTTTAGTAAATTTACCTGCATTATTAAGCACGTTGTTCACAATTTGACTTAACCTAAGAGGATCGAGCTCCATAACTTGAGGTACATTGGCAGAAATCTCTAATGTAAAAGCAACGCCTTTTTGCAGTCCTGTATTGGTAAATACTAATGTCAGTTGATTTAACAATTGATGTAAATCGACTGATCTTGTATCGAGTTTCAGTGCGCCAGCTTCAATTTTAGAAAAATCTAAAATATCATTTAGGATCAGTAAAAGATTGTTTGCGCTTTGTTGAATCATTTGAAGGTGCTCACTACCTTCTTGGTTTATTGCTTTATTTTTAAGTAATATATCTGTTAGGCCAATAATACCATTAAGTGGTGTGCGTATTTCATGGCTCATATTTGCTAAAAATTGCGATTTAGCCTGACTTGCTTTATTCGCCAGCGCAACCGCTTTAATCAACTCATCTGTTTTTTCGTTTACTTGAAATTCCAAGCTCACATTAAAGTTTTTTAAACGCTGATTTAGTGCTTCATTTTCATTATTTACTTGCTCTAAATCTCTAAAATTTGACGTCAAATTAAATGCAAGTGTTGCAAATTGACGCTGTAAACTAAACACTTCAAGCCATGAATTATAAGGATTATCGATGGTTGTTGCCGTTGCCGTGGGCTCAAACTCATCTATTTGGGCTGATAACTGCTTTATTGGCCTCACTAGCCAACGGCTCAATTGAGTTATAAAAATGCTGATCAAAGCAATCACAACTAATGCTAAAAATAAAGACTGTCCCCATGCGCTTGCTGCAACTAAATTTGCATATTTTCGCTTCAATAATGTTGCAACATACCAGCCTTGCTGCTCCGATAGATAAGATTGCACATAATACTGCTCTCCATCAAGTTCTGTTACCATCACACCACGTTCGTCACCACGTAAAGCATCTAGTTGTATTGAGCTTAATTGATTCAATACCCGATAGTGATCGCCTAATGTGCTAAATACAACTTGTTTACTCGCATCTAAAACAATCAACTCACCGTCGTTTTCAAATATTATGGGTCTAAAGCGAAAGAAAAAATCAAAAACAAGTGAGCCTTCAACAATACCTTGAAACTCGCTATTTTTGTAAATAGGAGCGGACACACCAACAATAGGCACATTGCCTAATCCCCTACTTTTAAATATATTTGAAATATACCCTTTAGGTGAGTCTTTGCCTTTTATATAGTAATCGCGGTCGGCAATAGAGGGGGCATCATCTTTTAAGCTTTCTTTTAAACTCATTGGATTAAAAATACGTGCAATAGCCTTATTATCACTCACAATAGAAGAACGTAAGTTTGGGTACAGCCCCATTAAATGGTTTAGCGCAAGCTCCTCATCAATTCCTTGCTCAATTGCTTTTGCGGTAAGCACTACGCCTCGACGATAGTCATTCAGATACAAATCGATTTTGGCCGCAATATCTTTCGACTTTTCTCCTAATTGCGATTTAACTTCATATTCAATACGCGAGTAGTGATTATTCGTAAGCACGATAGTTGTTAAAATCACCACCAATATAATAAGTAAGCTAACGATATAATTAAGAATTTTGTACAGGGATAGGTCGCGGGTTTGCCAAGATTTTTTTAAAAAGAAGAAGCTAAGTAAATCAATCACACTTAAAACAATGGCAGCATTTAAAAAATATTTAACTAAAGCTGTGGCAATTTCTAAGGCTGGGAGCTTCACAAAAAAATAGCCAAAAACAGCTAAAAGGGGTGTACCTATTAGTAACCAGTATACAAGGCCCCTAACAAATAAAGGTTTAGCGCTGCGACAACAAAAAAAGTAAAGCCATATTACCTCGCCAGTAAAGACAAGTGATGGCCAACAATGCCCCCAACGATAAAATATAAATGCGGCACTAAATACACATGTGAGCAAGGCATAACGTAAGCCAAAGCACAATAATGTAAGAACAACAAAAAATTGACCAAACAAAAATTCAGAGCTGTCTAAAAACCAAAAAGGCAATAAGTTAACAGCCCCTGCAAGTAAACCCAGTACTACTGAACAACTAAAAGCAAAATATCGTTGCTGAAAAATCGGCAAAGGCTTACCCTATAAAAGATCCATACTAATAAAAGTAAAAGAAAAAACCCATTTTGCCAAGCAAATAAGTCCATTTAATTTAGTGCGTACAACCATTACTTTCAATTTGCAGTACACTAGTAACCACATTAAATTGTTGCGCAAGCAATTGCTCCACCTTTAATCGGCATGCCTCGTCGTGTTTTTCTTTTGTACAATGTTGTTTTAAGACAACATGCGCACCAACAACAAGCTCTTTTTCGCGCCTAATGACAGTTACATTGTGTACATTTTCAACGTGCTCAACTTTGCTTATCGCACTTTCAATATCGCCTACATCAGGCAATTTAGCCTTATTGAGCCATAACCCTTTAACACAGCTAATAATCACTTTTACACCGGTAAACATCACAAACAAAGCGATTAACATGCTTGAAAGTATATCAATCACTGTCCAGCCAGTAAGGTAAATCAATACGCCGGCAATAAAAGTAGACACCGTCGAAATTAAATCAAAGAACGAATGTAAGAAAACGGCATAAACATTAATACTTGCTTTGCGCCCTTTATATAAAACCCACGCAGCAGCGCCATGAAAAAGAAAGCCCGTTGCGGCTATTACAGACATCAAATAACTATTTACAGGTGCGCCTTGGCCCTCATGGTGATGTAAAAAACGCTCCCCCCCTTCAAACAAAATAACCATGCTAATTGCTAAATAAAGACACCCATTTAACAAGCCACCACTTAACTCTGCTTTTTGATATCCATCATTATAGTTTTTTGCTAAATGAATAGCTAAACTCGAGGCAATAAGCGCGATAAATAACGAACTATTATGTACAAATAAGTGCCCTGCATCAGCCATAACAGCGAGAGAATTAGCATAGTAAGCCCCTATAACTTGAATGACCATAAAAGAACATGTGATAGCTAATGCTATTAGTAATCGACGTCTGGAAGCTTTGTGAGTTGTAATATCGGTCATGAAAAGCGGTTTTTACCTATGCTTAATGGTGCTAAGAGTCATCATTTTTAAAGATGCAGGAAAGAGTAATGATATACAATATCAATTGTAATACTTCCTATGACTAAACGCACTAAAAACTTAGTACTAACCCACAGCAATCTCGCAGCAATTTAAGTAACTATCTATTTAAACAAAAAAGTACCATTCTCATTCAATTCACGTTAAGCTAAAAGTGTTAACAAGACGTTAGGGAAACCAGTGAACAACGCTTCTACAGGTACAATAGATTCAGTAAAAGACATATGGCATGCACTCCAGGCTTTGCCCATAACAATAGCGTTATTTGATCAGCGCACTGATTCTGTTTTTGCCAACCCATCAGCGCAAACACTACTAGGGATCCCCGCTTTAGTTACCTCTGCACATGATGCCTTATCCCATTTACATCTTTTTGAGACACTAGATACCAGCTTACCTTCAAACGTTAAGCCACCAATCCACCTCGAAAACGGACAAAATATAAATGTTCGTTACAGCTATATTGCACAAAACCTTATCGCACTTATTTTTGAAGTGCAGCATGAACCTGATAATCAAGCCGATTTTGATGAGGTCATCGCGAAAATATCAGCTCAATTAATTGATATTCAAACTGAAAACCTAGATCAACAAATTGAAAGTGCTTTAGAGGCCATAGGCACATTCTGTCATGCTGATCGCAGCTACCTGTTTCAATTTAGTAACGATGGCAAAGAAATGAGTAATACCCATGAATGGGTTAATAACAACATCAATCCCTTTAAAGATGAATTACAAAATATTCCACAAAACTCATTGCCTTACTTTTTTAAAACTATGAACGAAAAACACGTCTTTAACGTGCCTAACGTAAGCCTGTTACCCGTTCAGGCGGCCGCAGAAAGAGAAGAGTTTGAATCTGAAGGCATTAAATCGGTTTTATGCATTGG
This sequence comes from Pseudoalteromonas porphyrae, assembly GCF_001298125.1. Classification (NCBI taxonomy): domain Bacteria; kingdom Pseudomonadati; phylum Pseudomonadota; class Gammaproteobacteria; order Alteromonadales; family Pseudoalteromonadaceae; genus Pseudoalteromonas; species Pseudoalteromonas porphyrae. The sequence goes on along the minus strand of NZ_LHPH01000008.1, from coordinate 79,319 downwards.
CCTACGGTCAGACAATACACTATTTGGTTTTATAGGCTGTGATTGCGTTAGCAAAGCACATAATTGGACTAATACTGATTTAATTCGTATAAAGTTAGTAGGCGAAATAATTGCAAATGCACTTAAAAATGTTGTTTATAAACAACGTTTAGAACAAACCCAACATCAGCTGTTAATTGCAAACCAAGAACTTAAACTTCAAGCAAACATCGATAGCCTGACCGGCATAGCCAACCGACGCTGTTTTGATCAAACTTTAACGAATGAAATACAAAGAGCAACACGCACCTTGCAGCCCGTCAGTTTAATCATCTGCGATATAGATTACTTTAAGTTATACAACGATAATAACGGCCACCAAAAAGGTGACGACGTTTTAAGGCAAGTAGCCCAAGCACTGCAAGCACAATGTAAACGCCAAGGTGATTTAGCAACCCGTTATGGCGGTGAAGAATTCGCTATTATTCTCCCGAGTATTGATACACAGCACTGCCTACAATTTGCCGACTTATTACAGCAAAGAATACATGAGTTGAATATCCCGCACTTATACTCTGACATTTCACCACAACTTACTTTAAGTATTGGTTGCCATACCTGCTTTGTAAGTAAAGATACAACACCACAAACCATGATTAGCGCCGCAGACAAAGCACTCTACAACGCCAAAAATGCAGGCCGAAACCAAGTTCAGCAGATAGATTGAATCAAAAGTAAATCATCAACAATGATATTAATTCACAACCTAAACCATGTATATTGCGGGTCGTACTTTAGCGCGAGAAACCCCGAATGATCACGCTAAGCTAGCGATTTATAACCCATCCATGGAGCTTGGTTACATCGATCACTCATCACCTAAATACCAGTACCGTAGGTCGTGCTTTAGCGCGAGAAACCCCGAATGATCACGCTAAGCTAGCGATTTATAATCCATCCATGGAGCTTGGTTACATCGGTCACTCATCACCTAAATACCAGTACCGTAGGTCGTGCTTTAGCGCGAGAAACCCCGAATAATCACGCTAAGCTAACGATTTACAATCCATCCAAGGGCTTGGTTACATCGGTCATCCATCGCCTAAATACCAGTACCGTAGGTCGTGCTTTAGCGCGAGAAACCCCGAATGATTACGCTAAGCTAGCGATTTATATCCATCCAAGGGCTTGGTTACATCGATCACTCATCACCTAAATACCAGTACCGTAGGTCGTGCTTTAGCGCGAGAAACCCCGAATGATCACGCTAAGCTAGCGATTTACAATCCATCCAAGGGCTTGCTTACACCGGTCATCCATGACCTTACTTCCTCAGGCTGCACTGTTTATTCGGTAAATCGTTTCGGTCCATCGTCACCTAAGCTGCCTGTGCGGCAGTGAACTAACGTTGAACCAACATTAGCGTGTAAATCCATCCAAGAGCTTGGTTACACCGGTCACTCATCACCTAAATACCAGTAGCGTAGGTCGTGCTTTAGCGCGAGTAACCCCGAATGATCACGCTAAGCTAGCGATTTATAATCCATCCATGGAGCTTGGTTACATCGATCACTCATCACCTAAATACCAGTACCGTAGGTCGTGCTTTAGCGCGAGAAACCCCGAATGATCACGCTAAGCTAACGATTTATAATCCATCCAAGGGCTTGGTTACACCGGTCACTCATCGCCTAAATACCAGTACCGTAGGTCGTGCTTTAGCGCGAGTAACCCCGAATGATCACGCTAAGCTAGCGATTTATAATCCATCCAAGGGCTTGGTTACACCGGTCACTCATCACCTACCAGTACCGTAGGTCGTGCTTTAGCACGAGAAACCCCGAATAATCACGCTAAGCTAACGATTTATAATCCATCCATGGAGCTTGGTTACATCGGTCATCCATGACCTCACTTCCTCAGGCTGCACTGTTTATTCGGTAAATCGTTTCGGTCCATCGTCACCTAAGCTGCCTGTGCGGCAGTGAACACTCCTGCACCACACAACCCTAATCATTGGATTTTCTAAGCTGCCTGCGTGGCAGTGAACTCTCCGAGCGGTACGTTTAACGTAACGGCAATTTTCTAAGCTGCCTGCGTGGCAGTGAACAAATTGCTAGCTTGATAATCAGTCCAAGTGATTTTCTAAGCTGCCTGCGTGGCAGTGAACCATACTGAATACGCGCCAGTGTATGACCAAATTTTCTAAGCTGCCTGCGTGGCAGTGAACATATAAGCCCAATCTGTACTGTTCTTATCATTTTTCTAAGCTGCCTGCGTGGCAGTGAACTAAACAGTGCCTTTAAACGTCCCGCCTGCGGCTTTCTAAGCTGCCTGCGTGGCAGTGAACATCAAACGGCTTATCGCGAGGTTGCTAGCAAATTTCTAAGCTGCCTGCGTGGCAGTGAACACCCGCAAGTTGGCGGCGGGCTTAAATACAATTTTCTAAGCTGCCTGCGTGGCAGTGAACATATTTACGATGTACCTGCCCCTACTAAGCCCTTTCTAAGCTGCCTGCGTGGCAGTGAACCGCAACCTGCATTTTCATGTTTCTCGGTAACGTTTCTAAGCTGCCTGCGTGGCAGTGAACTAAAATCAGCCGCACTTCGAGCAGTTGGTACATTTCTAAGCTGCCTGCGTGGCAGTGAACAGGTACTGTGAATATAATTTCACAGTTTACAGTTTCTAAGCTGCCTGCGTGGCAGTGAACTCATACCATCGCTTAACTTTTGCCTGCCGCTTTTTCTAAGCTGCCTGCGTGGCAGTGAACTAACAAAAAAATTGTCTATTGCTGAAAACAAATTTCTAAGCTGCCTGCGTGGCAGTGAACTGTCAGCATCATCAGGTTCTGGTCGTTTATCTTTTCTAAGCTGCCTGCGTGGCAGTGAACGTGTTTTTCGCCTTATCTCTGTAATTATTAGATTTCTAAGCTGCCTGCGTGGCAGTGAACTGATCATGGAATGGTTTTCAAGTTTAGTGGGTTTTCTAAGCTGCCTGCGTGGCAGTGAACATTCACCTTTTTAATAAACCCAATTTTGCAATTTTCTAAGCTGCCTGCGTGGCAGTGAACTATTTATTCAATCATTCACTGACAGCGGCTACTTTCTAAGCTGCCTGCGTGGCAGTGAACACCCATTTAACACGAGAGGCCAAATCGGTAGCTTTCTAAGCTGCCTGCGTGGCAGTGAACGTGCTGGCACCATTCGACTAATTAGGCCGTAATTTCTAAGCTGCCTGCGTGGCAGTGAACTTGCCAACGCTGACCGTGTATTTGTTGTGGAATTTCTAAGCTGCCTGCGTGGCAGTGAACAAACAACAGATTTTAATCGGGATTCAAACAAATTTTCTAAGCTGCCTGCGTGGCAGTGAACAACCGCCTGTTAATTATGTCCTTTGGCTTGGCTTTCTAAGCTGCCTGCGTGGCAGTGAACTTTACAATCTTAGACATTGCGCGGCTCCAATGTTTCTAAGCTGCCTGCGTGGCAGTGAACACTCATAGGCTTTTTTGTAGTCATCTTCAGTTTTTCTAAGCTGCCTGCGTGGCAGTGAACGCGTAGCGGGTGATTTTGTCGCGCTGGCCTGTTTTCTAAGCTGCCTGCGTGGCAGTGAACAGTTAAAACCATTTAGCATAAAAGTTATGCCATTTCTAAGCTGCCTGTGTGGCAGTGAACACGACGGAACCAAAAAGGACGGTACTGGTGGATTTCTAAGCTGCCTGTGTGGCAGTGAACACACGGTAAAAGCGGTTATACTTACACAATACTTTCTAAGCTGCCTGTGTGGCAGTGAACATTTTATTAACCACTCCAACACTAAAATGGGTTTTCTAAGCTGCCTGTGTGGCAGTGAACTTGAATTGTCACGCACTATTTCAGAGTGCCCGTTTCTAAGCTGCCTGTGTGGCAGTGAACCATCGACACCGATGGAAGCTTTCTTAACATCATTTCTAAGCTGCCTGTGTGGCAGTGAACAAAGGATCTTTTTTATTGCACCACACCATTGATTTCTAAGCTGCCTGTGTGGCAGTGAACGTTAACGCGGTAATGCTCATCAACGGTTACAATTTCTAAGCTGCCTGTGTGGCAGTGAACATTCAACACCTTCAAAAATTAGATGTGTTTTATTTCTAAGCTGCCTGTGTGGCAGTGAACGTAAAACAATGTCTTCACGATTTAATTTATTATTTCTAAGCTGCCTGTGTGGCAGTGAACGGGCATTTGAAACATACAGCGAATCATTTGATTTTCTAAGCTGCCTGTGTGGCAGTGAACATCTGCTAAAGGAACTAATGACATTCCAAAACTTTCTAAGCTGCCTGTGTGGCAGTGAACTAGCAGCATGGCAAAACAACTTTGGTGATGCTTTTCTAAGCTGCCTGTGTGGCAGTGAACAGCAAACAACAAAGGTGAATACCCGTATAATTTTTCTAAGCTGCCTGTGTGGCAGTGAACTAACAGTACAAAACTTATCTTCGGCGGGCTCTTTTCTAAGCTGCCTGTGTGGCAGTGAACAACAAAGCTTGGGGCATATTTTAGCACGCAATGTTTCTAAGCTGCCTGTGTGGCAGTGAACTAAAATACCCGAACGCGGGTTTTGTGCTGAATTTTCTAAGCTGCCTGTGTGGCAGTGAACAAGATCACTTTGATACACTTGGCGGGATTGCTTTTCTAAGCTGCCTGTGTGGCAGTGAACGCTGGAGTAACAGCGGACAGCATAGCAACGGCTTTCTAAGCTGCCTGTGTGGCAGTGAACCACAGCAATAGTAATCGCGGTCAATCTCGGCGTTTCTAAGCTGCCTGTGTGGCAGTGAACAATTACAAAATCGCCAATATGACATGGTTAAATTTCTAAGCTGCCTGTGTGGCAGTGAACTGGAATGACATTCACACAACCTTCAACCGTTTTTTCTAAGCTGCCTGTGTGGCAGTGAACGCGAAAAGAGCGAAATTTTCGCTCTTTTTAATTTTCTAAGCTGCCTGTGTGGCAGTGAACGTTAATCAATGGGGGTGAATATGGCGGCTAAATTTCTAAGCTGCCTGTGTGGCAGTGAACTTAACCTAAAACAATACGTTTAACAGGGCGAGTTTCTAAGCTGCCTGTGTGGCAGTGAACGTTATTGATACTTGCAACGTAATCTTTTGTTATTTCTAAGCTGCCTGTGTGGCAGTGAACACATTAACGTTGATAAAAAATCAGAGTCGTTTTTTCTAAGCTGCCTGTGTGGCAGTGAACCTTTTCATCTAAGTATGTAGCAATAACAACTATTTCTAAGCTGCCTGTGTGGCAGTGAACCATCCCACCGCGTTGACACGTTCCCGTCGTGCTTTCTAAGCTGCCTGTGTGGCAGTGAACTAAGTGCTGTTGTGCTTTGTAATGATGCATAATTTCTAAGCTGCCTGTGTGGCAGTGAACCACAGTAAAAATGGCCGTGCACCTGCCACAAATTTCTAAGCTGCCTGTGTGGCAGTGAACAACTTGCCTTTTTATCTGCAAAATCTGCATAATTTCTAAGCTGCCTGTGTGGCAGTGAACGCGTCCATAACTGTAATGTTAGTTTCCCAAACTTTCTAAGCTGCCTGTGTGGCAGTGAACGTTGACTAATACCCCCTTGAATAAATTGAGGTTTTCTAAGCTGCCTGTGTGGCAGTGAACCATGACCGCAAAATAAATACAAACTACCGTTTTTTCTAAGCTGCCTGTGTGGCAGTGAACTCATAAGTAATAGATGGGCAGAGTCAACAATATTTCTAAGCTGCCTGTGTGGCAGTGAACGGTTTTCGTTTTGTTCAACTTTTACTGTCCCTTTTCTAAGCTGCCTGTGTGGCAGTGAACGGTTGTTTTTTAACTCTGCGGCCACGGCTTCAGTTTCTAAGCTGCCTGTGTGGCAGTGAACAATGCTGAGTTAATACCACTGTTATTGATGTTTTTCTAAGCTGCCTGTGTGGCAGTGAACTTAGGTAAGCCCACTTGCATGCCTACGTTCGCTTTCTAAGCTGCCTGTGTGGCAGTGAACATGATACCCATACCATCTGGTCACCCGTTGGTTTTCTAAGCTGCCTGTGTGGCAGTGAACATGCAATGGCGCGTGGCTGCTTTCGTTTTGCATTTCTAAGCTGCCTGTGTGGCAGTGAACAGTGTGAAGTAACATCAACGACTTGGATTGACTTTCTAAGCTGCCTGTGCGGCAGTGAACGTTAATCCAGTACGACGCGCCTGTTTCAGGATTTTCTAAGCTGCCTGTGCGGCAGTGAACCCTGACAAACTATTCACTTAATGCGCTATATATTTCTAAGCTGCCTGTGCGGCAGTGAACTTAATGTGACAAGGGGGTGTGTTCCTCTTGCAGTTTCTAAGCTGCCTGTGCGGCAGTGAACGTTAATCCAGTACGACGCGCCTGTTTCAGGATTTTCTAAGCTGCCTGTGCGGCAGTGAACAATAGAATATCAGGCAAAAAATAAGTTACAACAGGTGATTAGGTAAAATTATCTATTTTTACCTAATTTTTTAGTGATGTTGTAACTTATTGTTTTAGTTTCTAATTTTTAAAGAGCAAAAATAAAGGTTAAAACTGGGGAATACTAGCCAGCTTTTCTTTATTGCTGTGATTTACACTTAAACCATAACAATTAAATATGCCTGTTTGTTTTTTCCCAATTTCTACCTTTTTGATAAATAGTGGAAATTTTCTACTGTTAGCTGCATCACGTTGTTTAGTTTCTTGGCTTTCTAACCAAATAAAAGGTAATGAGTTAACGGCTTTGGGTTTAGTTTTTTCAAGCTCTGCTAAACAAGTATCAAGCGGTTGACCTGATTTTTCAGCCCAACGTTGTGCTTTACTTAACATATCTTTTTCTATACGCGCCTCACCTTTTACATGCTGTCTAACAAAAGCCGCATAGGTCACATTTTCTGGTACTGGTTTGATCGACTTAATATGTACATAATCTTCCAAACGATTTAGCCATTTTGCTATTTTTAATTTAGTGAGCTGTGCCTCATCATTTGCCAACAACCTTAATTGATTGCCGAGCGGAAATTCATGCTCACCACTTTTTTCAGTGCTATAGCGAGGAAAACTCACTGCAATCGCCGACTCATTTTCAGCGACTTTATTATCAACTAAGGCGATATGCACTTGTTGGTAAACCTTTTGCCAAATGAACCCGAGCGTTATGTCTGCCTCTGGTAATAAGGTGATGTCGAGATAATATTTCATTTTCTTTTTACCTATCTGAAGTAAAAGACTATTTATCGCTTTCGCCAAAAACACCACCACGCACTAAAATTGCCATCACGTAATGTTCATCTTCAATTCGCTCAAGTTCTGCGCCGCGCGCCCATTTATCGAAGAAGGTGTAAAAATCTTGTTTGTCTTTTGGCGTTCTGTACGCTTTTCCTAAATTAGTTACTGCACCATAAGGTTCTATTGCGATAGGCCCAGCGGTTTTTTCGCTATCATCAAATTCAGGATACCAAGTATCAATGCTGCGCAGTGCATTACCTACTTTTTGCGAATGCATTGCGGCAATTCCTTGGTTATCGTACAAAATTTTGCTTTTTTTACCTTTACCTTTGTCAAGCACTAACTCTTCACTTGGGTAGACCTCTTGCGCCTTGCCCACTTGTACAAAGCAATTAATTTCTAACATTAAAAAATCATCATCGCTTGCTAAAGCCGTAGCGATCCGTTCACCTAGTTCAATAACCTGTTGATCGTCATTATTGAAGTGGCGGGTACTAAACTTTGTTGCATCAAATACCCATGATTGCTTACTGTCTTTATTTAATGCATTCACTTGTACTTCTATATTTTCAGCGCCAACTCGGTTACGCCATAAAAAACGAGCATTAGCCAAATTTAAAGCATAACGCTTGCCTAATTCTTTAAAGCCTTCTTTACCTATGTAATCACGTACAGCACTACTGTAACTTTGTTTAAAGAGTGCGTTGTTACACGCTGAAGGTTGATGAACGCCACCAAGCACTTTTAAGGTAAAGTGTAGCTTTAAGGTGTCTTGTTCTGGTGCAAGTGCACAACTATCCACAGTTTGTAAATTGGCTTTTTCTACTTCTGCGTTTAGCTTTACAGGATCACTTTTAATCGCCGCTTTTAAACGATTTGAAATAGTACCGCGCACTGATTTTTCAATTAATTTCAGTGGTGTTTGATGCGCTTTATTGTTACGTTCATTCCATTGTGTGCCATACATATAACCATCAGATGGTACTAATTTCTTTTCAAATGCGAGTACTGATGCGGTATCTTGATTTTTAGCCATGATAATTTTCCTTTAATAAATTAAGTTATGCGTAATAAGAGTCTTCAATTTCTTGTTCTGTTTGAATAATTTTTTGAGTTTGAGCACAAAGATATAAGTTATTGGTTTGATCTGTTTGATAGCGCCACAATATTTCATCAATTGATTTAATGCTGTGTGGCATTTTAAATTCCCCCAAAGTCACAATACTTTCAGCGAAACGATGCGGGGTGTTTGGATCACGCTGATTTTTAGCTTCACCTAATTCAGTCAAACCATGAAAACCGGTCGCAATAGGCACAATCCAACCTTTGTTTTTTCGTTTACTTGCCCATATCACTTTTTCTTCATTCGTTTCATCTACTACTTTTTCACAGTGATGATGAATAACGAGATTATCTAATAAAGCATCCATTGCATCTTGCCCCGCTGCCATTGCCTCAACCATTAAGTCTCTACGCTCAATAATGGCGTAACCGGGCATAAGCTTTCGTGTTAGATTATTTAAATCCTTTGGGTTTCCCACTTCAACTTTAAAAAACAGAGGTTCTTTAAAGCTTAAAATATCCCCACCAGCCATTTTCATATTGCTATTAAGTAAGTGGGTTATCTTTTCTTGTAAGGCTTGTTCATCGTCTTTTTCAATTCCTGTGTATTCAAGTACTAATGACACGTCTAAATGACAACGCGCTTCTTCGATAAATGCACTTCTTGCGCCTGTTTTATCTAACGGATTGCCCGTGCCGATAATTGAATGAACGAAATCATCTACACCTTTATGGGTTTGTAAATCACACTGGTGACTAATTACGGCAACGCTATTAAATTTAAAACTCGTATAACCTTGAGCGCTTAACTTTCGTTGTAATGCGTGCACCGCGCCAAGCCAAGCAGTCATGGCAGGAAAACCAATAGTAAACGGGCTAGAAAGTGCATTGGCGTTATGTACTTTTATATGGGGTAATAATAACAATCGCTTTATGTTGTTCATTTCAAAAACTCCCTATTACGTTCAATCACTTCTGCAAAGTGAAAACGCTCAGCATCACCTAATTTGATGGCTTTTTTATCTAGCACCTTTTCATAACTACGCGTTAACCATGCGGATATTTCAGTGGTGAGTGAATTTAACCATTGCTCTGATTTTTCTCTATCATCAGCAAAATCATCATGTAGCCAAGTGCGTTGCACGCTTGATAATGAAGACGTATCAGCATGGAATTGTGCTTGTGAAACAGCGCGCACTGACCACATTTTTTCAATAAGTAAATCTATGATTTGTTGGAGGTTACGATCTCTCGCATCACGCAGTTTGATATTGTTATAGTCAGTCTGAAATAGTTTATGCAATGCTTTAAAAGCATCGGCGTATTCATATTTTTTAAATGACTCGGTAAAAAAATCACTTTTCGGAAAATGTATACTGCGCTTTTCAATACTCGGTGGTAACGATGATAAAAGGTGTGCTTTACCGCCATTTTGATTATTTAAAACACTAATATTTTGCGGTTTAGTTCCACCGTACCCTATTGTAGTTAAGCCGTAAATTTCACTGAAATCCTGCTCACTAAATTCATTTTTACGCTTTTTATCACGACGTTCTTTTACTTCGTCTGAAAAACGCAATTTATCTAAGCGAGAACGTAATTGATAAACTATGCCCGAATTAGTTAGTAGTGATAATTGATGATAATCATCGTCAACAGGGAAATATACTTGTTTGATTTTAGAGCTAGTTTGAGCTTCAACATCCTTAATCATTGCTAATAAACCTACTTTCAAATCACCATATGGTTCGGTGCAATAACTTAATATTTTCCTCGCTTGTTCGCTATCCTCACGCAAGTGCTCAAAAAATCGCTTACCATCAGCTAAAGTTAAAGACAGGAAAGCTCCTATTTCACCTATACTACCCACTTCTGCGCCATTACCTGTCGAATCTAAATTAATCCCTATAACATTTCCTGTTTTTAGAAATCCATTATTTTCAAAATTTCCTAGATGAATAACAGGTGACACATAAGTTTTCTTTTTTATATTGGTATCGGAAGCTCCAACATCTGGATGAGTAAATTTACTAGGGTGACTTGAAAGAGCCCTTTTAATAGCCCCATTTGATGCATAAGATAACCAATTATTAAGAGAATAATGTGAATCACACTCTTTTATTAAACTCTCCTTTATCTCAATAGGCATTGCAGCTTTAATTTTTTTTCTTTTCCAATTTTCTTTTAACTTTTCAAAAAAATTATCTACTTCAGTTGCTAACATTACTGACCACCTTTTTTATTCACTTTAACTAACCCTAATTGGTCGCTATATTCGTATTGTGCATTCTCACGTTCTACCATATTTATTTCTCCGTAACGTAATGACACTCGCTTAGGTGTAGCTAACCACGGCTCGCTGAGATACTTGGTTAACAAGTTTTTATAATTACGTTCAAACCATAAATTTTGTCGCTGCTGTTCTGTTAATTCTATTTTCTTGATGTTTAGTATCGTTTCTCGATTAATCACTTGATCATTAATATCTAGCAAAGCCTTACCCTTTTCGTCTTTTTCAGTAAAGTAGCATTCGTCTTCATTTTCGTTATAAAACAAAAATAAGTTAATGCTTGGCTCACTTTTTCTAAAAGGGGTTAACACTTGTGGCAAAGCGGTTAAGTACCATGTTTCGGTTAAGTAACCTTGTAGGGTGTTTGCGCCAAATGCAGAAAAGTTTGTTAATTGTGTTGCGGTCACTTGATGCTCAATGAACGCTAATAACTGCTTATCTGCTTGGGTAGGCACTTTTATTCTAGGAATGGCATTTAAACTTTCGTTAATACGTGTTTCATTCACTAATTTATTGAGGTCGTGGCTGTGTAGGGTTTTATCCCAACCGTCTTCATAACCCGGTTTAATGAAATACTTTCCATCTGGCTTATCATTGGTTTTAAATGCCTTGAAGTTATATTGCATTACGCCAATATTAGCCATTTCAACTGCCTCGGCTCTGTGACGCCTTACACGTCCAGCTAGTTGCACAATTGAGCGATAAGATGAGGGTTCAATAATCGCCCAATCAAAGTCATGATCGCGGCCTACTTCTTCAACAGGGGTTGCCACTAAAATAAACAGTATACTGTTAATATTACTATTGTTTTTAGCGCATGAGTCAAGATGTTTACGGATCACTGGATTGGAAAATGCTTGTTGTGGTGCCCCAGCTTTTTCTTTACGTTTTAACACGTCATCGAGGTGTTTTTCTTGTTCATGTCGTAGCAACAAAACTTGTTGACTATGATAAGCCATTACTTTTACTTGAGTATCTTGTGGGTAGTCGGCTTGTAATAAATATTTAGTTAACTCTACACATGGCGTTATATTGGCCACTCGTATCACACCAAATGAAACTTTGATTGCTGTTGTAGGATCAATACTATGATGCAGTTGATGTTTAGTTAAAGTCGCTTGCTTTACTGTTGAAAAATAATGAGACTGCTTGCTTTCTTCAGCTTCATTTTTTGGTGTTGATTCGTCTATCGAGAGTAAAAGACAAGGCACAATTTCTGCTTTACGTTTAGCGACTTGTTTATTTAAGCTGTTAACTCGTTTGTTTATAAAGTTGCCATGATTAGCTTGATATTGCTCAAGGGGGCTATTGCTTTGTGTTAAATCACTTTGTGTTACGTTAACGCTATAAACGTGTGTGGTAAATTCATCTATCCATGCGCAGCCTATTTCAGCTTTTGCTTCGTCTCGACTTTTGGTAAAAATTTGCCAACCTTTTTTGTAAGCATTAAAATAGCCTAGTGCTAAATCTGGCGGAATAGTTGCTGATGAAATCATCACTTTTCTACCTAACATACCCGCTAAGTGAATAAGTCTACCAATTGCGATTAAATCATCACCGGTAAAATCATCTATTTCATCTATCACCAAATCTGACGACATTAACCGTAAGCTAGGCAAGATATAGCGCCCACCTCGTTTGGTTTCTGTCGCTGCCATTAAGTGGTCAATGGTGCACGCTAGCACTGGCGCATATAAAAACTGTTTATCTTTAGTGCACGTTAATACCGTACTTAACCCTTCTTCGGGTATTTCACAATCATAATCTATAAATTCATCTAATAAAGCTTCTTGAGACTCAGAGCCTAATACCTCGCCAGTGATTTCATCTTGTTTAATTTCTCGTTGGTTGTGCAATTCAGCAACCGCCCTTGAACCTATTAGTACGGCAAAATCAGCATTAGTTAAACCTATTCGGTCACGATATTCATCACCTGTTTGTAAAGTTAATGTACGTAACCCCAAAGCAAGAATATAACGTAAGCTTTTACCGTCAGCCGATAACGCACGCATAACCTTAGCGTTAGCAAAGGTTTTACCACAACCTGTGCTTGCCATGTTAACGGCAAAAAAACCGGTTACTTTTTTGTCTTGTTGTGTTTTCCATTCATTAATTTCGGTTACGGCTTTATCTTGCCATTTGAATGCCGTGGGACTCGCCTTTCTTAATGCTTGAATATCTGTTGCAACGGGGGGTTCTTTTTCAAATGCTGGTAATAAATGTGCGGTGTCTAAAGCATTTTTTGCCACGCCTACCAAGTGCTCATCAAGCTTTTGCTTTAGTTCGCTGGTATCTCGATCAGTATTAGCGAATAACCCTGTGCTATCTTGCCAATTTTTGGCGGCATTTTGTGATGAATAAAAGTGATCCCCTAACATCAAACATAACCGCGCATGGTGTAACACCAAACGATAACTACCGTCTTTCATAGCCGATTCAAGTAAAGGTAAGTTATTTAGTAGACTAGTTGCCCAACGTTTTATTTGTTTTCGCCATTCTTTCGATTCAGACAACAAACCATTAGGAAATTCAAAACACTGCTCAACACGTTTATTGTATTCTGCAAGGTCTTGAATGTTTTCATAACCCCATTTTTGAGTGATGCGTTTGAGCATTGAAGATAAATCAGGTGCTTTTTCATCGCGCCAATCACTCTTTATATAAGGCAAGCGGTGATGCGAAACTATTAACCAAGCTAACAATTTAGCCCCATTTGGAAGTTTATCTAATGGTGTTGAATTTTGCGTTTTAAGGCTTACTTTTAATTGTGTTTCAGTAAAAGCGTTTTGCGCTAATTCGGCTAGCCATGTTTCATCATTTTTACTATTTACTAAGGCATTAAGTAATAAAACAGAAATCCATTCATGCCTTAACGGATCACCTTTAAATTTATTTTTACTATTAGGGTTTAACTTCTCTTGAAATAAACGAGACGCTTTCCCCCAGTCATGGAGCAATGCTGAGAGTGCAGTAAGTGACTTAATTAACGGTAGGTATTTCCAATCATTTTCTATTTTACTGTTTAACAATTTTTTTCTCGTACTATTAACTGGTACTACGCCCTGCTCATTAAATTTATTTTTGTTCCCCACCACCCACAAAAACTGACTTCTTGCTCGGCTACGTATCCAGTGGCAACTGACTGCGGTGCTTTTGCTGGCTGTTTGTCGTAGCATTTTTTTAACGGTGACTAAGCCGTCTTCGGTGATGAGCGTTTGCCATGTGTTGTCACCTATACGATTAGCGAAGGCATCAAGTACGCGGCGGGTCTTCTTTAAGGCGTTTTTTTCGCATTGTGATATAAAGGTGACCATCATGGCATTAAGGCCTTCTCGCTTTGACGCGCTAAAGCACGACCTACAGTGTCACGCGCTAAAGCACGACCTACAGAGTCATGCGCTGAAGCACGACCTACAGAGTCATGCGCTAAAGCACGACCTACAGTGTCATGCGCTGAAGCACGATCTACAGAAACGTTATGCATTTTTATCTATCTCTGCATGTGTGGTTAAAGCAATGCTTTTTACAGTTTCGAACATGAAATCGAGTGCTTTATGATCGGTAAATGCTTGTAATATTTGTTGGCGAAACTCTTGCTCGGTTGCGTTTTCTTTCGCGCAAATAAATGCCCAAGGCAGAACGAGTGTGTCTTTTATTAAATCAGCTATATCAAACACTAATGCGCCTCTTCTGGTTTTCCCGTGCATTACGGCAAAACCGTGGGGAATACCTAATACCCACAAGCAGCTTGCGGCTAAGCCATAGGCTAAGTAATTACCGTGGTTTAGAAAGTCATTCGCTAAGTCTGTAGATTTATGCTCACATTTAAAGTCTGTTGTTTGTGTGGCATTAGCTGCAAACTTATAAAGTGCTTTAGTGAGCTGCGCTTCGGTTAGTAGTAATTCGTTTTGTTTGGTGGCGCTTTCTGTGCGTTGGTTAAAGGTCGATAATGCACTTTCTAAATCGGTGAGATTAAAACCATTTTGTTTTAGGTCTTTATCTTTTTGCCAAATTTTAGTGAGGTATTCAATTCGCGCTGCTTGGATCATTTTTGCCGCTATCAGGCGTTTTTCATCATCAAACCAAAAGCGCATCCAACCTTGCAGATATTCTGTTGGACGATATTCACTTTGTGGTGTTAGCCATTCTATAGGTTGCTCAACGTCATTTGCCATATAAAGCGGTGTGCCACCGCCGCCACTAAAACCCACTAATACGCCAGCTTGGGCTAGCATTCGCATTGCGGCTTGGGTAATTGATGTGCCGTTACCCAATAAAATTACGGTTGTATTTGCGATTGGAATATTAAAATAGAGATTCTCTTTCGTGCCTTCGGTTAAATAAAGTACACGCCCATCCTTTTGCATAACACGGCAATATTCCAAGCAATAAATGTTTGCGCGCTTTGAATGCAAAATTGCTTTTAGATCTGATGAGCTAAAGTTTTCCATAACAGTTCCTATTTTGTAAGTGCGCCTACTTTAGATTTGCTTTAGTACTGTTTCAACACTGTATATTTATCACCTGCTGAGTTTTTACGCATGTTTAGTATTACCATGCCATATAAGGTTTAAGTGCCTCTAAGCATGTTGGACTTAAAATAATTTGTTGGGCTTCGGGTTTGGTTTGGTAGCTGTCTAGGTGAAGTTGTTTAAGTAAGTACAGTAATAGCGCGGCGCGTACGGTTATTTTACGTTGGTAACGGCCATTTGGCTGTTTTGTCATTTGATGATCGAGTGCGATAATGTGGGCGCGTTCTGGGGTTAAACGCGGATCGGGCTCTATCACTACGGTTAATTGAGTTTGCCACAATGTGTCGTGACTTTGGTCATATTGCGCCCCCCCTTCAAACTCACATTCACCATTAAAGCGTGTTAGTACAAAGTCTCTAAAGCCACTGTTTTTTTCACAATAGGCGCGTACGTGCCAACGCATACCGTCAAATATTAGATTATGTGGGCTTATTATGCGTGATTCAAATTCGGGGCTGGACACTGAAGCATAGCCTACATCAACTCTTAATCCTTGATTTAATGCACGTAGCACGCCCCTTATTTTGTGCGGTTCAATACTAATTAGTGGTGAACTAAGCCAAGTAAATTGCTGCCAAGTAAGTGTATCTTCACCTTGATTGGCTAGCTTTAAATACGCTGTTAGGTCAAGGTCGATTAAGCATGGGGAAAAGTCTTTTGTTGCTTCATACCCTTTAAGTGAACTGTTGTAACGTAGGCTCTGTGGGTAAAACTGTATATAGTCTTGAATAATATTTGACGCACTTGAACGGCTAATTGCAAAGTGCTTTTGCAAATGATTTGTGGTTAACCGCCCTTCCCAATGAATAATAAGTTCAATAAAATTAAAGCGTCTACGGGTTATATAGTCGAATTGTGGTGTCATGCGTTCCCTGCACTTTTACTGTGACTAATTTAAGTTATCAGAAAAATTATTGATTACAAGCAGAATTCCTTTTCTGCTTGTAAGGGCGTGTTGACCTTTCAGGATTAAAATTTGTTCCAACAAGGGGCGATTTAATCGCAGCGCGAGATTTGTAACCTAGTGGGCTAAGTAAAAGTCGAGCAAAGCTTCCGCGTCCTGCTCACGCCCCTTGGAAGAACCCCGAAGAGCAGCGTGTGTTTGGCATTTATGCTGCGTTATCGCCTACTTATGGGGAACAACCACACACCATAGGCTCTGCCTTGCCTAAATACCAAACATACTGCTGCAAATTTAACCTCGAAAGATAAACATGCCCTAGCTTGTTTAAATCAAAAATTAAACATGCTTTCTAGCGCATCGTCAAAAGACATAGGCATATGGCGTTTATTATTAATCCGATCATTTAGCTCTTCTTTAAGTAGTTTTACTGTGGTGCAGTATCCTAAACGCTCGGATATTTCTTCACACTCACTATTTAAAGCAGCGATATGATTAGTAAAATTATGTTTAATTTGCGCTTTACTACGACCATTAAATTTACGCCATACGAGTGAATGCGGATCATTGCCTTCTTTTTGCTGGCGGTGCAGTTTATTTAACTCAACTATTTTATTTTGCAGTAGCGGAATTAAGTTAGCTTTAGTTTCTTCATCAAAATCTACGTCGTCATCAAAATGAGTTATGTATAACTGCAATAAGGTAAAGCCATCTTTTGCTTTACGGGCCTGCCCTAGTTGCTGCATAAGTTCGTGCTTTTCAGCCTTTTTGGTTGGATCAGGCTCTTTGTCCGGGTGAAGTTTTGCTGCTAAACGTTTATACATTTTGTTTAGTTGCGAGCTTTTAAATAGCTTTTCTAATTTTGCATCCGTCTTTTGTTGTTTAATTTCATCGCGGTCGAATCGTTCGAATTGATCAAAAAAATCATCCCAGTCTTCATCTTGTTCTGCATGTGCATTGCCTGGATTAAATGCATCGTCGTCGCTTTCTTCATCCTCACCAAAGCCTTGTTCATCAAGATGCTGATAAAGTTTTTGGGGATTGACGGCAATTTCTCTCAAGTCTTCATCTGTTAACTCTAAACCGGGGAAATCTTGTTGGAGCATAGTTCGTAAAAGATTCAACTGGGATGAATCAATTGCATTAACTGTATCGTGATTGTGCTTGCTTAAATGCGATTGAAAGATTTGCGTTACTTTTTCAATTTCCAACTCACCAATAAATGGGTGCCCTGATAAGTATTCTAAATCTTCGTTTATCCAATCTACAAGCTCATTGCGCTGCTCAATCGTCAGGCTTTTACGCTGAATAAATTTACTCAGATGAATAATTTGCTCTGCCATCATACGGGCTTGGTGGTGCTCGTGAGGCTCCACTTGCTCTTTAAACTGATTGAATAGCGTACTTTTTTTAATCTCAAAGTTTGCGTTACGCTTGGTGTGCTTATCTATTCGCTGCCATAAACGTTCTAATTCTGATGCAGGTTTCGCTGTCGCTTGCTGTTTTACATTTTGTAAAAAAGTTGTGTTTGTTTTCATTAAAGCTCGTATCTCATCATATTTACACGCATAATCATTGCTCTAGTCTAATAAAAAATCTAAGGAGAGTATACATGGACCCAATTGCGCAAATATTCAACATGCTGTTTACTGTCGAAGCGTTTTTACTCATTTTTGTATTAGTGCTGCTTAAAAGCAGTGTTAAGTTTGTACCACAAAACCGTGCTTGGTTAATCGAACGTTTTGGTAAATATCAATCAACTAAAGAAGCCGGATTAAACTTTATTATCCCATTTATTGATCGTATTGCCGCAGATCGCAGCTTAAAAGAACAAGCACAAGATGTGCCTTCTCAATCGGCCATCACTAAAGACAACATTTCATTGATTGTTGATGGTGTTTTATACTTTAGGGTACTTGACCCATACCGCGCCACTTACGGTGTTGACGATTATGTATTTGCTGTCACTCAACTTTCGCAAACAACCATGCGTTCAGAGCTTGGTAAAATGGAACTTGATAAAACCTTTGAAGAACGTGATCTACTCAATACCAATATCGTAAGCGCAATTAACCAAGCGGCTGAGCCGTGGGGTATTCAAGTATTACGGTACGAGATTAAAGACATTGTGCCACCGCAATCTGTAATGGAAGCGATGGAAGCGCAAATGAAGGCCGAGCGTGTTAAACGTGCACAGATTTTAGAATCAGAAGGTGATCGCCAAGCTAACATCAATGTTGCCGAAGGTAAAAAGCAAGCCCAAGTATTAGCTGCCGAAGCTGAAAAAGCAGAACAAATACTGCGCGCTGAAGGTGAAGCTAAAGCGATTATTGCCGTTGCAGAAGCACAAGCTGATGCATTACGTAAAGTCGGTGAAGCTGCTGATACTGAACAAGGGCAAAAAGCAATTCAATTAGATCTTGCGTCAAAAGCAATTGCCGCTAAACAAGCTATTGCTAAAGAATCTTCAGTTGTTTTACTACCAGATAACGGGACTGATGCCAGCTCAATGGTGGCACAAGCAATGTCGATTATTAATACGTTAAATACTAAACAAAAAAGCTAAACGACTAAGGGGATAATCATGGATCTCATTACTAATAATTTACCTGAAGTGCTGATGATTTTAGGCATTGCAGCTCTCATTATTGAGGTTGCTGTATTAGGAATGTCGACTTTTATATTATTATTTTTAGGCATGTCGTTGTTTGCAACCGGTTTGATGATGAATTTTTCAATATTGGATAATTCATTAACGACTGCATTGTGGAGTAATACCCTTGTAACAGCGGCACTGGCTGCTTTACTGTGGAAACCTCTTAAGCGTATGCAAGACAATGTAGACACTAAAGAAGTTAAAAGTGATTTTGCTGAGCTCGATTTTATACTCAATAGCCATGTTGATGAGCAGGGTCTTAGTACACATTCATACTCTGGGATCAGCTGGAAGCTAAAAAGTCACCAACCAATATCCGCTGGTACGCATGTTAAAGTAGTAAAAAAAGAAGTTGGTGTAATGTGGGTTGAAACGCTTTAATTATCTCAATAAAAATCAAATAACGTGAAGCTATTTCACGTTATTTGCCTCTCATGTCTTATATATTTTTTGTAACAAAAAACATTTCTTTTTATTTCAAAAATCAAAGCAATTAAGTG
Organism: Pseudoalteromonas porphyrae; assembly: GCF_001298125.1. Taxonomy (NCBI): domain Bacteria; kingdom Pseudomonadati; phylum Pseudomonadota; class Gammaproteobacteria; order Alteromonadales; family Pseudoalteromonadaceae; genus Pseudoalteromonas; species Pseudoalteromonas porphyrae. Next base: position 60,156 of record NZ_LHPH01000008.1, on the reverse strand, counting down.
CTTTAATCCATCAAAAATCAATTAAACCTACTCAGAGTTAATATAATAAACATAAAAAGATACAAATTTGTTAACCAACTTTTATCTTTAACGGTAGCTTAATTTTATTCAATAAAGCAAAAAATCTTTTGCTTGTTCCTGTTACCTTTTCCCGTTAGTTTAATTAGCCATAATTATAAAAATAAAAGTCAGCATATGATCAGGGTCGAAAATCTTTGCCGTACTTATGGTGCAGGTGAAACGCAAGTAATTGCATTAGATAACGTATCGTTACATATTAAAGAAGGTGAATTTGTCGCGGTGATGGGCGCATCCGGCTCAGGAAAGTCTACTTTAATGAATATTTTAGGGTGTCTCGACACGCCAACTTCTGGTAATTATTTACTTTCTGATGAAAGTATAAAGGAGGTACATGACGAGAGCCTTTCTGCTATTCGCAATAAGAAAATTGGCTTTATATTTCAAACCTTTCACTTGTTAACACGACTAAGCGCACAAGAAAATGTTGCCCTACCACTGCGCTATACCGATATGCCAAAACAACAAGCTAGTGATCGCGCAATGGCGATGCTTGATAAGGTTGGTTTACAAAATCGTGCGCACCATAAACCATTTGAAATGTCAGGGGGGCAACGTCAGCGCGTTGCCATCGCCAGAGCATTAGTGAATAACCCGCAAGTAATTTTTGCAGATGAACCTACCGGTAACCTCGATAGCAAAACATCCCATGAAATAATGGAGTTACTGTGCTCGCTCCACCAGCAAGGACACACCTTAGTCATGGTTACACATGAAGAAGATATTGCAGCTTACGCTAAACGCGTAATTCGAATGAAAGATGGTGTAGTGATTGAGGACAGCGGATGTTAAAAAATAAACTGATTAAAACCAGCCTTATCTTACTTTTTAGTAGTTTATCATTTTCAACTTTTGCCCAAAGCTTATTGCTCAGTGGCGAACTAAAAGCCAGTGAAAATCAAATATTCTACGCTCCCAAGTCAGATACATGGCGTGTGCAAGTCCAATGGATGATGGAGGAAGGCGAAATAGCGCAAAAAGGTGATACCGTTGTAGTATTTGATAGCGGCACAATTGCAACTGAAATAGAGCAAGATGAAGTTAACCTTGAAGCCGCACAAGAAGAGCTTATTAGGATCACCACCAGTAATAAAGAAAATCAAATTGAAGCTGAGTTTAACTTTAAGCGCTCTGAGCTTTTATTAGAACGTGCGCGTATTGATGCTGCTATTCCTCAAGTTAATTTAAGTACTTATGACTATCAAAAAAATCAGCTTGAATTTGAGAAGGCTTTAATTAATAAACAAAAAGCATCTGAAGAACTGTTGCAAGTAAAAACAGAGAATAACGTTGCTTATAACAAACAATTACTAACCATTGAACAATTAAAAACTAATCTTGAATATAACAAAAATCAGCTTGCTAGTATGAGTATTCAAGCTCTGCGATCGGGGCCCGTATTATATGCCAACCACCCGTGGAATGGCGAAAAAGCGTTTGTAGGTATGACTGCGCAACCGGGTTGGAAAATTGCCGAAATACCAGCCATGAGTGAGCTTTATATTGAAGCATGGGTACATGAAATTGATTACCATCAGTTAAAGCTCGGACAACAGGCACAGTTACTATTTGACGCCTATTTACAACAGCCACTAAGCGCTACGCTAAGCGAAGTCTCAACTCAACCAGAAGAACGCTTACAATGGGGAAAAGACGCTTATTTTAGAACTCGTTTTAATTTTAGCGCTGTTGCATTAAATCTGTTGCCAGGTATGAGCGCAAAGCTAACAATAGGAGCAGATACAGATGAGGAATAAAGCCTTATTAGTATGTACAGTAATCATGTTTGTGTGTGTATTAAGCGCATGCAATGACGAGAGCCAACAAACCCATGTTGTTAAAAGCAGTGACATTGCTATTACCGTCAATGCTAACGGCGAGTTGGAATCTTCAACAACAGCAATCATTGCCCCGCCGTCTGTCGCCCGTATGTGGCAATACCAAATTAAAACGATGAAACCTGAAAATACACACGTTAAGCAAGGTGAAGTCATTGTCTCGTTCGACGACAAACAAGTTCGAGATAAACTAATTGAAAAACAATCAGAGTTACTTCGGGCAAAAAAACAGCTAGAAAATGCCCAAAATAAAGAACTCATCAAAGAACAAGAGTTAACACTCTCCGTGGCTGAAATGAAAATGAATTACGATAAAGCTAAACGCAAAGCAGATATTGTCGATCATTCTCGTTCTGAAGTTGACCGTAAAAAATCACAAATTGATTTTACAATTGCAAACAATGATTTAACCCTGGCTAAAAGTAAACAAACCTTTCAACAACAAAGCAAAGAGTTAAATCTAAAAATGGCAAAGAGCAAGGTTGCTCGGCTACAGAGCGAAGTGGACGGATATTTACAAGATATTGATCGTCTTAAAGTAAAAGCCCCGATAGATGGCCTAGTAATTTACAAAACCAATTACCAAGGTGAAAAATCATCCATAGGTGAAAGCGTACAATTTGGCCAACCGGTTATAGAACTTGCTGTGCTGGAGAATATGCAAGTAAAAGCACAAATCGATGAGCCCGATAGCGGTAAAATAACGCCCGGGCAAACGGTTAAAATTACCATTGATGGTAGTACTGAGTTAGTTGTTTCAGGAAAGGTAAAAAGCTTAGGCCGTGTGTTTAGAGAAAAATCATACCAAGATAAACGCCGTATTGTAGATGCAATTATCAGTATTGATAACCTTGATATTAGCGCAATAAGACCAGGCCTAACAGCACGCTTAGAGATAACCACCGCATTACTTGCACAGGCTTTAAGTATCCCTTTAGCTAGCTTACAGTATGATTTACAAGGACCCTTTGTTGAGACTACGGAGAATAATAAACAATTGATAGAGATTAGCCATTTCACTGATAATCTCGCCGTGATTAAAAGCGGTTTACAACAAGGTGATGAGGTGAAATTATGAAAATCCGTTTTGTATTGAGCTTAATTACCACTGCGCTTATATTAAGTGGTTGTTCTAAAGAAAATAAAGTTCAAAATGAGCTGACTTATACCGTCAGCACACATAGCTTTAAAACCGAAGTTGAAGCCAAGGGCCATTTAGTTGCTGCAAACGAAACCCTTATAGTTGCCCCTGCATCAAGTCAAGGACCGCAAACTTTAGCGTGGTTAATGCCTGAGTATAGCCAAGTCAAAAAAGGCGAAGTGATTGCGCGTTTTGATGGGGAGAAAATGCGCCGTCAAAGTCAAAAAATTACCAATCAAACCGCCATGGCTGATGAAGACTTAACGCAAAAGTCAGGCGCAATAGAAAAAGATAAAACAATTTTAAATCATGACATTGTATTGGTTAGTGAAGAAAAACAGTTTGCCGAAGACTATTCAATCGAAGATGAACGCATTATCTCCAAGCTAGAGATCTTAGAGTCACAACAAAATGTTGAGTTTTTAAATGCAAAACATAATTACTATGACTGGCAGGTCGAACGCTTTGAACAAGGCGCAACTGGCGAATTAATGCTGTTAAAAATGAGAAAAGATCAACATCAACAAAAATTAGCATCTTTAAATACTAACTTATCACAACTTGAAATAGTTGCCCCCCATGATGGCTTACTAACCCATGACACTAATTGGCGTGGTGAAAAACCCCGAGCTGGTGAAACGCTATGGCCAGGGCAAAAGATTGCAGCGTTACCCGATGTCAGCCAAATGCAACTAATCCTTTATGTATCTGAGCGTGAGGCCATTGATTTAGCAGTGGGTCAAACTCTAACATTTAAGCTTATCGCTTTACCTGATCAACAATTTAGCGGTGAATTAATTGAAGTGTCTCCTTTTCCAAAATCTATTAAACGTGGCGATCCACAAAAATATTACGAATTAAAAGCAAATATTAATGAACAAAGCGCTGCATTACGACCAGGTTTGAAACTCAACGCACATATTTTGGTTACCCCAGAAAGCGAACGCTTAATAGTACCAAAACAAAGCGTATTTACTGAACAAAATGCCCATTATGTTTACACCGAAGTACACAATGAGTTTATTAAAACCACTGTAAAATTAGGCAAACATAATTTAAGCCACGTTGAAATAGTTGAAGGTGTCGCCTCTGGTAATGTGATCTCCTTAATTAATATGAAGGACGCCCAATGAAATATTTGAGTTTATTTATCGACACCACGTTAGAGCTTGCGCAGCATAAATTACGTACCTTGCTGACTCTATTAGGAATGATTTTTGGTGTGGGTGCCGTTATTGCGATGCTCAATATTGGTGAAGGTGCAGAGCAAGAAGCAATGAAAATGATTGACTCTATGGGCTTGTATAACTTAATTGTTAATGCAAAAGAATTTGATGAAAAGGAATTAAAAGAACAACGTAAACACTCTGCAGGTTTGAACCTTCGAGATGCTCAAGTCGCTCATGCGTCACTGCCTTTCATCACTGATTATGCGGCGCAAAAAACAATTGAGACATACCATATTTTTAGTCAATACAATAAAAGCGATGCGTCCGCTGTTGGTGTTAGTGCAAACTTTTTTGAATTATCACACTTCCAAATTTTTTCCGGTCGTGTTTTAAATCAAAACGATCAACAACAGTTTGCACAAGTGGCTATGTTAGGCGCAAATACCGCCAAACAACTTTTTCCATTAGGTGACGCCCTTGGGCAACAAATTAAAATCAATCACCTCTGGTTTAAAGTCATTGGCATTTTACAATCTCCCTATTTAAAAAAGAAAGAGTTTCAAGGTGTGAAACTAGGCAATGAACAAAATCAAGTGTTTATCCCTCTAAGTACGGCGCTACACCGCTTTAAAAGCGGTTTACTCGATAGTGAAGTAACCAGCTTAAAACTGGCGATTGATAAGTCTGTAGACCCCATTATCGCAGCCCAAGCATTAGAACATCTGCTGCAAAATCGTCACAGTGATATTGATGATTTTGAATTAGTCATTCCAGCCGCTTTATTAGCACAGCAAAAACAAACCCAACAAATATTTAATATCGTTATGTCGTGCGTTGCAGGTATTTCATTGCTCGTTGGAGGGATTGGTATTATGAATATTATGCTTGCAACTGTACTTGAGCGAACCAAAGAAATTGGTTTATTACGTGCTATCGGCGCGACACAAAAAGATATCCGCATACAATTTATTGCTGAAAGCTTCACTATTTCTATTTTGGGTGGTTTATTAGGCGTTGTCTTTGGTATTGGTTTATCTGAAATTATTTCAATCTATTCTCAGTGGGCTGTATCTTGGTCCATGACCGCTATTGTATTGTCTTTTAGTATTTGTGCATTAGTAGGGCTTATATTTGGCGTATACCCTGCAATTAAAGCGTCACAGCTTGATCCTATCGAAGCCCTACAAAGTGATTAATTACTGCAGGTAAACTCACATTCTCCCTCGCGAATTAACAATGAAATTGTTAGCATAGCGTTATTCTAAAAAGAGAGTAACGCTATGAATCATTCATCTCATGCTTTAGTTGTTGAAGGTGGCGCTATGCGTGGGATATTTGCCACGGGTGTACTTGATGCTTTTTTGACTGCCCAATATCAACCTTTTAACCGCTGTTTTGGTGTGTCTGCAGGCGCAACCAACATCGCCGCTTATTTGTGTAAACAACCCAAGCGAAATCACAAAGTAATTACCGATTACTCTTGCAGGCCTGAGTTTATAAATTTATCACGATTTATTCGTGGCGGGCACTTGTTCGATTTAGATTGGTTATGGCAACAGACTATTAAAGATATTCGCCTTGATTTAACAACGTTTCATAATCAATCATGCGATTTTTATATTGTCGCCACTGCAATTGAAAATGGCGAAGCCCAATATTTAAAAGCCACAGCTAAGCAATTAGAACAACAACTTAAAGCATCATGCGCTATTCCAATTGCCTATCGAGATTTTCCGTCTATTGGTGGATTAAAGATGACCGACGGTGGAGTTGCCGATTCAATTCCTATTCGTAAAGCGTATGAAATGGGTGCTAATGAAGTAACCGTGATACTTTCTCAACCGCTTGGCTATCGAAAAAAACCAAATAAAACACCTTGGCTTACAAAACATATTTACAAAGATTACCCTGCACTTATTCGCGCTACGTTAGCACGCACTGAAAACTACAATGCCAGTATCGACTTTATTCACAACCCGCCAGCTAACTGTAAAATAAACATCATTGCACCACCTAAAAACTTCAAAGTTGGTCGTACAACCACTAACACAAAGAAATTAGCTGATGGTTATTTGATGGGCTTTAATGCTGGTCAAAATTACTTAAGCCGTATTTTAGTCACTTAAAAACCAAACTCTTTGTTAGCAACAAAATCCGGGGAATATTATCAATTAAGTGACGTTCTAAGTAGTTTTAGTACCAAATACACAACCGTGTACTTGGTACTCTATCAAGGTAATATTAGATTTTATGTTTAAGTTTAGGTCTACTATATTTTAAATTCATTTACTTGCTGCTGTAACGTCGCTGCCAATATTGCTAACTCCTGAGATGCTTGCGCATTTTGCTGTGAACTTTCACTAACAGACAAAATACTTGCGCTGAACTCATTAATATTACTACTTAGCTCATGCGCAACCATTTTTTGCTCTTCTGTCGCTGTTGACACTTGGGTATTCATATCTGCAATTTGAGTGACCTCTTGATTTATCTCACTTAATACTTGAGACGAATACTGCGCATGGTCAACACTTTCTTGGGCACTGCTTTCAGCATTTCCCATCGACGCAGCGGCTTGTTGCGCCATTTCCTGTAATTTAGTGATCATTTCATTGATACTTGCTGTTGCCTTTTGGGTGTTATGGGCAAGCTGCCTTACTTCATCCGCAACAACAGCAAAGCCTCGTCCTGAATCCCCCGCTCGTGCAGCTTCAATTGCTGCGTTAAGGGCTAATAAATTAGTTTGTTCTGCAACGCCTTGAATCATCATAACAACTTGATTAATATCGTTTGTTTGCGTATTTAATTCATTTATAAGTTGAGTATTATCATTGACTAAATGTGACAACGTTTTTATTGATTCTATGTTATCTGCAACTGCTTGTTGTCCTTGTTGTGCTTTAGTGTCTGCGTTTGTAGCTTTATCAGATGTTGCAAGTGCATTTTGAGCCACCTGCTCAATCGCACTACTCATTTGCGTGATCGCGGTTGCTATCATCGCTGATTGTTGCTCTTGCTCTGTTGCTGTCGTCGCTACTTGATCGCTAATCGAGTTCATTTGTTCAGCAGCAGACGATAAAGTCATTGTCGCGCCCGAAACGTCCGTTACTAACGTATGAATTCTTGCCACCATGTTATTAAAATGTGTTGCTGTTTCAGCAATTTCATCTTCACCCTGAACATTAGCTCGTAATCTCAGATCTGCATCATTTGCAATTTCAGATATTGTGTTACGTAATGACATAAGTGGATTATGAATTGATCGGTATATAAAATAGGCAATCGTCAATAAAATCAATACAAGTAATACAACTGACACTTCCATTATTAAGCTCGTCACTTCATAGCTGTCATTTGCTTGATCTTTGAAGCTATTGGCCTCGTGTAATTGTAATTCTATTAAGGCTTGATAACTTGTACTCAAAGGGTCAAATACATTATAGAGATCACTCACAAATTGTTGCTGAGACACAGATTGAAATTCTTCGTTTGTAATACTATCGAGTAGGTTTTTCAGGTGTGCTTGAACAGGCAAAAGTTTGTTTTCTACGACACTCACTAAGCGCCGCTCTTCATCCGTTAAGTTAGTACTAAGATATGCTTGCCATTCGCTATCTGCAGTATTTTTTGCATCGTTCACTGCACTCAAAAAGTCAGGCTTTGGAATATTTCCTGCTCTATACTTATGAAATAAGTCAACAATATTCACAGCATAATTATCTGACACATTCTTTATTTGCTTAAGTGGAACAACCCTGTCTTCGTATAAATCATCGATTCCTACAACTAAGCTTCCCATTGTATTTATAGAAAATACAGCCGTTAAAATAAATATCAGTACTGGCAGTATTGCCAGTACTCCTAATCGGGTTCGTACTGAGTAATTATTAAGCATAGCGTTCCAAATTTACTTCTATTATTAGAAAAGTATAATACTAATTTTAAAACACACTGGTTTTTTTGCTAATTAAATTATAATAAATTCATCACTAAACTAAACCTACGAATATTTTGCTATAGTATGTTAACTATTATTGACTTACGACTGAACTATGGCTTTCTCATCTTTATTACGCTATACGCTTTATTTATTGTTATTGCTCCCTTTCGCCGCGCAAGCTAATAATGCAGTTGTTAATCTTCATTTAGCCCGACCGAGTATTGTAGAATCACCCACAAATCAATACATTCATGCTTTACTAACACAAAGCTTTGCTAAGGTAGGCAAAGAAGTTAACTTTATTTACTCAATTAAGCCCATGAATAAAAAAAGGATCACTGGAGAGCTTTATAAGCCCGGTGGAATTAATTTAGCCTGGTTATCTATAGAGCCTAGCGCACACAATGATCTACTTCACACATCCTCCCCCTTGTATAAAGGGATACATGGCAAACGCCTATTGATGATTAATAAAAACCAGCAGGCAATCTTCAAAAGGATTTCGTCGCTTAATCAATTAAAGCCGCTCGTAGGGTTACAAAAACAAAGCTGGTCCGACTATAAAGTACTCAAACGAAGTGGCTTAACCGTCAATGGTGAACTAAGTTATAAAAGCATGATAAAAGCATTAGACACAAACCTTGGTGATTATTTCCCTCGCTCTGTGTCCGCAATTGAAGCCGAACTTGCAAAACAAAAACATGTAGATTTAATGATTGAACCAACAATTATGTTGCAATACCCCAGTCATTATTACTTTTATACACACAATAGAAATAAAGATTTATTAATATTACTTGAATCAGGCTTAACTCAGTTACAACAAAGTGGTGAGTTTGAGTTGCTTTATCAACGCTTTTTTGGCGAAAAGGAAAAACGCTTAAATTTATCATCAAGGAAAGTATTTAACTTAGAATAAAAGGCTTAGTTATGGTTACTACTTTGATACGTACGCTTTCCTATCTCGTTGTTTTTATATTAGGTTTTGGTTCTGGTATGTATGCTCTACCCATTATCACTGCGCCGACCTCTCCTAGTAAACTGGAACTAGCAACACATGCTCAAAAGGCAATTTATAGCGGTGAATTTAAAGAAGACCTAGAAGGATCTGATGCATTGCATTTTGGTACGGGTGAAGTTCGTTTAACTAAGCGGATGATTTCGTTTGCGGGCAAATTAAGTCCCGGACCTGACTACCAGCTTTACCTCGCTAATAAATTTATTGATAATGAAACTGAATTTTTAGCACACAAGGGAAGCTTCACACGGGTAGGCAGCGTCAAAACATTTGATGGTTTTATGGTCAAAGTGCCACAAGGCATTAATATTGCTGACTTTAATACCGTTATTATTTGGTGCGAAAGCTTCAATGAATTTATTACAGCTACGCAATATCAATAAGCTGCTAAAAATTAGCGGCTTGGTTCAAAGCCGTCGTAGTGAGGTAATTGTGCATCAAACTCCTCCCAATTAGCTTTAGAACTACAAAAATTGTGGCTAATAGGTCGCTGTGTTATGTCACTATCGAGAATACCTAAGCGTAGTCTTAGACGCGTTATATCGGCTAAGTTTTCACTGTAAACAGGTGAGCCACATTTACTACAAAAATACCGATTTCGACCCGGTTTAAACTCAAACATGCTCAGAGAGTCTTGCCCTTTAGTAATGGTAAAATCGCTTCGCGCTACAAACCCATTAGTTGCATATGCTGTTCCGCTTGATTTTCGACACAAAGAGCAATGACAATGAATAATGCTGCTGATAGGGCCATCGATTTTAATCGCTATTTTTTTACACAAGCAACTTCCTTTGTACATTTACTTTCCCCTATATTTTTTAAAAAATATAACATAAGTAATTATTTTAATGTACAAAAAAAGCCGCCTTTGGAGAGGGCGGCTTTGGAAAATAGCAATCATGGGTGGAAACTGCTAAATCAAGAGCTTTTATGCCACAGCAGCGTCGTTATCACTGTGGCGAATTAAATAATCAAACGCGCCAAGACTCGCGGTTGCACCGCTGCCCATCGCGATGATTATTTGTTTAAAAGGTGTCGTGGTTACATCACCGGCACCAAACACACCGGGTAAAGATGTTGATCCCTTTGCGTCGATTTCTATCTCACCAAATCGTGTTAATGACACATCACTGTTTTTAAGCCACTCTGTATTTGGTATAAGCCCTATTTGCACAAAAATACCTGCAAGACTTATCATTTTGCTCTCACCCGATTCGCGATCAGTGTAGCTAAGCCCCGTTACACGCTTGCCGTCACCTAGCACCGCAGTAGTTTGTGCATTTTTTATAATCGTAATATTCTTTAAACTATTCGCTTTTCGTATGAGTACTTCATCAGCACGTAATGTGTTAGCAAATTCTAAAACTGTGACATGTTCTACGATATTCGCTAAATCAATTGCCGCTTCAATACCTGAGTTACCACCACCGATCACCGCAACCGATTTACCTTTAAATAGCGGTCCATCACAGTGCGGGCAATAAGCAACGCCATGTCCACGATATTGGCTCTCCCCAGGCACATTCATTTCGCGCCAGCGAGCACCTGTTGCAAGTACTAAGGATTTAGCACTTAACACTGCGCCATTTTCTAAAGTGATGTCATAGCCATTGTTATAACTTAGCCCTACAGCACGTTGATTATTCATTACATCCACATTATATTCTTTAACGTGTTCTTCAAGTTGGGCAACAAGTTTGGGGCCTTCTGTTGCTTTGATCGATATAAAATTCTCTATACTTAATGTATCCGCCACTTGACCACCAAAACGTTCAGCAACAATACCGGTATTCAAGCCTTTGCGCGCGGCATAGATGGCTGCGGATGCACCTGCAGGGCCACCACCGACCACTAATACATCAAATTGCTCTTTTTCGTTCAGCGATTGAGCTTGACGAACGCCTGCCTTACTATCAACTTTATTTAAAATCGTACTAAGCGTCATTGCCCCTTGACTAAATAGTTGTCCATTTAAGTACACTGCGGGCACGGCGAGGATATTTCGTTGTTCCACTTCGTCTTGAAATAACGCACCGTCTACCATAGTGGCGGTGATCAGAGGATTAAGAGCTGCCATTAAATTAAGTGCTTGAACGACTTGCGGGCATGTCTGGCAACTCAATGAAATATATACTTCAAAATTCAGTGGTTCACTCAACGAACTTATCTGCGCACGCTGCTCATCAGAGACCTTACTGGGATGGCCGCCACTGTGAAGTAAAGCCAGCACTAAACTTGTAAACTCATGCCCCATAGGTACACCCGCAAAGGTTATTTGGGTTTCTTTTATGGGTGAGTACACCGTCATTGAAGGACGACGTACATCGTTATCTGGGTTATTTCGTACTAAAAATTGATTACTTAATGATGCGATGTCATTCGCTAGGTTTTCTAATTCTGTTGACTTTTTGCTGTCATCCAAAGCGATAAGCAGCTCAACAGGATCTGTTATAGATTCAAAGTGGCTTTTTAATTGATTTTTTATGTTTGTGTCTAACATGGCTTAGCCTTCGTTTTCAGCAAAAGGGTGCCCATCATCACGCTAATGTGCTTAATAAAGTTGTGATGATGGGCGTTTTGGAACACATTAATTATGTGCAACCATATATTTAGATTTTGCCAACTAAATCAAGAGACGGCGCAAGAGTCTCTTCACCTGGCTGCCATGATGCAGGACAAACTTCGCCATCATGTGTTGCAATATATTGCGCTGCTTGTACTTTGCGTACGAGTTCTTTTGCACTGCGGCCAATGCCTAAATCATGAGTTTCGATGATTTTTATTTCACCTTCAGGGTTCATTACAAACGTACCACGTAACGCCAAACCTTCTTCTTCAATCATCACACCAAAACTGCGTGTAATACGCCCTGTTGGATCGCCAATCATTGGATAAGTGATTTTGCCGATAGTGTCTGACGTATCGTGCCACGCTTTGTGCGTAAAATGTGTATCTGTAGAAACAGAATAAACTTCAACACCCATTTCTTGTAATTGTGCGTAATGATCTGCTACATCGCCTAATTCTGTTGGGCATACAAATGTAAAATCGGCCGGGTAAAAGAAGAAAATTGACCATTTACCTAATACATCTTTCTCGCTTAGTTCAACAAAATCACCATTGTGATAAGCCGTAGCGTTGAATGGTTGTAGTTTTGTATTAATCAATGAAGTGCTCATAGTATTCCTCATGGGTATTTAAATAAAAAATAACAACACACTGTGTGTTGGCTTGAGACATACAATAGAGCGTTTGCTTAAATTAATAAAATTGATTGTTTGGATTGATGTAATCGAATATACAGATTGAACTTCCTGCTTATAACGATCGTATACGGGATATGGGCATGCTTTTAAGTTAGCGTTTTTCAATTTCTAAATGGTACAATGGTGTGTTAAATTTGTATTAATAACTCCGTGTAAGGTAAGCCATGAACAAATTTGTTAATCATATTCAGTTAGGTTATTTAGGCCTCGTGCCATTTTTAGGCTGTGTTGGATGGCCTTTACTCGTTGGTAGTAACCAATTTAACATACAATTTTTTACCTTTTATAGTATTGCAATATTAGCGTTTATGGCGGGGAATTTATGGCATGCAGGAAATCAACGTTACAGCGATGCTTTAAAAGCCGTGATACCCGTTATACCACTTGGGTTTTTAGCTTTCGTACCACAAACAGTCACTTTAATATGGTTAGCTGTTAGTTTTTGGCTAGTGTTCTTTTTTGAGAAGTCGAACCCACAATGGCAAACCTACCATGCAGATTATCAAAAAATGCGTTTTGTGTTAACTTCTGTGGTTTTTGTCTGTCACACTTTTGTGATCGGAATAAGTTTATATCCTAACTAACTCGCCCTTTAAAGCGGTTTCATGTACCATCCGCGCACTGCTTTTTAGGATAACTTATGATAGATAAACTTCGTCAACAGCTTGATCAACTCGGTGAAAACTACGTTGAAAAAAATGCCAATTTCAAAATTAAAGTAATCCCTTTCTTTTGTGCCATACACATAAAAAAAGACCATAAGAGTGAAGGCCGACTATCATTTTATTCTAATCAATGGCTTGAAATTGCTTTAGTGGTAATGTTTTTACTGTTTGGTTTGATGATTTTTGATACAGAATCCGGTTTTACAGACGGGCCAATCCAGATTGCGTTTGCTGTATTAATCACTTTTAACTTGATCATAAAACAAATTGCTATTGAAGGCTTAAAAACCCGACTCGCTTTATGCCCTATTAGAGAAAAACCATAATATTTGCTAAAGAGGCTTCGCGAAACAGACATTTTAGTACTATATATAAGGTATAAAAATAACTTTTTTGGCTTTAAATGAAGCATACCAATTGGCTTATCTGTATTTGGGTTGTGGTGTTCATTTGCACATATTTTTTACTTTCTCATGAGCAATCACAATTCGACACGATTGAAGAGTTATTCTGGGCGGGTATCTCTGTTTCACTCACGTTGCAAGTTTATTCCTCTTTAGGTAATAGGGTCTTAATAGGCGCATGGATTTTATATTGCTCAGGACTGATATTTGATTTACTAGATGACTTGTTAGATGCACAGATGTTTCCTTTTCTGATCTTTGATACTACGTTCAAGCATGTTGGTTTCCTATTAACGTGTGCAGGATTGTTTTCGTTAATCACAGAAAAACGCGCAACAATAAAAAAGCTCAATATTGAAATTCAAACCCGTCAAACTTTGCAAGAACAACTGGAATTTGAAGCAAGTCACGACAAACTTACCGCCTTGGGTAACCGACGCGCCTGCTTTGCACGCTTTGATGAACTTAAAGAACACTTTCATCTCATCTATTACTTTGATTTAGATAACTTTAAGTTTGCTAATGATAATTATGGTCATCAATGTGGTGATGAAATTTTAGTTGATTTTGCACAACGCCTTAGTAAGCACTTTACTAAACAAAATTGCTTTCGCCTAGGTGGCGACGAGTTTATCGCTTTTTGTGATGATGAAAATCCTAACATAGATGAACTAAGAATATACTTAACGGCTTTTATGCAACAATATAAAGTTGGTGTGAGTATTGGTTTTGCAGAGCTAAATAACGACGATAACCCCGATCATCTTCTGCATATAGCAGATCAAAATATGTATCGAGATAAAACCAGTAAATCAATGCGTCAGCGCTGTCGAGAAAACGACAGCTAACTTTGTTATATACCCAAGCCACCTCAAGATGCAGAATTCAGCGTTTCACAGAGGCTTAATATCAAGGCGTTACTTTGTAGGAATGGCCGCCCCTTTTAAGAAGGAACAACGATGAGAGTAAGTCGCTGTGAAAAGCCCAACGGGTTGGTTTAAAAGCGATTTATACTGCGTTATTGATTTTAACAATAGAACCACTATTACTTGTAATCAATGCCTTGCCTAAATCACTTTTAATTCCAACGACGCTCGCATCTTGAGGTGGTTTGGGTATACTGGCGCAATCTTGTGTTAAGAAACCATAATTCATGTATTTAAACCCTAACTGGCGTATTCTCACTGTAGGTGATGGTGACCTTTCTTTTTCACATGCGTTATATCGTGCAATTAAACCTAAGAAACTCATTGCCTCAACTTATGATGATGAGCATACAATTAAAACCAAATACACTGACAATGCATTCAGTGACCTTACTGATAATAAAGTAACCGTATTAACTCATTTTGATGTAACGAATAAAGATACATGGCGTCGTTTGAATAATGACACGTTTGACGTCATTATTTTTCAATTTCCGCTGATCCCAGCATTTGCAGGAAAAACTGCTTTTGTTGAAAATACTCAAAAAAATAGCCTAAACACATTAAACCGTGCGTTGTTACACCAATTTATTAAATACGCTTGCGAACTTGCTCTGGATAAATCAGGGCCGATGCTTTGCTATATTACCTCTAAAGATGTGAAGCCCTACTTACATTGGAATATTGAGGGCAGCTTAGTTGCTGGGCTAGATGCGAGTTACTTAGGTAAAATACCTTTTGATATTTCCAAATTCCCTGGCTATAAAATTCGCAATGTTGATAGAGATAAACACGTTAAAGATACCAGTGGTATCACTTATATTTTTAGCCCAAAAAGCAATGCAGATCTTAAGTCAATACTGACCTACCCTGACTACTTAACAGATAATCACTGTGCGCTATGTCGAGCGGGCCCTTTTCATGGCAACGAAGATCACCAAAAACATATTAATGCAAAAAAACATCAGCAAATGCTAGCTTTAGAGCATGAATGGAAAAACTGGTTAACTCATTTTAATAACAAGGAAGAGCTATGAACTTTGTCATCGTCGGAACCAATTTTATCAGCGATACGCTACTGAGTGCGGCACAAACCCTACCTGAATTTAACTTATATGGCGTATGCTCAAGAGCAACAAGCAGCGGTGAAGCATTTTTAATAAAGCATAACCACCATAATGCAAAAGTGTTTACCACTATAGAGCAAGTTTGTAATGATGAAAATGTCGATGTAGTTTATATAGCTGCGCCAAATAGCCTGCATAAATCCTATGCCATTAGCTGCTTAGAATCGCAGAAGCACGTACTTGGCGAAAAACCTTCTGCGGCGAATAGTCATGAGTTAAAAGATATTATTTGCGCCGCTAAAAAACACAACCGCCTCTATATGGAAGCAATGATGACGACGCATCTGCCTAATTTTGAAATCATTAAAAATGCTTTACACAAAATTGGGCCTCCTCGTAAATACATTGGTCAATACAGTCAATATTCGTCTCGTTACGATAGGTATAAAAGTGGTGAACGCCCAAATACATTTTTACCTGAATTCGCCAACGGCGCGCTTGTCGATTTAGGTATTTATCCGCTGTATATTTTAATTGCACTGTGGGGTGCACCCAAGAGTGTACAGGCTAGTGGGGTATTACTGGAGACTGGTGTTGATGGCGCTGGCGATCTATTACTCAATTACGATGATAGACAAGCGGTGATCAGTTATTCAAAGATCTCCCAAGGAGATAACTTTACCGAAATTCAAGGTGAAAAAGGCAGGCTACGCATTGAAGCCGTGTCGCAGCTTAAACGCGTTCAGTTTATAGCGAATGACGGTACTGTTGAGGAACTATCAAAACCATTTGATACACACTTTATGCGCTATGAAGTTGCCCACTTTATTAAAACGGTTAATTCGCAGTTGTGTGAGTCACCAATTAATACGCATCAATTATCGCTCGATGTAATGACCGTGCTCGATAATGCACGTAAGCAATTAGGTGTGAGCTACCCAAATGATAAATCAAAAGTGTAATCTAATCGGTTATCTTTTAAAGAGTTTATTGTTTGCTAACGGTTTAAATTAACGCAGGGGCTAGCAGTACTGTGCCCCTTTCCTAGCCTCATTAATTACCGCCAAAACGGTCACCATTTTTAATCGCAAAACCTTACTACCACTAGTAAAAAAAGGTAAAATGACTAAAACATTACTCTTTGGTTTAAGGATTGCAATGCCGCGTACAATCTCCCCTTTTTTTCTCGCTATTATTTGTGTATTACTGGCAATGGTCACTTTGCAATCTGGTATTTCTATTGCTAAAAACCTTTTTCCTATTATTGGCCCAGAAGGCACTACAGCCCTGCGCCTCGGTTTTTCTGCCATCATTTTATGCTTAGTGTTTAAACCATGGAAAGCATTTCCTCGTCTAGGTCAACGCCTTCCTATTGTTATTTATGGTTTAAGTTTAGGCGGGATGAACATACTATTTTTTCATGCTATTGAGCGTATTCCGCTTGGAATTGGTGTCGCATTGGAATTTACAGGGCCTTTAGCTGTCGCGCTATTATCATCGAGACGAAAACGCGACCTGTTTTGGGTTGGCTGTGCTATTGCCGGGATTTTTATGCTTCTTCCTGATATGACCGGTGAAGAAAGCCTTGATCCTATAGGTGTTTTACTCGCTCTTGGTGCAGGAGCATGTTGGGCGGGTTATATTTTATTTGGTAAAAAAACAGGTAATCAAGGCTCTGGAGGCATGACAGTAGCACTTGGAATGAGTGTAGCCGCCATTGTATTAGTCCCCTATGGTGCAATATCACAAGGTGCTGCATTACTCACCTGGGAAGTGATACCGTTAGGTTTGTTAGTCGCAGTGATGTCGAGCGCCTTGCCTTATACGCTTGAGATGGTGGCATTACGTAACATGCCTGCACAGGGTTTTAGTATTATGATGAGTTTAGAGCCTGCAATTGCTGCAATGGCAGGGTTTATGATTTTAAGTGAACTCTTAAGCATTTGGCAATGGTTAGCTATTTTACTTGTCATTATTGCATCTGTGGGTAGCTCATTATCCGTTAAGCAAGAACCTGCACCTAAAGAGCAAGTATGATTGGCTAATCTGATACTATAATTTCTACTAATAGCACGATAATCTCTCTGGAACAGGCACATACGACCAATTACATACAAGGATGTTAAAATGTTGAACTGGTTAAAAACACATTATCCAAGAGTATCTGGCACACATTAGCTATGATAATCATAATGCTTGTTGCTGGCCCTGAAATCATGATTAGTATGGAGTTAATGGCTATAGTTGAAGTGTTAGGCGCTTCAACATTCGTTGCAATGTATTTTAGCGGGTTAAAATTATTTATTTGTAATTGTTGGAATAGGTTTAAGACATTTGAATCCCATTCTTTTTTCTTTATCCCGTCATTTGATGCTTTAAAACAAATGCCCTCTCTTTTTATTCACGCAATACCCGAGCGCACTATTGTAATTGCTTATCTCTGTGTTCTTATTGGCTGCACATTATGCCTTTATATTAATATTGCTTTCCCGACAACCACAGGCTAACCACATAAAAAGGCTCTAAGTGAGCCTTGATTAGGGTCTGTTGAACTTTGCGGATTAAAATTTGTTAAACCGCGAGGCGATTTGATCACGGTGCAAGGTTTGGAATCGAGTGGGCTAAGTAAAAACCGAGCAAAGCGTGTGCGTCCTGCTCACGCCCCTTACCTAAATACCAGACAGGCTGTCTGCAAATTTAACCTTGAAAGGTCAACAGACCCTAATAAACAATACGGTTTCCCCCTGCATTTTTAGCTCGATACATCGCCTGATCCGCATATTGAATTAGCTGCATATCGCTCGTTCCATTCTCAGGGTAGCTTGCAATGCCAATACTACTTGATAGATCTAAAATTAAGCTTTCAATTTTAAATGGGTGCTTACATTGCACACAGATTTTTTCAGCAATATTATAAATATACTCCCGTTCACTTATACCATTGAGTAACACAACAAATTCGTCACCGCCTAGGCGTCCAACGGTGTCAGAGCTTCTAACACAACTCAATAATCGCTGCGAAATACTTTGTAATAACTTATCGCCAATGAGATGGCCATGGGTATCATTAACATCCTTAAAACCGTCTATATCAATAAATAACAACGATAACTCTACTGCGCTGCGATCGGCCTTTGTTAAGGCATGTTGGATACGATCAAGTAATAACATTCTATTTGGCAGGCCTGTAAGTTGGTCGTGCCCAACCATATATTGAAGCTGCTTTTCAAACTCTTTACGCTCAGTAATATCATGCGCAACTGCAATTCTAACTTGGTGTAGCTCAGACCATCTAACAGACCACAGTATATGTAATACTTGCCCATCTTTACGCACCCAGCGATTTTCAAATCGTGGCCTTGACTCCCCCGATAATAAAACTTCAACCGTGTCGTGGGTGATATCATGATCATCTTTATAAACAAAATCGATCATTGGCTTACCTATCACTTCACTTGGAAGGTAACCAAAGATATTTTCAAATGCAGCACTAACAAAAACAAAATGACCTTTTTTATCAACAACACAGACCGCATCTAGCATCAACTCGAGTACATCTGTTAGACAAAATAATTCATTATTTTTCATTCAGCCATTTTTCCTGTTTAGAATTCGTAGTTTGGTCTACCGTAATCCATGTAGTAAGCAATGCGAAGCTAAGCTTATTTATAGTTTATTATAGAGTAAATTACATATCTTAAACGTACTTTTACTGTTTAACCTCATAATAAGAATCGAATTATAAAATAATGATATGTTGCTCTATATACCCAAGCCACCTCAATATGCAGAATTCAGCGTTTCAAAGGGGCTTAATATCAAGGCATTACTTTGCAATAATGGCCGTCCCTTTTAATAAGTAACAACGATGAGATAAAGTGCCTGTGAAACGCCCAAACGGTTGGTTAAAATAAATAACGCACTTTAAAGGTAAACTGGTCTTGATCGCGTTCTTGCCATAACGTATTTAAGTTACGTAACCATTTATGGGAGCCTACATCATCATCGAAGCTCGCACAACCTCGGTTGTATACTAAATAAATATCAGAATACGCACCTAACTTATAACGTAGCTTTATTTGACTTGTAAAGCGTTGATCAGTAAAGCTATTGTCTATACCTACTTGTTTATTTAGCTGGTTTTGTGAAATATCGTATACTGAATCTGTTTTAGCATCTAAAATAACCCATTGGAAAATAAAGCTTAATTCCAAATTATCGGTAATTAAACCGGCTGCATTCAAATAGCTAACATAAAATTTACGGTCAAACTGCGTAACTTGATCTGGGTCGGTACCAATCACTAACCCGTCACCAATTCGGTAAAATTGGTTGAATTTAACGCTCCAGTTATGATGCGGCATCCATGTCATATCAACGGCGTATTGCTGCGCTAGTCCATCAATACCTTCTTCGTCTAACTGGAAGCTGGCAGCCCAACTAAACTCCCCAGTATAAGGACTACCATAAAAGAGTCGGCTACTAAGTGTGCTGTTACTTTGATAAAGCCCTACACCACGACCAATTAAATCATCCCACCCTGATGTAAAGTACTTAAGTGATGCACTGGCCGTTGCACCATTATCTAAAATAAATGATGCTGTATAAGCTTGTAATGCAGGGAGCTTTAAACCGTTATCGGTACTTTGATAACTGGTATCAATGCTGTGTTTCACTTGGTTTATAAAACCGTCAGAGTAATTAACCGCATGATTATAATTAAGTTCAGTTACTCGCCAGTTATTACGCTGTTTATAACCTAAATCATTATTTTCAAATTGATCATCAAGGCGTAAATAGTCACCTGCAAGGCTTACATTTGGATTAAACTGGTATTTAACATTAGCGCTTAAGCCATAACCTTGTTGATCAATTTCTTGAGTACCATAATCAACTTTACCTTGTTTAATATCTGAAAATAACAGCGCACTTTGTAAAGACCACGTTTCACTTTGATATTGGCTGTCAAATGCCGCTGTTTTTGCTTCACGTGCTAACCAAGGTCGTTCTGTTTGTGTCACTAGCAGCCCTGATTGCCAGTTATCCTGGCGAAAACGTGCTCGACCCACATAAAATTCTTTGCCTGCATCTGATTCTAAATCGTCTTCATGTACCGCAAAACCTGCAAATTGCCAATGCTCACCTTGGTGGACAAAACGCCCGGCAGCATCAATCGGTGTTATCTGCTCTGTACCATCATCACTACCCGCACCAATACGTCGCGTATGAATAAGCCGCGTATTTTGCTCTGCTGTTACATTTAGCACACCAATATCTTGAGTGAAAAACGCTCGTTTATCTGTCGTTAGAGTTTCAACTGTGGAATAGTTAACTACCAACTCATCGCTATCTACTTGACCAAAATCAGGGTTAACCGCCACACTCAATTTTTGATGATGATCGGGTTTGTAAATTAAATCAAAGCCGATATCGATATTATTGTCGTCAGCAATAAAGTTTTGCTCAGACGTTATGTAAGGCACAAATGACCACTGCTGAGAAGTAGGGATCTGGGCCAGTACTTTCGGCATATTTAAATAAAAATCACTCTTACCCGTAGTCTGCTGTTGCGACCCATAGATATGGTTTTTCGCTAATTCATATAATTGTAAAGACACCCCCACGCTCGCCAAATCTTGTTCATCACGGTTTGGCCTAAATGAAACCGTTTGCCAAGGGATAAAAATTTCATTCGTCCAGTAATCAGGGTACTCATAAAAAGCTGACTGCCATACGCCATCCCAATCGAAGTCAGTGGTTAATTGCGGTGTTAATACAGCATCTTGAATGCCTCCACCTAATGTGGCCGAAAACTGATAGGCGCCACTGCCATCCCCTGAAAAATCTATCACAAAACGGTTAAAATCAGCTTGCATAAAGCCATCTTGTAGGTTGTATTGCTTTTTACGGTCGCCTTCTTTTTGAAAGTTTTTAAAACCAATATAAATGCCCTCTTCAGTGGTGAATACGAGTCCCTGTACTTTGTTTTGAGTTACTTCCAGTGTGGCGGGGACTACTTTAAAGAAGTCATGATAAGCCGTCGCGTTATGCCATTGAACCTCGTTCAACTGACCATCTATTTTTATATCTTCTGCGATCACAGACTGGCTCACCAACAAGGCGGCCGACACACTTACTAACGTTTTCATCATTGCATTTACTTTGTGTAATTATTTTCTTTATAAGAACAAAAATACGTGCATAAAAATCTGATTTTTTACTGAATAAAGATGACTAGTCCCTTATCTTTATTGACTTTTATCTGAATAGCGGTATGTTTAGGTGGATTCAAACTGGTAACAAAAAAATGCAGTCAATAGATATAAATAACAACCAAGATCCAACAGCCGAGAAAGTAACTATCTATTATTTTGATGACTTTGCTTTTGACGCACAGCACGATGAACTTAAAAATATTGCAAGCAATCTTGTACAGAAACTAGAGCCTCAAGTTGCACATTTATTGCGGTTGTTTTTAGCCAGCCCAGATCAAGTGATCTCAAAAGAGCTGATCCAACAAAGCTTATGGCCTAACACGGTGGTTGAGCAAAACAGTTTGTATCAAATATTAACTAAATTACGCCGTGTCTTAAATGATTCAACCAAGTCACCTAAGTGTATTAAAACTGTGCCTAAAAAAGGCTATCGGTTTATTGCCAATGTAAGCACTGAGCTGCCAAAACCACTTGCAGATATAATTCCAACAACTAAAAATGAAAAATCTTTAAACCAACCCCCAACTCGATGGATGTGGTTACTCCCTGTAATAATTGTGTGTTTTAGTGCCTATGCATTTTTTAATAGCGATGAACCCGAAATAAAAGTCCCACTTTATCATCTCGAAGATGTCAGTTACGCATTAGGGTTAGAGTTTGATGTAGACGCTCACCCACATGCAGATTTGCTCGCCTACATTAAAGATATAAAAACACTCACGATTAGTAATAAGCAAGGTACTGTGTTATTTCAGCAGCCAAGCACCTATCGTGCTGCAAAGCCTAGTTGGCAAAAAGAAGGAAAATTGCTGGCCTATTGGCAATACCGAGAAGATCAATGCGATTTAAAAATAATCACCCCGCAAGGTGCTATCGCACACAATGGCCCAGCCATCTCGTGTGAATTAGCACAAAAACCTGTTTGGAAAAACAGTAAAGAACTTATTTTAACCATTAAACAACACGGTACTTTAGTCCCGTATTTATATAGATTAACTAATAATGCTCTTATTCCCTTGCCTTTAAAGTTACCTCAAAACAGCATCTATAAAGGCGCTTTAAATGCATGGAATGACAAAACATATTATTTATTAAATCATAAAGACCACACTAGCAGTTTGATTGAGCTAAGCGGTCGTACTGTACTCAACTGGGATTTTCCAATTTGGCTTGCAACGTTTGATCCACAGCAACAAACAATTGTCAGTAACGATGTCAGTCAGCGTCACGGCTTAATAGCAACACGACTAGATAAAACACACTACCCAATATTTAGCACCGCGCAGGGCCTATTTAGCAGTATCTCAATTGATCATGCTGGTGATATGTATACTGCCATTGAGAGCTGGCAGGTAAATATTCGTGATAAAGACAATTTACCTATTTTTTCAACATCAAGCATTGACTACTTACCCGTAAGTAACGCTTTAGGCGAAACTGCATTTATGTCGCGACGCAGCGGTATTTGTGAAGTCTATTTACACAGTGAAAATAACGTCACGCGCTTATCGCAACATAAAGGCTATGAGTATGTGCAATTTTTAGAATGGCGACCTGATCTATCCATGCTAGTTTCAAACCGTGATATGGATATTGCTCTGTACGATCGCCAAGGTATGGTACAACAATTTACCAGCGCACTTGATCAGTCAATTAAAAATTTAGGATGGTATAACGCGGACACACTCTATGCATTTGATGGTAAAACGGTGCATTTATATAATCTGCAAGGTCGCTTACTTTCATCTATTAGTCTTGACGCACAACTTGCTTACTATAATGTTTATAATTCAAGCTGGCTCATCCTTAAAAATAATCAGTTGTTCAATTTAACTGAGCTGACTAATAACATGTTCTTTGGTAATAAATTGACTGATAAACAGCTCGCAAACAGCGTTACTTTAACCAATAAACAATTTAATCAATTTCATAATATACGTATAAAGAACAATAATTTGTATTGGCAATCATCATGGTCAAAGCGCGATCATATTTGGCAATTGAATTTAGCCACTCAACAGATAACTAAAGTGGCCAAAGGCAATTTGATTTGGCATTTTGATATAAACGCCAATGAGGAGCTCACTATTGCTAAAATGGAAGCGCTAGAGGGCGATATTAAACGCTTAACCACCGTTAATTAACTGATCTTGCAGTTAAAAGGACTTAGCGATACACCTGAAATAACTGCTTTACATTTACTTTAGCCTGTAACTTAGCGGCAATTAAATACAACCCAGCTAATTTTCGGTGTATAAAGAGCGCATCAACCGGCGGGGTATGCCACTGCTGTGCATCTGTACTCATTGCCATACCTGCATTTTTCAAACGCATTGCAAGATCACTACTGCCAAAATCATATGCCTGCTCACTTCGTAGTGGCTCACACGCTAACATAAACAAATCAAGTACGTTGTTTTTATAGCTATCAACAATGTCATCTTGAAAATAACCAATAGCCACTGCTGCACTAAAAGCACTCTGGCGATCATTATTACTGGCGGCACTTAAAAGCGCACGATACCCATCGCTGAGCTTATCAGGTACTTCTCGAGTTGCCCCAAAATCAAGTAGCACGATGCGCTCTGAGGCTATTTGATACTGAAAATTAGCGAAGTTAGGATCTGTTTGCATCAGTTTAAAATCAAACAAATCATGGAAAAATAGCGAAATCAAATCACTCGCAATATGGTCGCGTTGAGCTTGAGTCAAACTGTCTAACTCCTCAATCGGCTGTGCCTCAACATACTCCATTGCTAAAATTTTTTTTGTACTGTACTGCTCATATAAAGCAGGCACAATATAGCGTGGTTCGTTCGCTAATAACGAGCCAAAACGTTGCAAATAACTGCCTTCTAGCTGGTAATCCGCCTCAGCGAGTAGCTGCTTTTTGGCTTCTGCCACTAAGGGTTTAATATCAAGGTCTTTAGGCAGTAAACGCGATAGAGTAAGCAAGGTCATCACATTATCAACGTCACTTTGTACGCTTTGTGCAATTCCTGGGTATTGAATTTTTACAGCCAGCTTATTTCCTTGCTCAGTAACCGCATGATGAACTTGACCAATTGACGCTGCTGCAAACGGCCGTAATTCAATATGAGAAAGGGTATCAATCCAATTATCGCCCCACTGCGTTTTTAAAACGCCAATCAGCTGCTTATGCGGCATAGGGTTAGCATCGGCTCTGAGCATCGCCAATAATTTCGCTAATTCTGGGCTCAGTAAATCACCGGCATCCATTGATAATAGCTGCCCCAACTTCATTGCAGCACCACGTAAATGTGCCAGCTGTTTAGCTAAATGCTCAATGTTCTTAGGTTGAAGCAACAAGTTTTTATTATTCCATGACTCGCCTTTGAGCGCGCCCTTCGCACCGGACACCAGCATATTGCCAGCCACTTTTCCTGCCATTGAACCTAGTTTTGCAAACCGTGAAAATCGTGATGTGGGAATTGCACGCTCTTTAGTCATTATAAGTCCTAAAATTTTGAAGTCCTACGTTATTAATACACAAGCTTATGCTGTCGAAACACATTTAAAATTCCGAAAAATTAAAGCTCAACGACTTAAGATCACGTTGATGTAGAAGGTAAAACATCTTTGTTTTTACTGGATAAATAAAATACCCACACAAAAAATATCATAAAAATTAAATCATTAAGCCCATAGATACTATAAAAAACACCAGCTAGAATATCCTCTGAGTAAACGGCCTTTACGCTGTTTTCACTATGCCACAGAATCCAAATAACAACATAAATCAGCTTTTCGACAGCAAAAACAGCCGAAATCCACTTCGCGCTTGAATTACTCAAACCAATGCAAAGATACGCAAGCCCCCACATTACAATCATGAGAAGCCCAAAATTAGACATCACTACGGGATCCGCACTATTAATTGCCGTATTTGTAAAACCACGTGAAAATACCACAACACTGAAGTTCATAAGTGCTGCTAATATAAATCCCCTTTTAATTAATGTATTCTCCATATTTTCCTCTTTCGTTTAATAGCCAGTGAGTTCGGCATAGCCTTTGCCATTAAAGCCGCCAGTCGCTTTAACTCGTCCTTCCCAATATTCTATTGATAATTGGTTTCGAGAGTCCTTTGTAATGCTTTCAATAATGATGGCTTCGCTATTAGCTAATTGGACTTGCCATTTACTTGGGTAATCTCGATTACCCAAACTCACAGTATTAATCACTGTCAATGTAATATCTTGTTGAGGAATTTGAGTTACCTTGCCATTGGCCGAAATTTTACTCCCACTGCAATAATCATAACCTTGATCATCACCACGAATGCAAAACAGCATTAAGCCTTTTTTGTCACCTGATTGACTGCCAACAAGGCTAAACCAATCCCAGCCGCGCTGTTGTTTATCTAGTAAACTGGCAGACCATTCTCTGTCATACCATGCATTTCCCGTGACGCTGTAATGATTGCCCGCAAAAGTTAGCTTGCCAGTTACATTCAAAAATGGGTAACTATAATAATACGATGCATGACCACTTTGCGTTTTTTGGCTGTAACCATTATCACCATGCAAAGTAAGTGGGCTTTGCGCTAATGTCAGTTCAACAGCATAACCCTCTTGCTCAGCTGATAAAGTTAAAGGCAAAAATGTGTTCTCATTACTTTTTAACTGCCAGTTATCAATTGAAGCATTAAACGGCGAGCTTGTTACACTCGCCTGACCTACTCGAGCAAAACGTTCAAAAGCAATATGCTCTTGCTTGCTCTGCATAGCAAAATGAGCAAAATAAAGGTTATTATCCCACCACTGTGAATTAATCTTGCTTGGCATTAACGTACGAAATAATGTCCATTGCACACCAAATGTTTCATTGTTTGCTGTTTTTAAATTAGCAGTGAGATACCACCACTCAATGCCCTGCTTGTTATGAATACCGTGGTCCTGAGGAAAACTAAGGATTTCACTTGGTTTAACAGGTTCCCCTATCGACACTTGTAATGCAGAGCCCATCTCTGTTTTCTTACTTTTTTGCTGTTCAGCTGGTTGGCATGCACATAAAATACATAAAACAAATACACTGAATAGTCTATTTTTTAGCATGCCTTAGTGCTCCTGCGATTCTTGTTTTATTATTCGTCGAATAGGTAAGTAAGCACATACAACTGATACGCCTACAAGCGTTAAACAGGTCAATAATAAATGCATAAAATCAACGCTAAAATGAATCGTCCACCCAAAGGCTATCGGCATGACAAATGCCAGTAAAGCATACCCAAGAGCAAACCCTAAGGGGATCGCAAATAGAGTTGTAACAAGCACGACCCCACTAGTTTGCAGAAGTTTCATACCAAGTAACTGGTATTTTGTAACGCCCAAATGCCGTAAAATAGTAAGCTGTTTTAACTGATTAGTGCTTAAACTTAATAAGCTGGTACATAAGCTTAATAATGCAATCGCTAAAATAAAACTATTGAGTGCCTTAGTGACAACAAACGTGTCTTCAAATAATGTTTTGGCATAGCGCTTAAACTGCTTGTTGTCTAAAATCTGTGTACTATCTTGGTTAAAATCTTCAATTAAACGTTCACTAAACGCCGCAACGGTGGTGCCGACTTTTAACCGAATTGAATAGCCAAAATAGTCACTGTTTAACGCCGTACTCTTGTGTCTTTTCTCTTGCGTTAATAAAGAAATAGCAGGATTACCATAATCATAGAAAAAGCCCGTTATGCGACAGGTGAAACGTGTAGCGTTTTGCTTAAATACAACCTTATTACCCAACGAAAAACCAAACTTAATTTTACTTTGCTCATTGGCTAAACAGCCCTCATTACTAAAGTCATCCTCAGTTACGAGCTTTGCTGAGGTCAGTGAAATATGCTGATAGTGCTGAGAACCTTCACCAAAACTTGCCAACTTAGCAGGAATTTGATCAACGTTGCCCTCACTTTGCATGTAAATACTCAGCAATTTAACGCCTGACTCGCTACTCAACGTGTCCCTTAATGTGCTATCAAGTGATGTTGAACGTAAATAAATGTCTGCGCTGAGTTGTTTTTCAAGATGGGCGTTTAAAGTATTACTAAAGCTTTTTACCATAATTTGCATGCCAATAGCGCTACCGAGTGCGACTAAAATAGCAACAACTGCAATATGTAAATCTTTTAAGTAATAGCGGGTATCACAATGTAGCCACTGAGCTAATGGGTTGCGTATATGAATTGGTAAACATGCAAGAGCAGATAATACTTTGGGAACCATTAATATAAACAAAACAAGAATAGTAAAACACACGAGTAAGGCTTGTAGTTCAGTGCTCGCGTAATTTAATAACCAAATCAACACCACGCACGTACACACTAATAAAGTATAAAAAAGCCGCTCGCCTTTCACTGTTATCTGTTTTGCTTGCGCTAATAATATAACAACCAAGCCTATGATATTTAGTGAAAAACCCAAAAGCACATTAAACCACTGCCAATTAATCACTAGTGCTTTATCCAGCTGATACAAGCCAACTAAGGTGCTGTTAATATCAAGCACAAGTGCATTGGCTATAACATATCCACCCGCGGTACCAAGTAAAGCTGTAAATAAACTCAAAACCATTAGCTCGATCAGTAAGCTAATTTGAATACCTCGCGTGCTACAGCCTAATAAATGTAACTGCTGGAGTAATTTTCTTCGTGCAGATAACGTCAGCTTTATCGCGTTAAAACTTAAAAAAGCCGCCACAATATAGCCAAGCATCGCCAGGGCCGTTAAATTAAAAAAGAATGCCTGCGATAAAATATCAAACTCTTGTTGTTGCACATCTATAAGCTCAGCGCGCCCTGCAATTAACAACTGTATTTGCGCTTGTTGCTGCTGCGTTAAATTCGATAATTCAATAAAACTAAGCTGCCCTTTGGCATCTAATAAATAATCGGCGTTCGCAAGATCTGTAATTGCCCATAAACCAATATCATCGGCAAAATATATATTTGGTTGGTGGCGCTCATTTTGGAATATAAAAGGAAGACGTTCACCTGTTGTGGTCGTGAGACGATCTTTAAATTGGGAATCAACAAGTAGCGATGATAATGCAAAAGGCCCACCAGCCTGCCCGCTGCTAATCTCTGTTTGTTGATATGGTTTGCTGTTTAACCACAATAACGTATCAACACCTTGAATCCCTAATGTGCCTTCACTTGTTGCTATCCTACCTCGTAGTACTGGCTGTGCGGTTGTAATCCCTTTTTGACGAAGCTTAAGCCATATATTCCCGTTAATATATACCTTGCCTGCCAGTGGCTTAATTAGATGTGAAACAGGATTATTAATAAGTGCAGAGGAATTATCATAGCGGTTTTTTGCTTCTTGGTTTAGCCCTGCGATTGCGGTTAATAGTGCACTCCCTAAACTAAAGCCTATAAAAAACAAGGCTATTAACCATGGGTGACGACGATAAAACGCAATATGGGTGGCTAAAATAAGCTTTATTTCGTTATACAAAGCAACCATCTCTTAGTACTTTTACTTCATCAAAGTAGCTCGTTAATTCTTCAGAGTGAGTTACCATAACTAAGTTGATTTTTCTCCTGCGGCATAACTGGGTGAGTAACTTAACAACTTGATGTGAGCGTGTTTGATCTAAGTTGCCAGTGGGTTCATCGGCTAAAATTATTTGCGGTTTGTTAAGCAGCGCTCTTGCAATGCCGACTCGTTGTTGCTCTCCACCAGATAGCTGGTGCACTAAAGAGTCAAGTTTACCATCTAAACCTAACTCATTAACTAAAGTATCAAACCCTTCAACATCTTGATGTGGAAAATTAAGTTTATGCTGAAATAAAATATTTTGCTTCACATTTAAGCACTCAAGAAGTTGATAATGCTGAAATATTAAGCCGATTTTTCGCCTATACAAGGTCAGCTCGTGCTCGTTCATCGATGATAGAAGATGCCCATTAACACTAACGACCCCGCTGTGCGCCTTAATTAAACCCGCTAAGATATGTAATAAGGTTGTTTTACCCGAGCCACTATCCCCAAGTAACGCCAGCTGTTGCGAATTATCAATCGATAAATTAAGGTTATTTATAATACGCTGCTTGTTACTACCATCAGTGCGACTAAAGCACAGATCTTTAATTTCAATCACGATAACTCCTTGTTTATAAATAGCACATTAACGTAATGAGGCTCATAAAACCACCAAAAACCTCAACCTTAATAATCCCTCTTTTTAAACGTTAACCTCAATACGTTATACCAAAAGGTTTAACTCAAGTCCGCTTTGCCTTTTGAAAAGGGCTTTATTAGCAAGTAATCAACACCTGTTCAGACCAGTTAACTAAGTTAATGAAACCATTCATGTTACGTAAATATAATAGGCATTTCACTGTAAAAACAACCTAGTTAAAACGGCGTATTTTTAAATTAATAACTAGCAATAGTGGAGGGTTTACTGCTATAAATACCATACTTTAATTGCATCAATATACACACATACAATCATAAAGGATTTGGTTTGACGCAGTATTTACTTATACCTAATTAAAATTAGGCAACTTGTTGGACAATACATGATTCTTAATAACCGTTCTAAAAGTGCATATAGCTTACACACACCATTTACTTTTAATCTATTAAGCAAATTTGTATTACTACTGGTATGCTGCATGAGCCTTCCAAGTAAAGCGACAACGTTAATGTCTGGCGAGTTGTCTCGGCATTTAAAAGCAACTAACTATGGCGCTAAAGCGGATAACCGCTGGGCAATGCCCGATGCAAAAGAACAAGAAATATTTTATGCTGTTTTCAAGTCATTTTTTGCACAAAATTATCCACTTGCAAGTGAGTTAGCAAAAGACATCGGCTATCGGGTTATAGAGTTTAAAGATACGAAAACCGATAAAAAATATTACTTACTACAAGAAATAGCACAGCTACCTAGCCCTGACTTCAAAGGCGGCGGTACTTTTGTGTACAATCCAGATGGGCTCAATGCCACCTTGCAGGCACCTCATCCTAAAAGAGATACATTTACTGGCACTCAATCAATCGATGCATTTTTATACACTCAAGCAAAGTTATTAATGCTTGCTGGCACCCGAAGAGACAGCAGCCACACATTAAGTACTTGTACAAATGGTAAATACCAAGCAAGCGATGTGGCGCATCAAACAGATTCTTTCTTTAATATTGCGCACAAGTACATATCTGATTACGATGACAGTTCAGTATTTATTCAATATCACGGCTTTGGTAAAACCACGCTAGCCAAGTTGCAAAATCAATGTAATACCGATAATCCACTGATGCTTAATTTGAGCGAAAGTGTCAGATACGCGACCGCTGAGAATGAACATAGCCTGCTACATGAGCTAAAAAGAAACGTTGAAAAAGAGGGTAAAATTAAAGCCTGTGTTTACGGTAATGATACAAAAAGCTTAGGTGGTACGTGGAATGTACAGGCACGTTATACTAACGGTTCAAGTAATACTTGCTCTTCAAGCTCTGTCGCATCTTCAAAGCGTTTTATTCACCTTGAACAAAGTTACTCTGTCAGAAAGTACCACAGGGATGAAATGCAAATTCATTTAAAAGCAGCGCTTGAAGCCTATTTAAAATAACAGCAAATCAAACGCTCATTGTTTAAATTAAAACAATGAGCAATCACAGGCTGAGCTAGGCAAATCACACCCTTTTTTTGGTATGCAGCTCGATGTACCGAGTGTTGGATCGCAGCAATCAACGCTGCATTTATCTTTATCGTTTTTTTTAGGTTTATCGTTTTTCTTAGATTTATTTGCTTCATTTTCATGCAGTTGTTGATAAGCACCTTTACAGTCGGTGAATCGCATTTTGACCAAACGGTAACCACAAAACACGCCATGCTCTTCAATAATGTGTTTAACCGCTTCAGAACATGATACTCCTTGATGAAGAGCGGCATGCGCACACCGAAACCCTTTATAAGGAGAAATTCTTTTTTGATAAAAGCGGATCAATAATAATGCGAAGTATTTCATTTACTGTCCTATAAAAATAATAGCGATTAAAAGCCTGCTAAACGTCCCTTAAAATACAACCTAACACAATAGCCCACACAACTCACTGACATCAATGACGACCACTTAACCCTACTCAAATACTCCCAAGGTGAGTGCTTGTTGAGGTATATATATTAATCACTGACTATTTTAGTTATCGTTTCAACATTAACTTGTTGATTTAAGTCACCTCTAATAACTACTGTTGCAGATATTTTATCTTGAATGGCTTGCCTGTTTGGATCCCAAAAAATTTGTAAAAAGCCCAAAAGCCCAGTTGCAAAACCAGCTCCATATCCGCCATAACGGCCAAATGAATCCCATAAACTTAGGTAGTCTCCATTAAGTGCGACAACTCGAATATTACATAGCTTTTTACCGGGGGTTTGCCCTCTCCATAACAAGGAAAATAACGTAAAATAAACAGCCGCCCACCCAAAACCTAATCCTAAATCTTCAATTATTCCTTTACCCCATTGCAAAATGCTTGTTGATGACTGAGTTTTTTGCGAAGTCAGTACAGGCGGTGTTTTAATTTCTTTATCGAGCTCTTTAGCAGGTCTTTCAACCATAGCCCATAATACAACTCGCGTAATAACAGTGTACTCTTGCTCTGCGATTTCTTGTAATTTAGGAACATCTGCTATTAATTGCTCAAGTGCGCTTTGTTGACACAAAAAATCACAATTTTTTTCATTTTCGGTCTGCTCTAAATAATTCAAAACTTGTTGTTTTTCACCTGACTTTAAAACTATGTCTTGATCTTTATTCACCTTATTAACAACTCTATCTCCTTCAACGTAGTCAATCCCCTCAGAGAGCAATACCAATGAACAAGTAAACAATGCGCTTGCTGCGAGTATCTTTAATACTCTGCGCCAAAATGAAGACATATTCGGTAGATATTTACCTGCAGTTCCTTTATAAAAAGCCATTGCAGCAACAAATGCAATTAATGCAGCGCTGAGTTTAGCCGCTAAGAATATAAGCGCCACATCAATAATTATTGCCACAGCTCTACGCGTAGGGCTTGCCAAAGGTAAACCCAGCAATGCCTGATCAATTTTAAACGCAAACGGTGTTACGATCTCCCTCGTTTCGGTACTTGATAATTCTAATTCAACTATTTCTTTTGCTTTCATAAGCTGTCGCCTTTTATTATTTTTATTACAGCTAAAGCGCCGCACATTAATGCACTTCACATTTATAATAATTTTACCACGTTCAATTAGTAAAAAGAGACTTGTTTATTTACATCTCGAAGTGCAATCTAACAACATCCTTTAATTTAACTGCGTTGAGCTTAAAAACAAAAAACTCAATTTATTACACACAGCTTAAAAAGTGATCGTCCTTAAACTTATCAGCCTAAGGACAATATCCCGCTAAATACTTTTCATCGCATTCTCATATATTTTTAGCACAACACTCCTTGGGAGTATTCGGTTGAGGAATACATAGAATTTATTTTCAAATAATGGAATTTCCCTGATTTTACCTTTAAATAATGCCTTTAATCCCAGCTTCGCTACTTTATTTGCGCTAATTCGATGCTTAGCGCTAAATGTGCCTTTATTATTTTTTGAAGTGTCTGCGCCATCAAAAACAAAAAAGTTAGTATCAGTCCTCCCTGGAGATAAACACGTAACAGTGACATTATCAGCACGTACTTCCAGCGCTATTGCTTCACTAAAACTGGCTACATACGCTTTTGTTGCACAATACGCTGCCATATAAGCCTGTGGCTGATAAGCTCCCGTGGACGCAACATTGAGTATATGTCCACGGCCATGTTGCGTCATATGTTCGGCAAAATAGTGTGTAAGGGTTGTTAACGCAGATATATTTACAGCTATCATGGCGTTAATATCACTCACTTTAAGCGCTAAGTGTTTACCATATAAGCCAAAGCCTGCATTATTAATCGCTATATCAATGACAAGTTTTTGTTTTTCTAGCTCCTCAAGCATTGCTTTTATATCATTGTCATTAGCAAGATCAGCAACAAGTGTTAAGCGTACACTCGGTAATATGCGCGCTATTGACGTTAATTTATCTGCACTTCTGCCATGTAAAATAAGACTATATCCCAGAGCTGATAGTTCTTTAGCGAAAGCCAAACCGATTCCTGAGGTGGCACCACTTACAAAAGCTATTTTCATATTCATTCACCTTTTTTGATTAAGGTGAAATTCTAAAGTCTCCTCTATAGGGGAGAGTCAACGGCTTTTTAAGAGTCCTCTAATAAACATTGGTTATAACGGGCTACGCGAGCTTCCAAGTCAGTCAAACCAACCAGTTTTAACTCAATTTCTTGGATATGCTTAATATGGATCTCTCGTTTTTTATCGATTTCATTTCGTAAAAGATCAATAGGAATAAGCCCATGCTGTGCTTTTTCTGTGGCGAGCGCCGTTAACTCTTTTAAAGTAAAGCCGTAGGTTTTAGCCAACTTAATCATCGTTAATATTTCAATGTAGCTATCATCATAAACACGGTATTTACCGCTTCTTTGTGGGCGTTTTATGAGTGCTATTTCTTCATAAAAACGAATTGTTTTAACGCTAACACCTGATTTTTCTGATAATTTCCCTATAAACATATTATGTTCTCAATTTTACGTGTGGTGGTATTGTATTTTTCTTTCTATATAAACCAATGCGTTAAGGCCTAATCACTTTTCAGTATTAATATTTTTCAATCCACAAAGGTAAAAACACCCTAGGCAATTAATTTAGCTTTGCTATAGCGGTCACAACAGCATCTTCAATAGAGTGCAATTTAAATGGTTTTGAGATAAACATATCCATACCTGCTTCTTTACAAGCGACTTTATCTGTTGACGACGTATTTGCTGTCAAAGCCACAATTAAGGTACTTTCGTGGTTACAAATATTGTCAGCGCGCAAAATTTTAGTGGCTTCTAAACCATCAAGCTGTGGCATCACACAATCCATAAAAATAAGATCATATTTCCTTTGCTTGCATTTTAAAATTGCATCTTCCCCGTCCACCGCAAAATCAGCCTTAATAGCTAATTTTTCTAAAGATGCATCGAGTACAAACCTGTTTATTTGGTTATCATCAACAACCAAGACGGATAGATTGGTAGCGTCTATATCAACATTCAAACGTTGATTACTCTCAATTTGGGCTTCTCCGACAGCAAGTGGAATATCAATAATAAACGTAGTGCCATTATTAAATTCGCTATTTACACTGATAGTCCCATTCATGTAATCAATGAGTTCTTTAACAATAGCTAATCCTAATCCCGTACCGCCTTTACTTCTTTTTGCATCAACTTCTTGAGTAAAAGGTGAAAATAACGAATCCAGAAAAGGTTTTGTCATCCCTCTACCAGTATCACTTATCTCTATATGCAATGCATACTTGTCATCTAGGTCGCTAACATCAGCACTAAATTTCACTTCGCCTTTTTCAGTAAATTTTAAAGAATTACTTAATAAGTTTGAAACAATTTGGCTTAGTCTCGCATTGTCACAATAAGCCCAGCAATCATCAGGAATTGTTATGCATGTTTGAAAATTGACTTTATTATCTTTAAATAAAGGAATGTACAACGACCCAAGATCTACAAATATCGTTTTTAATAAAAAATGGTTTGGTTCAAGCTTCAGCTCTCCATGATTTATTTTTGAAAAATCAAGAACCTCATTAATTATACTGAGTAATATATCGGCGCTTCTCAGTGCTACTTTGAGCTTTTCAACTCTTTTCTCTTCACGATGCTCATCTAAAAGCGTTGTAAGCATGCCTGTAATGCCATTAAGTGGCGTTCTCAATTCGTGGCTTATTTTTGCAAGTAGCATACTTCTGTCTTCTAACATTCGCTCAGCTTCGGCTTTTTTATTCTTTAGCTCTTCGCGAAGCATGACTGATTCGGTAATATCTTGTAAGGTGCCGAACAACCTTATACAACAACCATTTGTAAATTCAGCCTCTCCAAATGTTGAAACCCATATCTCCTTATTATTTGCTGTAGTTAGTTCTAGCTCCAGATGCCATTTATCACCATTTTCAATTGCGGACTCCACAGCTTGGCTAATGCTTTCACGGCTGTTACCCACTTTAAAAAACGCTATCGCGGAGTCTAACTCTGGTACATATAAATCAGGCACCTCATGAATACGGCGAGTTTGTTCACTCCAGATAATTTTGTCTTTAACTAAATCAACTTCCCAAGAACCAATATTTGCCACATTCTCTAGTTTCAACAGTGTGTTATTGTTTTTTAATAACTGTTCATTGGCTATCTTTCGTGCAAATTCGCAGCCAAGCCATTGCGCAAATAACTCAACATAGTCATGCGCTTCTTGAGTAAAAGGCATTGAAGCATTAGGAGAAGAAAAGTTGACAGTACCAAATACTTTAGCGCCAACTTTAATTGGCGCACCAATATACGATTCAAGTTGAAAGTTTAAATAACAGGGATGATTTGCAATGCTGCTTGTTGAAGCTTTGTGGAAGGTAAGCGCCGCATCAGCTGTTAATGTATGTACGCAATAAGTGCCATCTAGATCAAAAACAGTCTCTGGTGTTAAAGAGTCATCGGGTGTGATCACATACAGCACTTTATACGTGCTATTCTCAATTTCACTAATAATCGCAATATCTAAGTTAAAAACATCTAACCCAAATATAAGTAACTTATGTATTTTTTCATCAAAGTTTTTACTCTGATCAGATACGATATCATGGAAACGTCTAAGAAAATTCAATCGAAAATTCCTTATTTTTAATTTTCTTCAAGGTTACTCACACACCAATATGTATTGACTATTAAAACGTAAAGTTATTTATTCCTTTAATAGCGCCAAATAAAGAATTATTAAATTTTAATGTTCTCTAAGTCTACATCAAATCTAGTTATTTTTTAATAATAGCGCAACATACATTAAGTTTTACCTTTTTAAAGTTCATTTTGCCTAAAAAGCATTCTATTCATAGCTTTATATTGATAAGTGGATCGTCGTCCAAGTGGAAGCATAGTGTTATAGCTGCCTGATTGTATTGAATCATACTAAAATAAGCCAAATAAAAACGTTGTGATCCGTGCGTTAAAACTCTCACATATCACGACACTAAGCGACGATTAAACCGTAAATTGATACATAAGTTTCTTCAATTCTTCAGCATCTTGAGACAAGCTGTTACTTGACGCATTAGCGTTATCAACTAACCCGCTGTTCATTTGTATTATGCTATCCATTTGTTTTACTGCACTGTTAATTTGAGCAATCCCACTTGATTGCTCACTACTTGCTGTCGCAATATCATGCATCAAAGTAGCTAAATCTTTAATACTGGCAACAATACTGACTAATGTTTTTCCTGATTGTGACGCTAACTCCATGCCATGTCTTACTTTATCTGAACTATCATTTAAAAGAATTGCTATATTTTTGGATGCGTCCGCACTTCGCTGTGCTAAATGCCTTACCTCAGCAGCTACAACAGCAAAGCCGCGCCCTTTCTCCCCTGCACGTGCAGCTTCAACAGCGGCGTTAAGTGCTAATAAATTTGTTTGAAAAGCAATTTCGTTGATCACCTCGATAATATTTGATATCTCAGCAGAGCTTTTACTTATTTCTTGCATCGCATCGACGGTACTGGTGACAAGTTTTCCGCCTTGTTGGGCTTGACTATCAGTTAAAACGGCGAGCTCATTTGCTTTATGTGCATTTTGAGTATTAATTTGTACTGTTTCTGTGATCTCACTCATAGAAGAGGTTGTTTCTTCGATGGAAGCAGCTTGAGATTCTGTACGAATATTTAAATCACTCATACCTGAACGAATATTATGCGAAGAGTTTGTAATTGTATCTGCGGTTGCCGTTATTAAAGAGACCATTTGAGATAAGTTACTTACACTGATATTTACTGATTGCTTAAGCAGCTCAAATTGTCCCTCATAATTACCTTGCACTTGCTTTGTTAAATTACCTTCAGAAACAGCGTGCATAACCGCTATACATTCGTTTAATGGGGCTGATATTGCATCGAGTGTTCTATTAATACCTTTGACAATAACGAGAAACTCTCCTGAGTGCTTACTTTCTTCAGCTCTACAGTCTATATCACCTAAACTTGCAGCATTTGCTAATTGTGTACTGTCTTGCACCATATTGTGTATAGCTTCAATACTCGTTGCAAGGCTGTGTTTTATTTGTAAAAAATCCCCTCGATAATTAGTACTTAAATCAGTGGGTAGCACTCCAATTGAAATACTATCAAGGTACTTTGTTGTTAACTGTACAGGTTCAATAATTGAATCCAGTGTTGAGTTAAAACCATGTATTATTTTTTTAAAATCACCTTGGTGATGCGTTTCTTCGGCGCGCTTTGAAAGCTGCCCGTGTGATGCAGCCGCCACCAGCATATTTGTATCGTCTATTAACTGTATGATTGCTTTGGTTGATGTCTCAAGACTCTGTTTTATTTCTAAAAATTCGCCATTATATTGTCCGGTTATTACGGTTGGTATATCCCCTTTTGCTATCTGATTTAGATAATCACGGGTTTGATGAATGGGGCTAACAATTGCATCTAACATCTGATTAATACCATCAGCAAGCGTCAACATAAACCCCGTGTAACCAACTGTACTTAAGCGAGATCCAAGCTTTCCTGCTACCGCAGCTTTAATGATACTGTCTATGTGTGACTCAGCTTGTCGTTGCTGAGTTAAATCTGTTAATTCATAAACTATGCCTGATGTTTTACCACTTTCATCAATCACAGGGTTAGCGATAATATTAAATACAATATGAGCAAATGTAACCTCGCAGCACACTTGCTCAGAGTGCGCTTGTTGTAATGTGAAAAGTTGCGCTTGGTTAATAAATAGTTTATCAATCGTTGCCACTTCTAATACGTCTTTATATCCTATGATGTCTTCGTAGGTTGTAAATAACGCGTGGCATTGTTGGTTAGCATATATTATTTGACCACTTTTAGTTGCTAGCATGACAGGTGACGTGGCGTTATCCAATGCTTGCTTTATACGACCATTTTCTTGAGCCTGCTCTCGTTGTTGTTCAACTTTTAGCTTTAAATCACATTGCATGTCATCAAGATTTGACTGCATCGTATTTAAATTAATAAGTAATTTACCTATTTCGTCATGACTACTAACCAAAATAGTATTTGAAAAATTGCCTTTTGCAATTTGTTCAGCAATATGTGAAGCACTTAAAATTGGACTAATAATCAATTTTTGCACGTAAATAGTCATAATAACGATAATAAAAAATGCCAAAACGATTAAAGCGATTGTACTTTGCGTAATAAATTTTTCTTTTTTAATAATGAGCTGTTCAGTTTTTTCACTCACTAACTCATCAATACTATTGTTTAGCTCCTCTAGCAGCATAGCCGATGCCCTATCAATCCCTTTTACTGCTCTATCACCTGCTTGCGTATTAAAATCGGCTTGTTGAAATTGCTCAAGCCCTATCATATATTGCTTACCTAGTTTGGCATGCTCGCTTTTAAACGTTTGTAACTGTTTAATCATCGCTGCAGGTAAGTGAGATGTGTTTATCAAACTATCGGTTAAACGTACGATGTCTTTTTCTCGCGCTTTAAATCGCGTCAGGTATTTGTCATATTGAGGTTCATCAAAGCCACGAATGAGGATATTTTTCCACTCTTGAACTTGCGATTTAAACTCGATCAATACTTGGCTAACTTGCTGGCGTGACTGTAACTCTTGATTTATTAAATCATCTAAATCCTTAGCCACCCCCTTTACAACTGACAATGCAAATAGAGCACCAAACACAATTGCAATAAATGCCCCAATGACAGTCAACATAAGCTTTGATTTAATACTGTTCATAATAACGTATTCCATGTTTATTACTTTTTCATTACACAGTTAAAATGTAGTAAGAAAATAAGCTTTAACAACTATTTATTTAATTCTGATACTGATACTGGTACTGAAGATACTAATTTTATAGATACCTCACCGCGAGTAGTGACGCAGTAAAGAGATAGTTGGTATACTTTGCTCAATTGATGTTAAGGACAAGTACCTAAATGACCACAAAAACAAAAAAAAATAATTTTTTTAGCAATATCATTTTTAATATTATTTTACCTGCGATTATTTTAAGTCGCTTTAGCACTGCTGACACGCTCGGTCCAGTGTGGGCTGTCGTGGTCGCACTGGCATTTCCAATACTATTTGGTTTATGGGAGCTTAAGCAATCTGGAAAAGTTAACTTTTTCTCAGTATTGGGCATCATTAGCGTATTACTAACGGGCGGCATCAGCTTATTGAAGTTAGATCCATCTTATATTGCGATTAAAGAAGCAATGGTGCCGGCTATTATTGGCGTGATTGTACTGATCAGCCAATACACTCCTTACCCTTTAATACGTAAACTTTTGATCAACCCAGATATTCTTGATACAGAAAAATTGGCAAGTGTATTAGAGCAACATAATAATACGGCTGTGTTCAATGCTAAAATGCGCTTGGCTGGATTCATTGTAGCGTGTGCGTTCTTTTTATCTGCAACGTTAAACTACTTTTTAGCAAAAGCGATTGTAGTGAGCCCCGCTGGCACTACCGCTTACGCAGAAGAACTAGGCCGTATGACATGGTTGAGCTACCCCGTCATTGTACTGCCAACTATGGTTATGCTTATTGGCGCGATTATTTTTACATTTATGCAAATTGGTAAATTAACAAAACAATCAATTGATGAATTTATCTTGCCCTAATACATTATGACCCACTGATATTAAATGGTGGGTTTATTTGATGTTCCTTTTTCTTCATACTATTTCATTTTATTGCCTATACTCTGTGTGACATTAGTTTTTTAGCTAACTTAACTACAGGGTATAAGGGAATAGTATGGCCTCAACACGCTCCTCATTTAATCTATTAACCTCGTTACGTGCCAAATTGATCGGTGCTTTTTCTGCAGTGATGATCATTCTTGCCATTATCGGTTTAACCTCCTTTTTCGCATTAAAGTCCGCCTCTGATGGTTTTAAAGATTATCGCGAACTAGCACGAGATAGTAATCTTGCCGGAATTTTACAATCAAATATGCTTATGGTGCGTATGAACGTAAAAGATTTTTTGCTCACTGGCAGTAACAAAGATATTGAACAATACACACAATATTTTAATGATGTTGATGCCCTACTCAAAAAGGCCAAAACCGAAATTAATAACCCCCAAAGAGCTGAAATGGTTTCAGAGTTGAGCTTAGAAATAAATACCTACAACGCAACTTTTGACGTAATTAAACAATACAGAGTTGAACGAAACATATTGGTTAATGAACAACTCAATACCCTCGGCCCACAAATGGAGAAAGATCTCACCGATTTAATGTTAAGCGCTTCAAATAGTAACAATATTCAAGTCGCACATTTGGCTGGGCTGGCAATGCGCAACTTGTTACTTGGTAGACTTTACGTTATTAAATTTCTAGAAAGCAATGAAGAAAGCGCTGCGCAACGTGTACGCCAAGAATTTTCAGCATTCGATACTCAAATTGCACAACTTCAAACGGCCTCTGCTGCTGGCAATAGCCAATCCTTGATCAATAAAGTAAATGATAATCGAAATAGCTATTTAGATGCTTTTGAGCAAACCGTTAATATTATTAATGATAGAAACGATAAAGTAACCAATACCCTTGATGTGATAGGGCCTAAATTTGCAAGCTTGGTTGATGATCTAAAGCTCTCAGTTAAGCGTGACCAAGATCAACTTGGCCCACAGTTAAAAACTAAAAACGAAAATGCAATCAATCAAATTGTAATCTTCTTTAGTGCCGCTTTAGCGCTCAGTGCTGTTATTGTGTTTTTCTTAACGAAAGTCGTTATGAAGCAACTTGGCAAAGATCCTACTGAGCTTGAGCACATTGCACTGGCTATTGCTAAAGGTGATCTAGACCAAGAATACGACGAACACAAACCCGAGGGAGTGTTCAAATCAATGTTATCAATGCGAGATAACTTAAAGATCGGTCGTGACAAAGAAATGCAAGAACGTCGTATTGCACAGGTTAATGCGCGCATTAAAAATGCGCTCGATAACGCCAGTTCAAGCGTGATGATTACTGATAAAGATCATAATGTCATTTACATGAATGATGCCATAAATACGATGTTTAGTAATATCGAGAAAGACATCCGCACAGAGTCACCTGGCTTTAATGCAAAGCAAATCATCAATACTCCACTGGCGACCCAGTTTGATTATTTTAAAACTATACAAAACGATATCAATCACTTAACCAATGTTTTTAATGGCCAATTTGTTATCGGTGGCCGTACTTTTATTTTGGTTGCAAGCCCTGTGATCGTTGATAACCAGCGTGTTGGTACCGTTTTTGAATGGGAAGATAAAACAGATTGGCTCACACAAGAACAAGAAAAAACACGTATAGCATCTGAAAATGCCCGTGTAAAATATGCCTTAGATGGCTCATCCGGCCGAGTAATGATCACCGACAAATCATACAATGTGATTTATCTAAATGACGCTATAAAAACCATGTTTGCAGAGGCTGAAAATGCAATCCAATCTGTGGTTTCAGACTTCACTGTACAGGCAGTTTTAGGCGCAAAACTCGATACTCACTTTTCGCACTTCAGTGATTTACTAAACCAGTTTGATGATCAACAAAGTAGTATTAAAACAGAGCTTATTATTGCGGGTCATACTTTTAGTATTGTGGCGAGCCCTGTAAATGTTAATGATGAACGCGTAGGTACCGTTATTGAGTGGGAAGACAAAACACAATGGCTTGCACAAGAACAAGAAAAAACACGTATCGCATCTGAAAATGCACGGGTTAAATACGCCCTTGATAGTGTATCTGGTAATGTCATGATCGCAGATCCTGATCTGAATATTATCTATGCCAATAACGAATTAAAAACAATGTTTAATAATGTTGAAGCAGATCTTAAAACTCACATAAACAATTTTGATGCACAAAACCTCTTTACCTTAAGTATTGAACAGTTTTATCTTGAACCAGAGCAACAAAAACACACCTTTGAGGCACTAACAAGTACATACCGTAGCACAGAGCATATAGGTAACAGTGTCTTTGCACTCACGGCAAATCCTATTTTTGTTGATAATCATCGCATTGGCACCGTCCTTGAGTGGGTTGATAGGACTGCTGAAGTAAATATAGAAAAAGAGATAGACACAATAGTTCATGCTGCATCGCACGGCGATTTAAGTAAAAAAATAGATATTCAGGGTAAATCAGGATTTTTTGAAAAACTGAGTACCGGATTAAACTTACTCGTAGAGACCGTAGAAGTTTCTGTTAACGATGTAACCTTAATGCTTGGTGCAATGGCACAAGGGGATTTATCAAAACGTATAACCAATGAGTACGCTGGTACGTTTGGTCAATTAAAAGAAGATACCAATGCAACAGCAGATAAATTAACCGAAATTATTTTTGGTATTCGCTCTGCTGCTAGCAGTATTTCTCAAGGTGCTAACGAGATAGCTCAAGGTAATGCTGATTTAAGTCAACGTACTGAAGAGCAAGCAAGCAGTTTGGAACAAACTTCTGCAAGCATGGACGAAATAACTGAAATAGTGCAACAAAGTGCGGTCCGTTCAGAAGAGGCTAACGATCTCGCCCAAGAAGCAAAAGAACGAGCGGAATCAGGCGGCAATATTGTTAGCCAAGCAGTTAGTGCGATGCGCGAAATAAACGACTCAAGTAAAAAAATTGCCGAGATTATTTCTGTGATTGACGAAATAGCCTTTCAAACAAACTTACTAGCATTGAATGCCGCCGTAGAAGCCGCAAGAGCGGGTGAACAAGGTCGAGGGTTTGCAGTCGTCGCTGGTGAGGTAAGAAACTTAGCACAGCGTTCATCTAGTGCAGCAAAAGGTATTAAAGATCTCATTCGTGATAGTCAGGTCAAAGTTGCCGAAGGCACCGAGCTGGTCAATCGTTCGGGTGATACATTACGCGAAATAGTCGAATCCAATGCTAAAGTCCGCG
Organism: Pseudoalteromonas porphyrae; assembly: GCF_001298125.1. Taxonomy (NCBI): domain Bacteria; kingdom Pseudomonadati; phylum Pseudomonadota; class Gammaproteobacteria; order Alteromonadales; family Pseudoalteromonadaceae; genus Pseudoalteromonas; species Pseudoalteromonas porphyrae. The sequence goes on along the minus strand of NZ_LHPH01000008.1, from coordinate 16,379 downwards.
ATATGATGCAAGAGCTTGCAGAATCAGCGAGACATCAATCTGATGGTATACGACAAATAAACTCAGCCGTTACTCAAATGGATGAAATGACGCAACAAAACGCAGCACTTGTTGAGGAGGCTGCCGCTGCCGGTGAATCAATGGCAGAACAAGCAAGAGGAATGAATGAAACAGTTGATTTTTTCAGAACTTAAACGAACCATTTAAAGGCTTTGAGTATAATTATGCAACAGAGCCCATTGAGCTTTTAAAATTGATATTCGCAATCTTTGGGCTATTTAATCGCGGCACGGAGTTTGTAATGCAACCCTAAAAAGCTCCCCCTAATAACACCTCTCTTTTAAAGTAAGGTGTTATTAGGATACTTGCTTCAGACATCTAACTATATGCTTTAATAAAACGTGATACGCAGTCTTGAATATACGTATCAGGTGGTAACTCTCCTTCTTTAGCCTGGCCTAAAGCATGGCGCATTTTCCAATCCCCTTGTGTCATGCCTAATAACTGTAAAGTAGCAAATGTTGAATTTTCAATATTGAGCAAGCCCTCTTGCGCCATACACTGCAAGCAGGTTTCAACTTGCTGTAGCACCATTTTTGGTGCAGCTTCATAGAAGAACACACCTAACTCTGGGTATTCATCTTTATGTGCAACACATGTGTCGTACACTCTCAGCGCTTCTGGCGAAAAGACTAAAGCAATAAAATTAGTCACTACTCGTAAAAGATTCGATTCAACACTTTGTCCGACATCAAATTGTTCTTTTCGTAAATTAGACGATGAACAATGTGCCGTTATTGTTTCAACAAACAAGTTATTTTTATCTTTAAAGTGGCTATAAACAGTTTGTTTAGAAACCTCAGCCAATTTAGCAATTTGATCCATGCTGGTATTAGGAAAGCCTTTATCCATAAATAATGTGGTTGCAGCTTTAATAATCTGCTGTCGTTTTTGTTCTGAACGGCTCAGGGTCGTTATTTCCATTATCACCTCAAATCAAACTAGACAGTCTAGTTTGATTGGTTTATATTTATTCAAAATTAGACTCATTAGTCCAATTCTAAATCATTCTGCGTGTGTAGCAAAGTGCTGCACGTTTAATACGTATCTAATACAGGCTCATTTAGCGTGACTACAATATGGATATACCGATGAAAAAACACCTGTTTGGAGCAATAATTTTACTTGCCCCCTTTTTAAATAACGCTCAAAACCTTGTCCATGTGGCAGCTTACACGGTAAAAAAACAAGCTGGCTATAATCAAACGCGCACGCTCAGCGGTCAAGTTATTAAACAACATGACGCCAAATTGAGCTTTGAATTTTCGGGTAAGATTGAACAAATATATTTTGACCAAGGGCACACAATTAAACAAGGTGAGGTCATTGCACGTCAAGATACACAGCTTTTAGCCATTGAAAAACAAAAACTACACGCCCAAAAACAACGAACTCAAGCACAGCTTACATTAGCTAAACTGGAAAAAAACCGTTTAATAGAGCTTGATAAAAAAAATTACTCGGCCACCTCCGCCCTTGATCAAGTTAAAACGAATATCGCAGTACTTAATGCCGAACTCACAGGAATAGAAGCAAGTTTAAATGAAGTAAGTATTCGCACTCAAAAAGCGCATTTAACAGCTCCCTTTAATGGTATTTTAGGCCAACGCTTTGCATCACAAGGCGAGATTGTCGCAGCAGCTACACCCATTGTTCGTTTAATCGAAAACCAACACGCGCAAGTAAGCATAGGTATTCCACTCACATTAAAAAGTACCATTAAAAATAGCATGGATATTGAAATAGCAGGGCAAACCTTTGCAGCACAATCACTCAGTAAAGGTGCGAGTATCGACTCACGAACGCAAACCTTAACCATGCGCTTTTCATTACCTAACCACGCAGTGGTTTACTCCGGTCAGTTAGCAAAATTAGCACTGCATCAATATCAACAACAAACCGGTTTTTGGGTGCCACTAGATGCCCTTGCAGATGGTATTCGTGGTACTTGGCAAGTTTACCAAATTACAGACAACATTTTAAAACCTATCATAGTTCAACTTTACTATGCTCATGATGGTTACGCATTTATTGGTGCGCCACTGCAAGATGGCGATCAAATTGTAGCCAATGGCATGCATAAGTTATCAGCTAATATTTTAGTTAATATTGTTGAAAATAAACCGACTAAGGTGCTGTGATGATCCAGTATTTATTTAACCATGGCCGCTTTCAGGCGTTACTGGTTGCGCTGCTTATTGTTAGTGGTTTAGCCGCAATTAATGGCCTACCGCGTACTGAGGATCCGCGTATATCGAATCGTTTAGCTATTGTTACCACAGCATTACCCGGCGCCAGTGCCGAGCGTGTGGAAGTGCAAGTCAGTGAAAAAATCGAACAACGACTTAAATCACAAGCCGAAGTAAAACATGTATCGTCTATTTCTCGCCCAGGATTGTCGGTCATTACCGTCGAATTAAAAGATGAGATAACCCATGCACCACCGGTTTGGTCACGGATGCGTGATTTACTCGGTGATGTTCGCAGTCAACTTCCCGAAAACGCTGCACAGCCGCTACTTGATGACGAGCGCGGATACGCTTACACCCGAATTGTATCTGTTAATGCACGCGACGACTCTATTACAATGGCAACACTTAATCGCTACGCTAAAGAGTTACAAAACCAATTGCGTAACGTCTCCGGCGTTGAGCTTGTACATATATTTGGCCAAGCCGAAGAAGAAATTCGTGTTACTGTCGATCAACAAAAAGCCAGCCTTGCTGGTATTTCGCAAGCTCATATTCATGCAGCAATAAAGGGCGCTGATGCAAAAGTGGCTGCGGGCACATTAACCAATGATAAGTCACAAATGCAAATAGAGGTTACAGGTGCTTTTGATTCTGTTGCACGTATTGGTGCAATTCCCGTCAGTAGTAATCACACTGCTAGCCAATATCAACTCTCTGATATCGCAGACATATCACGCACAATTAAAACCCCAGTCAGTGAAATTGCATTAATTGATGGTAAACCAGGCCTATATATCGCCATTCGTATGTTACCTAAATTACGTATTGATAAATTTTCAGATAAAATCGATGTCGTTGTACAACAATTTGAGCTAGAACTGCCCAATCAAATTGAACTACAAAACATTTTTGATCAACGTGGTTATACCCAAGAACGCTTAGGTGATTTACTCGGTAATATTGCCGTAGGTTTTATACTTATATTAGCTGTATTATTTATTACCTTAGGCTTCAAAGCCGCGTTAATTGTAGGTACTGCATTACCGCTCACGGTATTATTCACCCTGGTAAGCATGCACTTATATGGTTTACCCATCCACCAAATGTCAGTCACCGGTTTAGTTGTTGCGCTGGGGATTATGGTTGATAACGCCATTGTGATCACTGATGCAGTACAGCGCTATCGTCAGCAAGGACTCAATGCTATTACTGCAGTTGAAAAAGCCGTGGCACATTTTTGGCTACCGTTACTTGGCTCAACCCTCACCACGATTTTAGCGTTTGCACCTATTGCTTTGATGCCCGGTGCTTCAGGAGAGTTTATTGGCGGCATCGCCCTAAGCGTGATTTTTGCGTTGATTGGTTCGTACATAATTTCCCACTCATTGGTTGTAGTATTTGCTGGGCAATTTATAAATAACGAGCAACGAACAGGCATATTTTATCAAGGTATACGCACACCAAAGCTCAGTAAACGCTTTGCAGCTACATTAAAATATAGCCTAGCAAAACCAAAACTCACATTGCTGCTAGTGTTTATATTTCCCGTTGCTGGCTTTTTCGGTGCAGGGCAACTCACCGAGCAATTTTTCCCGCCTTCAGACCGCGATATGTTTCAAATTGAAGTGCACTTTGCCCCGCAAGTAAGTATTGAATCCACCCGTCAAGCAATCAAAGAAATGGACGCCCACATTCGCAAGTCCCAAGGAATAGAAAAACTTGATTGGATGATAGGCACAAATTTCCCAAGCTTTTATTACAACATGATGCAGCGTAACCGCGGCGCAAATAATTACGCGCAAGCGATGGTCAAAGTCACCGATTTTAGGCGTGCTAATGAATTGATCACCGCGTTACAACATCAGCTAGACAGTGAGTTTCCACATGCGCAAACACTGGTAAGAAAACTCGAACAGGGCCCACCATTTAATGCGCCAATTGAAATGCGAATTTACGGACCTAATCTCGATACTTTGGCCGATCTCGGGCAACAGTTACGAACCCAATTAATCGCCCATAACGATATAACTCATACCCGGCCAACACTCTTATCTGGCTCACCAAAACTGTGGCTAAATACTGATGAAGCCGCTCTTACTCATGCAGGACTGAGCCTCAGCGGTATGGCAACACAATTGCAAAGCCAGTTTAATGGAGTGGTCGTAGGTAGTATTATTGATAACACAGAAACCGTCCCTGTCCGCGTTAGAGTCGCGGATAACCGCAGAGACGATATTAGCGCCTTATTTAGTACGCAATTAAATACAGCAGCCAACGCCACTCAATTAAACACTACACAGCCGCTATTGGTTGAATCATTTGCCAGTGCAACATTAAGCCCATCTCGCGGATCTATAGCTCGTCGCGATGGTGAGCGAGTTAACATTATCGAAGCCTATTTAGCAACCGGCGTATTACCGCAAACGGTATTGAATGATGTAACCGCAACAATTGCACAATCAGGCTTTGTGTTACCTCATGGCTACAGACTAGAGCTAGGTGGTGAATCACAAAAACGCAATGAGGCGGTCGGTAAATTACTCGGGCAAGTGGGTATTATAGTAGTGTTATTGATCACCGTGCTGGTTATGTCATTTAACTCATTTACGACCACCGCATTGATTTTAATCAACGCCTTGCAAGCAGCTATGCTTGGTTTGCTTAGTGTATTTATTGCCGGCTACCCGTTTGGTTTTACTGTAATCATCGGTTTATTAGGTTTAATGGGATTGGCTATTAACGCTGCTATTGTCATTTTGTCAGAGCTCAACTCGCTTCAAGCACTTACTGACAAAAGCAAAATCGTTGCCGCAGTAATGACCTGCTCACGCCATATCAGCTCTACCACAATAACCACCGTTGGTGGTTTTTTACCGTTAATACTTGCTGGCGGTGGCTTTTGGCCACCATTTGCCGTAGCCATTGCAGGTGGAACGGTGTTGACAACAATGCTATCGTTTTATTTTGTCCCTGTGGCGTATTATTTGCTGTCTAAGCGAAAAGTACATCAAAGCCAAATAGGCCCTTAACTTCTAAGTAAAACCTGTACGTTATGGCACATTTATTGTTCGTAACGTACTATGGCGCAAGTAACACACCGCTTTAAAAGGTGGCCATTAGTCTACTGTTCGTCACCTACTTAAAAATTTATTCATAAAAATAAAGTGAGCTATTTTTATTATTATGATCATAAACCTCAAATTGTTTACTTGCATTTATTGCAGGGTGTTCAATAATATAGCTATAGCTTATTTAAAAAAGTGCTCCGAGTGATCTTTTTAAAACATAATCAATTTTATTCATTTGTGTGGTGCATATTTTTTTCTTTCTTTTTACTCGCGACTTTATTCAATAACTCTGTAACAGCTGCACCATCAATACATGGTACAAAACTTACCGACTTTAAATACGCACAACCTTTATTTACAACAATTGATGACAACGCAAAGATTGTTAATGGCGCTATAACAAGTGGGATTGAGGCTAATAACGGCATTTTCTGGTTTGGCACCCAAAATGGATTAGTGAGTTTTGACGGCGTCAGCTTTACGCGTTTTGAACATCAACCCGGTAATAAAAATTCCCCCGCAGCTGATTACATAGTAGCTATAGCTCAAGATCAAGACGGGGGCATATGGTTAGCAACCCGTACTTCTGGTTTAACCCGCTTTGATCCTATTAGCAATGAATTCATTCACATCAGTACTCAAAGCCAAAACATGGCATTGATGAGCAATACCTTACGCACGCTTAAAATAGACAGCAATAACCAATTGTGGGTAGGCCATGAGTTAGGTGTAGAAAAGCTCGATCTTAATTCAAAACAAAGTACTCATTATATTTTGCCCACACAAGGGGAGATCACATATCACTTTTTTGAAACTAACGATGGCGCTATTTGGGCATGCTCAACTAAAGGTGTGTTTGTAAAGGGTGTAAATGATACTCATTTTTCAAGTATTTCTCAGTTAAAAAACTTAGACATACGTTCAGTATACCAAGACCCGACGGGGACATATTGGCTTGGTAGTCGAAGTGGTTTATGGTTTTGGGATGGTGTAAGCGATCCTGTTTCAGCGAGTAGTGACAATTCACACGTTAATAGTAATGCTTATGTACGCTCTATTATTGCCTTAGATAACAACCAAGTGTGGGTTGCAACTTACGGTGAAGGAATTTGGGTATTTAACCTAGAAACAAAGCAATGGTTAAATACCTACAAACATGATCCTTCAGTTGCAACAAGTTTAGTTTATGATGAAATTGGCACTTTATTTTTAAGCAAAAATGGAACAATTTTAATAGGCACTTGGGGGGCTGGCCTACAAATATTGAATAGTAATACCGTGAATAATTTTGCAATGCTTCGCTATACTTTACTCCATGATAAAGGCTTAAGCTATGCTAATGTCCGCACAATTTTTGAATTAGAAAATGGCACAATACTTGTCGGTACTACGGGCAATGGTGTTGATGTTATTGAACCTAAAAATGGCCGGTTAAAAACAATTAACTCTGATCTCTCTGGTAAAAAAATCAGCAACGTCGTATCCCTTGCTGAGCAGAAGGATGGGACTTTATGGGCGGGAACAACATCGTCAGGGCTGGTAAAAATACATTTGAAAGAAGGTCATTTCTCACAATTAGAACTCACTGGGTTAGAGAAAGGCGCTATTTTGCGACTGTTGGTGCTCAATGATCAATCTCTAGCCGTTGGGACAGCTAAAGGTGTATGCATTATAAAACGAGGTAGTCGTCATTGTGAATCTCTGATAAAAAAATTAGACGGCAAAAAGATGAATGATACCGTTACGTCCATGATTCAAGATAACGCTAATTCGCTTTGGATCGGTAGCCATAATGGCCTTTATCGTAAAAGAGCGGATCAAACTGTGCTTGATCACTTCCAAACAGATAACTTATCACAAGGACTTAGTCATAATTACGTATTAGGGATGGTAGTTGATCAAGCAAATAATATGTGGCTCACCACCAGCACTGGTTTTGACAAAGTGACTGATTTGGAGCAAATACAACCAATATTTAATCAGATGAAAGGCGAATTTCCAATCGGTAAGCAATCACCTGGTGCTAATATGCTGATTGATAAAGATCAACGAATTTGGAGTGCCACTAGTATCATTGATTTATCGACAAAGCAGTTTCGCCTTCTAAATAATGGCTACGGTGTAGACATTGGGGTTGCTTGGTTAGGATCGTATACTAAATTGCGCAGTGGGTTAATGGTATTTGGCGGTACAAAGGGCGTGCTTATAGTCGACCCAAATAAGTTTCCTTTTTCTATTACTCCGAGTAAATTGAATACAGTACGTCTAAAGGTCAATGGCGAATCAGCCCCTTTATCTCGCTTAAATAACCTCATCTTAAAACCTGAGGAGGCAAGTTTTAATATACAGATAGCGGTCAATGAATTACTTCACAAGTCAATTGTTTACGAATACCAATTATTACCAGATCAGCCTCAATGGCGACTTATTGATGCCGATGCTCCTTACGTACAATTAAGTAAGCTTTCCCCACAAGACTACACCCTAACAACACGGGCATATTATAAAAATAATACAGCACAGATCTCCCCTTCAGTACTCTCTTTTACTGTACAACCGACGTTAATACAAACACTGTGGTTTCGTTTATTAATTGTGGGTATTTCACTCATAATTTTGGGGCTCATTTTTCGCTGGAGAATTGGTATAGTCAAGGCTAAGGCAATAAAGCTTGAAGAGCTTGTCAGTCAACGTACACGCGAAATACAAGTAATTAATCAAATCGGACAACAATTCACACTCCAATTACTCTTGGATGAATTACTCAATGATATATACGCACAAATCAATGAAATTTTTCAAGCCGATCGTTTTGGAATTGGTATTATCAATAATGATAAAAATTGTTTAGAATTTAACTATGCAGTTGAGCGTGGGGTTCGTTACGTTGCTTATGAACGTTCAATGGAGGAACCAGGACAACTTGCTGTCTATGCCGTTGAACACAATCAATCTGTATTAATAAATGACTACGACACTCAGTTTCACCACTATTACCCTGAACAAGATAATGCTAATCATCAACTACACAGTGGTAGCAAAGAAATAAAAGCATTATCAATGATGTATGTTCCGATGCAACATAACGGAAAAATGCTGGGTGTAATTAGTATTCAAAGTGTTAAGCCCAATAGTTACCATGCACATGATTTAACATTACTAGAAAGCTTAGCGTCATATGTAACAATCGCATTGTCCAATGCACAGTCTCATCAGCATTTATTGGAAATGCACCAAACATTACAAAATAATATTGAAGAATTAAAACATACCCAAGAACAGCTAATAATGCATGAAAAAATGGCTCAATTAGGACAATTAGTTGCAGGGATTGCGCATGAAGTAAACACCCCTATTGGAATAACCATTACTGCTTCTAGTATATTACAAGATTATACGCATCAATTGCAAAAGCACTTTTCGGCGAATACTTTATCTCGCAGTATTTTTAACCAATATTTTGAGCGCGCGGATCAAAGTTTAATACTAATAAAAACAAACGCAGAACGTGCCGCAGAGTTAGTACAAAGATTTAAACAAATTGCCGTAGAGAACTCCTTTGAAATAGCTGAATCAATAAACATAGAAGAGTTTATTTACGACATAATCAAAAGTCATACAAGCACAATTGCAGCAAAAAAAGTTCAAGTAGATATAAATATTGTAAATAAAGGAAAACTGATTAGTTGCCCTAACGCTTTAAGTCAGGTTTTGTTTTGCATAATAAACAACAGCTTAACACATGCATTTAATGATGTGAGCAACAAGGTAATTCATTTCAAAATTGAGTTCACACAAACGCAATGCTTAATTGACATTGCAGATTCTGGAGTGGGTATTGCAGCTGATGCAATAGATAAAATTTTTGATCCGTTTTATACAACAAACCGATCACAGGGGGGAACAGGTTTAGGTTTAAGTATCGCGTTTAATTTAATACATCAGGTTTTACAGGGCACTATTGAATGCGAAAGTGAAATAGGAGTTGGCACTACTTTTTCACTATGTCTACCAATAAATATACGTCACAACCTTGAACATGAAGGTCAGTAGTACATCTTTCCCTTATTCATTTAATTGAACAATTAAGCAATAAGGCTATATAAGTATTTGCTGTGCTAATGAACTTTGCAAAACCCCATGCTGATATTTAGTTTTATAAAAAACAAACTCTAACACTTGTTAGAGCCGATTATAAAGCCTTTAAAAAATCTATCGGCTAGCTAAAACAATCAACATTAAATATATAAAGAGCTTTCATTTTTACTCGGTTACGACAGGCATCGCTTTTACAGGTGCTTCGTCACTCAGTAAATATCTATCAAGCCACTGCTCTTGCTCCCAAAGTACATGCAGCAAACTCTTACGAGCACGGTATCCATGCGCTTCGTATGGCAACATCACTAAACGGGCATCTTTGCCTAACCCTTTTAGTGCGGCATACATACGCTCGCTTTGCATTGGGAAAGTGCCTGAATTAGGGTCTTCTTGCCCATGGATCATTAGCATTGGTTCGTTAATTTTCTCAGCATGAAAAAACGGTGACATGTTTGCGTAAACGTCTTGAGCCTGCCAAAAATCGCGTTCCTCACCTTGAAAACCAAACGGCGTTAGTGTGCGGTTATAAGCGCCACTTCGAGCTATACCGGTTTTAAATAAGTCACTGTGAGCTAATAAGTTTGCAACCATGAAGGCACCGTAGGAATGCCCTGCTATCGCAATTTTATCTTTATCCGCAATGCCTTTTTCAACCAGGACATCAACGGCAGCTTTTGCACTTGCCACTAATTGCTTTCTAAATAAGTCGTTTGGCTCTTTGCCCTCAACACCTACAATAGGCATTTTAGGGTCATCAAAAACAGCAATCCCTTTAGCAAGGTAAGGCATTGGGCCCCAATAGCCTATATATGTAAATTCATACTCAGACTCACGTACTTGCGATGCCACTGCTTTATCTTTATATTCCAGTGGGTAAGCCCACATTAGTACAGGTAAAGTACCTTGTGTTTTATCATAACCTGGCGGTAAGTATAATGTACCTGATAACTCCACTCCATCATCACGTTTGTAACGTACTAGCTCCTTGGTTACACCTTTAAATGCAGGGTAAGGGTGCTCAAAGGTCGTAAGCTGAGTTAAGGTGTCCTTGCCTAAATCACGAATAAAAAAGTTTGGCTGCTCTTTTTTTGATTCTCTGATGGTGATTAGTTTTTCACCTTCGTCATCAAGCATCGCACGCACACGCTCATAATATGGTGCAGCAGATTGCCACAAGCGCTTGCTGCTATTTGTTTTTATATCATATTGATCTAAAAATGGTACATTACCTTGTTCTGATGCGCCATTTCCGCGTAAGAATATATAACGTCCGCCGACTACTTTGATTACGTTTTCGCCTAAATCATTACGCTCATAAATTGCATTACCGGGATCTTTATAAGCATCATTGTAGCTTCGCTCAGAGAACAAAATACGGTTTTTATCTGCGTTACGAGGTTGGATGACATAAGTACGTAATTGGCGATCGCTAAAACGCCATTCACTAAGCAACGCAACATTATCGTTGGCCCATTCAATACCCGCAAATCGACGTTCAACTTTAGCAAATAATTTAGGCTCACGTTTAAACGGCGAACGTAAACTATAAATGTGATCATGATGAGGCACATCTGTCTTCATATCGCCACCATCTTGCGCTTGTGCCCATATAACTTCAGCTCCTTGATCAGCACGCCATTGAAAGCTTCGGCGACCCGTTCGTACACTATCATAACCCTGAGGAATATTGTCAGCCAGAGCCTGCTTAGCAAGTTCAGCTAACGCAAAACCTCGCATCCCCAGTATTTGCCATGTTGTCGCAAAGCGACTGTAAGGTACTTGATAGGAAAAAGGTTCATCAATGCTCGCAACTAAAATGTTCGTTGAGTCTGGTGAAATTGAAAATGATTTAAATAAACCCGCTTTCCCTATTGCTGTCGCCACACCACTGAGTGGAATATAGGTAAGTTGACCTTGCCCATAAAATTTAAACTGTTGTTCATCAAACGGGCTCGTCAATAAATTTTGATAAGTACGAGCAGGTGCTTTTTGGCCACTACTTTGTTGGATAACTGGCACCACACTGTCTGCATCACTAACCAAACGCGACTTACCGATATTAACAGCTGCATTAGCAACAATTGCAGTACTATCCGGCAGCCATTGGTATGGTGTTGCTGTTAATACTGAATTTAATGCAACTCCCGCAAGCTCACGCGCTTGTTTGGTTTGCGTGTTGTAAACCCACAAATGAGCCTCGGTAGGTTGCTCAACAATAAACGCAAGATATTCGCCATCACTTGACCATTTAGGTGAACGGATCACACCTTGTGGTAAATTATTAACTTCAACTACAGCACCTGTTTCAATGTGTTTTAATTGTAAGCTACTAAACTTTGAGCGAGGACGAGAGCGTGAAAAGTTAGCTGGGTTTAGTTTTATACCTGCTAACTTCACCTCTTCTTTTGCTAAGTCGTCCAATGTTTCAACACGTTTACGGTCAAATAATGCAAGCCATTGCCCATCCGATGATAAATAACTACTAGGCGCTAACTTTGCATCTACTAGTGCAGCTAAATCACTTGAAGGGGTTTGATAACCTTGTGTGCTATAGCTTGCACTGCTAAAACAAACACTGAGCCCGAGAGCAAATAAAAGCGTTATGCCTTTCATTTTTTATCCTTGGTATTTTTTATTAGGTGTGTATCTAAACATGTTTCGTAAAATCCATAAAGTTTTTGCGTTCATTACTAGGCTAAATTGCGTTAAACTCCCTAATTGGTCCATATAATCACTGTCTCGTAATCTAAATGAAAAATAAAACCGACAATATAACCATTTTTGACGTTGCCAAAGAGGCACAAGTTTCCAAGTCAACGGTCTCCTTAGTACTCACTCAAAGTGACAAAGTCAGTGATAAAAGTAAAGAAAAGGTATTGCAAGCAATTGATAAGTTAGGTTATGTATATAATCGCGATGCTGCTGCACTGCGCAGTCGCCGTTCTAACTTAGTGGCGCTAGTCATCAATGACTTAACCAACCCCTACTCTGCTCAGCTAGCTGTTGGGCTTGAAAACCATATTCATGCGCTTGGTATGCTGCCTATGTTGGTAAACACCGCAGAAAGTGTTGATCGTCAAACACAAGTTGTTAAAACACTTAAAGAGTACAACGTCGCCGCTTTTATAATGTGCCCGGCACCAGGAACTACACAACAGTGGGTTGATGAACTTATTAACAGTGGCTTTCCTGTCATTCACATCATGCGAGAAGTTCCCTTTTGTGCAGCCCCAACGATTTTACCCGATAACAAAAAAGGCAGCCACCTAGCCACCACCCATATTCTGCAACAAGGTATTGAAGACATTGCGTTTATAGGTGGAACCGACGATATCTCAGATTATCATGAACGTTTAGCTGGTTTTAAAAGCGCCTTACAATATTTCAAAATCAGCGATGATAAGCCATGCCTAAATGCAGTAACTAATCGCCAAGGCGGACGCGATGCATTTAACTCGCTGTATGCTCAATACCCTGATACAAAAGCAATCATTTGTTTTAACGATGTCATTGCTTATGGTGTTATTGAAGCGATCCGCGAGCAAGGCTTAATCCCAGGCAAAGATATAAAAGTTGTCGGCTTTGATGACTTAGCTGATTCATGTTTAATGTCACCTTCTTTGAGTAGCGTGACCATCAATGCAAATGAGATAGGCAAGCGAGCCTGCCACGTGTTGCAAGAATTACTTAGCCACGGCACGCCTGCGGTAAGAACATTAATCGACGTACACCTAAAAGTAAGAGATTCAAGTCAATGAAAAAAGTATTAGTAATTGGCTATGTGTGGCCAGAGCCCAATTCATCAGCGGCAGGCACGCATATGATGTCGTTGTTAAACACATTTACAGCCCAAGGTTGGGACGTTGAATTTGCCAGCCCTGCACAAAAAACTGAGCACATGGTAAACCTTAGTGATTTTGGTATTAGTAGTACAACTATCGCTCTCAATTGCGCTAGTTTTGATGAATATGTTGCACATTACGCCCCTGACATTGTCATGTTTGACCGTTTTATGATGGAAGAGCAATTTGGTTGGCGCGTAGATAAATACTGCCCTACAGCATTAAAAGTACTCGATACAGAAGATTTACAGTGTTTACGTAATGCCCGCCATGAAGCACATAAAGGAAATAGAGCGTTTGATCACAGCGATTTACATTCTGATATCGCAAAACGGGAAATTGCTGCTATTTTACGGTGCGATTTAAGTTTAATTATTTCCAGTTATGAAATGCAACTTCTTGGTGATGTGTTCAAAGTAGATAGCTCGCTATTGCATCATTTGCCTTTTATGGTCGATTTAGCTGCACTGCCAGAGAAAACTAAATCGTTCGATGAACGTGAACACTTTATGACCATAGGTAATTTTCGCCATGCCCCAAATTGGGACGCAGTTTTATACCTGCAACAAATATGGCCACTGATCAGAAAACAGCTACCACACGCGCAACTGCATATATATGGCTCATATCCGCCACCAAAAGCCACAGCCCTGAACAATCCCAAAACAGGATTCTTAATTAAAGGCTGGGCAGATGATGCATACGAGGTTATGCAAAGTGCACGCGTATGCTTATCACCTATTCGTTTCGGTGCTGGTATTAAAGGTAAGTTACTAGAGGCGATGATAATGCAAACACCAAGCGTTACAACGTCTATCGGCAGTGAAGGCATGCATAATGATCTGCCATGGAATGGGTCTGTTGAAAACGATCCACAACATTTTGCTGACGCAGCTGTTGCTCTTTATCAAGATAGCGTTTTGTTTGCACAAGCACAAAACGCGGGTGCGGCTTTATTAGAAACACATTACGATAAACATCCGCTGGCAAGTCAATTGGTTGAAAAAATTCAAAGCATCACTCAACAGCTCAAAGCTCACCGTGAAAGCAATTTTACGGGCCAAATGCTTAAACACCACACGATGCGCAGTACTCAGTACATGGCACAATGGATTGAAGCAAAGAACAAGTAAACTAAGTTAAGAAAAAACTAGACAGGCGGGGATTAGTGTTTAAAATCGCCGCCAATTACATAGGCAATTTAAGCTACATTGTCTATATTTTTTAACTGAACAATTTAACCTTTGGTTCAAACATCATTTGAAAACCGCAACGTTTACTGAAAAACGAAAATTTATCGTTAAGCTTGGCAAAATGCTCCATAAATATGGCACTCCAGCTTATCGACTCGAAGCCCATTTAATGGAAGTGTCAACATACCTTGATCTTAAATCATCGTTTGTTATGTCCCCCACATCCGTTACTTTTGTTATCTGGACTGACGGCCACGAAGACGAATACACTCACGTTGCACGTGTTGACCCTGGCGATCATGATTTAGGTTCACTCGCCGACACCGACGACCTTGTGAATCAGATGCTAAACGGCGAACTAACTCTGCAAGAAGTTGACCTTCAGCTTGATGCCATTTTTGTTATGCCCAACCCTTATAATAAAGTAACAACCGGTATTGCTTTTGCTACCTCTGGTGGAGCTTTTGCAATGCTAATGGGCACTAGCTGGAATGACGTATTCTGGTCTGCGACTTTAACATTAGTTGTTTATTTATTTGTAATGTGGTCAAGCCGCTCCAAAAGAGTAGCGCACATGCTTGAACCACTCGTTGCCATCGTCTCTGCTATTTTGGCATGTGCGATAAGCGTTTACTTAGATGTGGGCATTAATATACGGCTAGTCGTGCTGTCAGCCATCATTGTGTTTATACCCGGGCTTGCATTGGCATTAGGGCTTGCAGAACTCGCAGCAAGACATTTAGTGTCAGGTACAGCGCGCGTCATGGACTCATTTATGTTGTTGTTTAAGCTTTATTTTGGTGCCTTTATTGGTATTGCGATAGGATTTGCTATTTTCGGTCAGGTTGATTTTGTACCGCCAGAGCCTTTACCAAAATGGACTGCATGGCTAGCAATTCTACTTTTATGTAGTAGCTTAATCGTTATTTTTAGAACTAAACTCAAACATGCTTCATGGTCGATTGCGTCAGGTTTTATTGCTTATGGCACAAGTATTGGCTCTGCGATGTATTTGGATTACACCTTAGGGACATTCGTAGGGGCATTTTCTGTCGGTGTTTTTAGTAACTTATTTAATCGTATCGCTAATGCACCTGCGTCTATCGTTGCTATGCAGGGCCTAATAGTACTAGTACCGGGGAGTAAAACCTATATCGGGCTAAATTCACTTATTGAAGGGCAAGATTTTGTTTATGCTGAACATATCGGGCAGCAAACATTTCTAATCTTTATGTCACTCGTAGCTGGCTTAATCTTTGCTAACGTAGCATTACCACCGAAAAAGAGTTTGTAACACACACCCGAGTCATTTAAATGCAAGTTCACATAAAACCAATCCATTGCGCATTTACAGTGACTTGGGAGCTACTCCTAAATCTATATCAGTTATTCCCAGTTCATTAAATAGATTAAAAAGACTCATTTAAAACTTAACTTATTCGAGTCGAAAACAATCCAAATTTTATTAAATACGTGACCATTCTCGCAAATTATATAACTTACTGTGACAGTAATTACTGATATACGCCTTGTATGGGGTCAAGTGGTAGTTCAATGCACAGCAAGTGTCTAAGGTTATCAATTTATTTATCAACATAAGATATTTTAAAAGTCACGTATGACTTCGTATTCCTCTTTTTAATGACCTACCCCATGGCAAAGCTTTTCGCTTAGGCTCAAATTCGCTTTGCGATGAGGGGGATCTTATACCAATCTGGATAAATGTGGGGTCTATTTAATTCGTTAAATTGTTCAAATATTTATCCAGATTGGTATTGATTAGCTTACTCTCACTTGCAAGCCCAGAGAATTAAAACCAAAGAGATTAAAACCTTCAATAGCAACCAATCACAATGTCACTCGATATATAATATAAAACCATAAATACAAATCAAGATTAGCAACAACCCTCTTCTACATATTTTA